>NZ_CAIKKU010000303.1 GCF_903828115.1 uncultured Thiodictyon sp. | reverse complement strand
GGGTCCTGAGCCTGACCCTGCTAGGAGAGTGGGACGGGACCTGGCCGGTTGGTTCGAGTCTATACCCATGATCGACCGAGCGGCGATTATTGCCTGTTGAATCATTGACCCGCCAACCCACCCGCACCACCAGACCTCTTTGACAACAGCACCCTGAGTATCCGCACATGCACCGACGTCAGATTCTGCAAGCCTTCGCGATGGGCGCCACGCTGAAGGTCACCGGCGGACTGGCCGACATCATCGGCGAACCGGGCAAACTGGCCCCGGCGCCGCCGCCGGCATCCGCAGCGCCGACCAAGACCGAGTCTTGGCTCGCGAATCTGGGACCCTTCGATGATAGGAGGCCGCCAGTACCGGCGTGCATCGCGCTGGGTCCGGAAGCGGATGCGGTGATCGATGCCTTGCGCGTCCGGGCCAGGGCGTCCTGGGACGCCGCCAGTCACATGACCGGCTGGGATATCGACTGTTTCCGCACCGGCCGGGATGATCCGGCGGGGCTCGATCGCTGGATCGAGACGCGCCTGCGTCCCTTCGATTTTATCGCGCTGGTGGTCGATGCCAACGACCCCGCGACGCGCGCCCAAACACCCGGTTGGGCGGACCGCCTGGCCGGACTGAAGGAGGCGGCCCTGCGCATCGCGTTCATCGTCGGCGACAAGGCCCGCGACCCCGACGCACCTTGGCGCGCCCCCCTGCACTCAGCCCTGGATGGCGTGTTCGATATCGGCCCCCAGCGGGGGTTACTGCGCGCCGCGGCGATTGCCACCCATGTCGATGGCCTGCTGATGCTGTCGCGTACCTTGATTGGCTATGATGTCGCCGATATCCACGCGGTGCTGAAGACGGGTGTGAGGCTGCGCACCGGTGCGACACTCTGGAGTCGCGAGTCCTGCCGCACGGGTGCCTTCCGCCGGCTCTGGACTCAACTGGATGCGGGGCCTGCCGGCGGGGTACTGGCGTGGCTGCACGGCGGGTACGACAGCTCGATGTCTGACTTCAATTGGTTATGCGATCAGCTTGCCGAACACATTTCGGATGAGAGCACCCGCTTGGCGGTGATCTACGGGCATCCCGAGTGGCCGACCGGCCAGCGGGTGTTGGGGCTGACCTGGGTAGGCCCTGGCCAGACCAGTGCCATCCATTCTTCGAGGAGTTGACTTGATGCCGCTGCCCTACCAACTCATCGCCTCCGATCAGTCCTGGATCGAAGGCGAGGCCCTGCGCCAACTGGAGCAGACCGCCGCGCTGCCGGGTATGCGTCAGGCCGTGGGGCTACCCGATTTGCATCCAGGCAAGGGCTATCCGATCGGCGCGGCCTTTCTGTGCGAGCAGATCTATCCGGCCTTGGTGGGCAACGACATCGGTTGCGGGATGGGGCTGTGGCAGACAGACCTGCCGCGGCGCAAGTTCAAACCCGAGCGCGCGGCCGAGCGCCTGCAGGGGCTCGAAGACCCGTGGAACGGCGAGCTATCCGACTGGCGCACCGACTATGGGCTGGAGCCGACCGCCGGCGACGCCGCGCTCGGGACCATCGGGGGCGGTAATCACTTCGCAGAGGTGCAATGGGTCGAAGCGGTGATGGACCCGGCGGCCTTGGCGACGCTGGGCATCGACCCTGACCAAGCGCTGCTCCTGGTCCACAGCGGTTCGCGCGGGCTCGGGGAATCCATCCTGCGCACGGTCGTGGACCAGCAGGGCCACCACGGGCTCGCTCCGGCGAGCCCCGCGGCCGTTGAGTATCTGCGGCAGCATGATCACGCGCTGCGGTGGGCGCAGGCCAATCGCGGGCTCATCGCCCACCGGGTCCTGACGGCGCTGAACGCCGAGGCGCAACGTCGACTCGACAGTTGGCACAATCTGGTCCAGCCGCTCGATTGGCACGGCGAGCGGCTCTGGCTGCATCGCAAGGGGGCGGCGCCGGCCGACCGTGGACCGATCATCATCCCCGGCTCGCGGGGCACCCTGTCCTATCTGGTGCAGCCACACGCCCCCAGCGAACGGAGCCTCTTCTCGCTCGCCCATGGCGCCGGGCGCAAGTGGAAGCGCGGCGAGGCACGCGGCCGTCTGGGCGGCCGACAGGGTGCCGAGGCACTCGTCACCACCGCGCTCGGCGGCCGGGTGATCTGCGAAGACAAGGATCTCCTCTATGACGAGGCCCCGGAGAACTACAAGGGCATCGAGCGCGTGGTGGCCGACCTGAGCGAGGCCGGGCTGATCGACGTGATTGCCACCCTGCGGCCGGTGCTCACCTACAAAGTCAGGCGTCCGGCCCATCGTCAACCGGGGGCGCGCAAACCGCGACGCGGCCGGCCGTGAGCGGGGACGCGCCGACCCTGTGGCTGCAACTCTCTGCCGGGCGCGGCCCGCCCGAGTGTGAATGGGTGGTGGGGCGCCTGGTCCCGCTGCTGATCCGGGATCTCAGCGCGCATGGGCTCACCGTGGCGGAAATCGCGCGCACGCCCGGCGAGCATGGCGGCGATGCCCGTTCGATCCTGCTACGGGCCAGCGGCACGGGGGCGGCGGCGCAGGTCCGCAGTTGGTTGGGGACCATCCAGTGGATTGGCGCCAGCCCCTACCGGACGCATCACCCCCGCAAGAACTGGTTCGTCAGCGTGGCCGCCTTCGCGGAGCCCGCCGCTGACCACTGGGATAGTACGGCGGTGCGGGTCGAGACACTGCGCGCGAGCGGTCCCGGCGGACAGCACGTCAACCGCACGGAGAGCGCCGTCCGGGTCACCCATCTGCCGACCGGGCTCCACGCCATCGCCCAGGAAGAGCGCTCGCAACTCCTGAACCGCCGGCTCGCGCTTGCCCGGCTGGCGAGTCTCTTCGCTGAACGCGCCGAAACCAAGGCGCGCGAGGGCGGCACCGCGCGCTGGCAACAGCACACCCGGCTGATCCGCGGCAATCCGGTTCGGGTCTATCGTGGGCAAGAGTGGGTGCCTGTTGTCACGGGCAGGTGCGGACAGTCCTGTGTCTGATCATCGGTTACTGATCGGCGTGAACCGCGTGTTGGCAGTGACGATCAACCAGACCGACCGCACCGTGGTGTTCACGTACTCCCGTACTCCCGTACTCCCGTACTAACGTACTAACGTACTTCCTAAAGCGTCAGCGAGCCGTGTCCATTCATCCTCGCTCCCGGGAAGCCCGAAGCGCACGGCGGGCGGCGCCTCAAAGAGGCGGGTCAGGATGCCGACGCGGGCCAGGTGTTCATGGAGCAGTGGTGCCCGCTCGGTGGGGACCCATTGAAACAGGGCGCAGCCGCCCTGCGGCGGGAGGCCGTGGCGGGTGAGGAGCGCCGCAAGCCGGGGGCCGGCGGCGGCGAGGTGTGCGCGGGCCGCCGCCTGCCAGGTTTGATCCTCGAGGGCCTTGGTGGCGACCCAGCGGGCCGGGGCGGCGATGGTCCAGGGGCCGAGCTGGGCGGCGAGCGGTTGGGTCAGCGCCGGGTCGGCCAGCACGAAGCCGACCCGGGCCCCGGCCAGCCCGAAGAACTTGCCGAGTGAGCGCAGCAGGACCAGGCCGGGCAGCGGTCCCAGGGTCGCCAGGCTCTCGCCCGGGGTCGCGTCCATGAAGGCCTCGTCGATCACCAGCCAGCCGCCGCGCTGGGCGAGCACCCGGCGCCAGCGCAGCAGGTCCGCGCGCGCAAAGCGCGCCCCGGTCGGGTTGTTCGGATGGATCAGCACCAGCACGCCCAGGTCGGGGAGGGCGGCCTCGATCATCGCCACCGGCAGCAGTTGCACCGCGTGTCCGGTCCGCCGCCAGGCGTGGGCGTGTTCGCCGTAACCGGGGGCGATGACGCCGACCCGTCCGGGCGGGCGCAGCCGCGGCAGGGCCTGGATCGCGGCCTGGGAGCCGGCCACCGGCAACAGTGCGCCGTTGCCGTAATAGTGTGCCGCCGCCTGCTCCAGGCCGTCGTCCTCCTCCGGCAGGCGTTGCCAGAGGTCCGGTACCGGCGGGACCGGCCAGCCCTGGGGGTTGATCCCGGTGGAGAGGTCCAGCCAGTCGGTGAGCGGTATCCGGTAGTGCGCGGCGGCGGCCCGCAGTCGTCCGCCGTGAGGCAGCAAGGTACCCGGACCCATGTCGTTACCCATAGCTCCGGAATCCTCTCACGCAGACACGCAGACCCGGAGAATACAGGGCTGGCGACAAGTCCACAGGATAGAGCCTCGTCGTGGTCGTCGATGGTTGTACATCAAGCATTTCCTACTTTGTGTCTCCGTGTCTCCGTGAGAGAAATTCCTCTCTTGGCCGATGGGTCAAGACACGGCCAGGCCCAGGCTGATCGCTCATGGCGCCGGCACCGCCCGGCCCCAGGTGTCCTGGTACACCAGGTCCGCCATGGGCCGGCGCCGGTCCCAGCCCAGGGTCTCCAACATCGGTTCCGGATAAAAGGCCTCCACATGCCCCAGGCAGAGCACGGCGATGGTGCGGTAGACCGCGGCGACCTCGGGGTCGGGATATCGGTGGCTCATGGTAGAAACAGCCGCGCGGCGGCGCTCGGGTTGGAGGGGAAATAGAGATGCAGATAAGACGCGGTGAGCCGGCCGACCCGATAGACCGACTCCGGGGCGCCGTGTTCGCGCAGCGCCCGGGAGCGGGCGATGGGGTCCAGTGCGATCTGCGCGTGCGAGTGGTGGAAGGTATGACCGCGCAGTTCACCCTCCGGCAGGCTGACCCCCTGGAGCCCCAGGTTGGCCAGCCGCGGCTGCATCCGCGCCTGGCCCGGCAGGAGGCCGACCATGGGGGCCGGGTCGCCGTCCACGGCGGCCAGGGTGTCCAGCAGATACAGGAGCCCGCCGCACTCGGCCAGCAACGGGCGCCCCGCCGCCTGGTGGGCCCGAATGGCGGCCTTCATGGCCCCGTTGGCGGCGAGCCGATCCAGATAGATCTCCGGGTAGCCGCCCGGGAGATAGAGCGCATCGCAGGGGGGCAGCGCCGCGTCCGCCAGGGGCGAGAAGAAGCAAAGGTGCGCCCCCGCGGCCTCCAGCGTATCCAGATTGGCCTGATACAGAAAGGAAAAGGCCAGGTCCCGGGCCACGGCGATGCGTCGGCCCGCGAGTGTGCGGGCGGGCGGCGGCGGGTCCGCCGCCGGGCGAAAGGCGACGGGGGCGGGCAGGTCAGCGAGCGCGGTCCGGACCAGTGCGTCGGCGATCCGTTCCAGCCGCGCATCCAGGTCCGCCACCTCTTGCGCCTGCCAGAGTCCCAGGTGACGGTGGGGCAACTCCAGCCCCGGGTCCCGTGGCAGGGTGCCCAGGAAGGGGAGGTCCGCCGGCAGCTTCGCGGTCAGTGTCGCCGCGTGACCCGCGCCGCCGACCCGGTTGGCCAGGACCCCGGCGGTGCTGAGCCCCGGGCGAAAGCGGGTCAGCCCGAAGGCCAGGGCGGCGAAGGTCTGGGCCATGGCGGCGGCATCGATGACACACAGGAGCGGCAGGTCGAAGCGGGCGGCGAGATCCGCCCCGCTGGGCTCGCCGTCATAGAGGCCCATGACACCTTCGACCAGGATCAGGTCGACCTCCCGCGCGGCCCGGTGCAGCAGGTCCCGACAATGGTCCTCGCCGCCCATCCACAGATCCAGGTTATAGACCGGGGCCCCGGCGGCGCGCGCGAGGATCATGGGGTCCAGGAAGTCCGGTCCGGTCTTGAAGACCCGCACCCGGCGCCCGAGTCGGCGCTGGAGCCGGGCGAGCCCGGCCGTGACCGTGGTCTTGCCCTGACCGGAGGCGGGGGCGGCGATGAAGAGTGCCGGGCATGAAACGGACATGAAGAACCCACCGGATGGAAGACGGCGGCAGGCGGGGGGCAGGGACGGGCGCGGACACGGGGTGATCAGGCCCCGCGGGCACCGCGCAATTGCCCACCGCAATGCCGGATCGATCACCCGCGGGTGATCGCTTCAGGCCGGTCTCCGGACTCACGAGCGGCCGACGCCCGCGCCCACACGGGGCACAGGCACAGGCACCGGGCGGATCGCCTTCCCGCGTCTTCTAACTTCTAAGCTGCCTACACGGCAGTGAATTAGGATCGGCCGAAACTCGTCTACCGTTGCGGGGGCAGCGCCGGGATGGCACACCGTGCGAGCGGGGTGGGCACCGGCTTCCCGTTTCATCCCTTGGGCGCGAAGGCCCGCGGGACACCTGAAGCGCCGTGGAGTCTACGCCGACGTAGTGGCGTCGGGCAAGGCGTGCGGCGCCCCCGGGTGCAATCAGACTGATGTGATGGCCGAGATCCCGGGTACGCTGTCCTGGTCGTTGTCGTTGTCGTTGTCGTTGTCGTGATCGGATTGTTC
>NZ_CAIKKU010000302.1 GCF_903828115.1 uncultured Thiodictyon sp. | reverse complement strand
CTTTCCTGCGCCGCGGAGGAAATCTGCCAGTGCCAATATTCTATCCCAAAAAGCGGGAAACTTTTACTCAGAAATCTCCTGAAGCCTTGGACTCCAGGGGCTTGGGCTACGGCGCTTGACTTGACGGCAGTGCTGCTTGCGCGTGGGAACGAGAAGGCCGCGGCGGCGATCAGCCGGCGCCCGCCGGTCTTGGCGGCGGGCAGGACACCGCTCTGGATCAGGTAGCGTACCTGGCGGACGGACTTGCCCAGACGGTCCGCGGCTTGTTCGAGGGTGAGTTGCATGGCAGGACTGACAGCCCGTGTCAGTGTGATTGACAGTGACACTTACACTGACAAAATGTCATTGCATTGTCAATCGTAAACGGACCGCTACGCGGTCCGTTGTAAAGAAAGGGTCAAAGGATCGAAGGGTCAAGGCTGGCGGGGCGCGGCCAGGACGCAGCGGAACCCGATGGTCTGGTACCGGAACCCGGGCACGTCCCAGATCCGGTTCGAGGAGCGCAGGACCCTGGCCACGCGGAAGAAGGCACCGCCGCGCAGCACGCGCGACGACCCGCCGTCGCCGCGGGCCACCGGGTCGGCCGGCGCCCCTTGGCGGTGACACTCGGCATAGAAGTCGTCGCGATAGGCGTCCAGGCACCACTCCCAGACATTGCCGGCCAGGTCCAGCACGCCGTCCGGGGTGCAATCGCCGGGGAAGATGCCGACCGGGGTCGCGTGCCCGACCTTGGTTTCGCCGTAATTGGCGCGCTGTGCGTTGGGCGGCTCGTTGCCCCAGGGATAGCGCCGGCCGGACTCGCCGCGGGCCGCGTATTCCCACTCCGCTTCGGTCGGCAGCCGCACCACGAGGCCCGGGGGTAACCAGAGGGTGCCCTTAGCGCCTTGGGGCCGGGCCAGCTTGTCGCTGAGCCAGGCGCAGAAGGCCATGGCCTGGTACCAGGAGCAATGGACCACCGGCCGGCTCGGATAGGCCCGCTGGGACTCCCAGTTATCGGGCTCAACGGCCTCGTCCGCCCCGCCGGCCTGCCACCAGCGGGGGTCGGCGTGGTCCTCATCGTCCAGAAACTCGGCAAACTCCTGGACGGTCACCGGGAAGCGGCTGATCCGGAAGCCGGCGAGGGTCACGCTGTGAACCGGGGCCTCGGCGTCGTCGGCCTCGGGGTCGTAGCCCGGCGCCGCCCGGTCCTGCTTCTGCGCACCCATCGCGAAGCGCCCGCCGGGCAGTTCCACCCAGCGCCCGGGTTGGGTCCACCCCAGCCGCGGGTCGCCCGCCTGGGCCAGCGCATCGGCGGCGGCGATGCGGTCCGCCAGCGGGATGGCCGGGGCCTGAACGGGGTCGAAGACGGCCAGGGCGGCGTCGAGGACCAGCGCATAGCGGGGGTCGGCGGGACGGTAGCCGAAGGGGCTGAGGTCCCGCACCAGTGCGCCCAGCAGACCGGCGGCGCGCGCCTGTCGGGCCAGCGTGGGGGTCGGTCCGAGCCGGTCGAGGACGGCGGCGATCAGGCACTCCACCTTGTCCTCGCCCTGCAGGTAGAGCACGCCGGCGAGCAGCAGGACGGTCTCGCGCCATTCCGGCCGATAGAGCGCGGCGCCGTTGTCGCCGGCAGCGGACAGGAGCAGCTCGGCACGCTCGGCGTCCGGTCGACCGGCCAGGGCCTGGGCGGCGAGGTATTCCTGGAAGGTCAGGTGCCAGAAGCGCAGTTGGTGGCCGCGGCGGACCAGGATGCCGCTGTCGATCTCCTCGGCGGCCAGGAAGCACTCGGCGCGCTCGATGGGGTCCCCGGCCGCGTCGCCGGCCTGGCCCCGGTCGCAACGGGGTGCGATGCGCTCGGCCGCCCAGCGGCGGGTGACCTGGACCTGGCGGCCCTTGGGGTCGGTCTGCATGGCGAGCGCCAACTCCGCCAGGAGCTGGCGGCAGCGCTGGGCGCGCTCCCGGCCGGGGCGCTGTTCGCGCGCCTCGATCAGCCAGCGGACGATGGACTCGTAGAGTTCGGCGCGCTGTTCGGGCAGGCGCTTGTCGTTCCAGTGTACGACGGCGAGCGCGGTCAGCATGACGGTGTTGCGGGCGAGTTGGCGGATCTCCCGGCGGGAGGCGAGCGCGGCGGCCAGTTCCCGGTGGTGGGCGGCGGCCCGGTCCGGGCGCTCGGGGAAGAGTGCGCGGCCCCAGCGGGCGAGGAAGCCGTCGATGGCGGCGGCGTCCAGGGCCTCGATGGGGTGTGGGTGAAACCGGCGAGCACGGCCTTGTCCTGATAGGCGGCCGGGCGGCTGGTGACGACCAGGGGGCAGCGCGGCCAGGCCTGGGCCAGGCGTTCGATGCGCCGCACGGCGCGCTCGCGCTGGAGCCGGTCGGGGGCCTCGTCCAGGCCGTCGAGCAGGATCAGGGCCTGGCCGTCGTCGAGCAGGCGGCGGAAGTCGTCCGTGCCGAGGGCCTGGTTGGCGTCGCCGGCGCGCGCGCCGAGATAGGCGGGGAGCCAGGCGGCGCCGTTGGGCAGGGTCGGGCCCGTCTTCTGGGCCTTGGTGCGCTCGATATAGTCGAGCCAGTCGGCGATGGGGATCAGGAGCGGCAGGCGCGGCCCGGCCTCGCCCGGATCGAGCCCGAGCCGGCGCGCGGCGGCCCCGGGGTCGCGCCCCAGCCGGTCCGCGGCCAGGCAGTGGGCGACCCAGCGTAGGAAGGTGGTCTTGCCGCAGCCGGGGTCGCCGACGATGACCAGGCGGGGATTGACCAGGGCCTCGCGCAGCAGGGTGGCGCGGGGGTGGGTGCGGGCCTCGCCGGTCTGGTCCGCCGCCGCGGCCCCGGTGCCGGTCGCCTGGAGTTCGATGTAAAGCTCCGCGATGGGGAAGCGGTGGGCCTCGGGGCGGCCGGTGACCAGGCCGCGGATGTCGATCGAGCCGGTGTCGGTGGCGAGGTCTTCCAGGTATTTGCGCGGGTCGGCGGGGGGCGGCGGCCGCTTGCCCGGCGCGGCGGCGGGCCGGTCGAGGTCGAACTCGGCGTGGCCGTCCGGGCACCCTGGTTGATTGCGGTCGGTCTGCCAGGCGCCTTGGACCCAGGCGCGCAAGTGCACCCTTACCCGCTTGGGGGCGTCGCGGCCGGGGGCCGCTCCGACGGGAGGGTCCGCGGAGAGTTCGATCCATTGGAAGGCGTTGGGATAGCGGCTGCCGTCATAGACGCAGCCGGCGGCCAGTTCCAGGCAGGCGCGGGCCGGGTCGGGCGAGAGCACGCGGAAGGCCTCGGTCTCGTGGCGGTGGCCGCGCAGGACCAGGTCGCGGTGCAGGTGGATGGTCTGGCGGGCCGCGCTGCCGTCGAAGGGGGCGAGATGGTCCCAGGGGTGGTGCAGCAGGGCGATCCGCCAATCGGCACCCGCGGCGGCGCGGACATCGACGGTCTGGTTGATCTGGTAATGGCTGAGCAAGAGGCGGCCATAGTCCTGGTCGTCACAGGCCATCCAGGCGGAGTCGAGCCCGGCGAGGTGCAGGCGTTGGCCGTGTATCTCGATGCTGCGCTGCCACCAGGGCAGGGCTTGCGGCGTCCCCAGCCAGGCGCCGTAGAAGGCGAGGTAGGCGGCGTGGCGTTTGAACAGCACCGCGCCCTGGTTGGGATCGGCCAGCACGGTGGCGATCTGGTCCTGATCCGCGGCGGCCAGCAGGCCTTGCTGGGCCATGCGGGCGATCAGGTCGACCTGGCGGCGGTCGGCGTCGTGATTGCCGGGGACCAGCAGCAGGCGCTCGCGCGGCAGTGGCCGCGCCGGGTCGGGCGCGAGGGCCGGCCACAGTTCATCCGTCAGCCAGTCCCAGGCGGTGCAGTGCGGCCGGTCGTCCGGCTGGCCCGGGTCGCGGCGGTACTCGTCCGCCTTGCCCGAGAAGGCCAGGTCGCCGGTGATGGCCACCAGGTCCGGCACCAGCCCTTGTCGGACCTCGGCGGCGATGAAGCGGGCCAGGTCGCGCAGCACCGGGTCCGCGTCCCAGGCGCGGTCGGCGCGAAAGTGCAGGTCCGAGAGGTGCAGGATGCGGATGGGATCGTCTGGATTGTGCCGGGTCACGCGGGGGTCCGTCCTTTGGGGTTGATTGGCACCCATCCTAAGCAATGGGGCGGGCGGATGGCAACGGCGGGTGCCTGCCGGG
>NZ_CAIKKU010000301.1 GCF_903828115.1 uncultured Thiodictyon sp. | reverse complement strand
CGATCTACGAGGCCGCGTGCCGGAACCGTGATCATGGCCCCCGATCGACAGCGGGTTGTTCATGCTTAAAATGAATCGCTTCTCCGATTACGATTACGACAACGACAACGACAACGACAACGACAACGATTGTGTCTAACTTGTTCTTGATTCGTTACTTATGGATTCTGGTCAGGCCCTGACGCGACCCGCACCTTGGCAAATCGCCGCTTGCCGACCTGATACAGGTGCGTGGTGCCGACCCGGCACCGCAGCCGCGGGTCCGCGACCCGCTCACCATCGATCTTCACACCCCCCTGCCCGATCAGGCGCAGGGCCTCGGAGGTCGTCTGAACCAGACCCGCGTCCTTGAGAAGCCGGGCGAGACCCACCCCGTCGGCGGCGTCCGCGGCAACGAGGAGTTCCGGCAGATCGTCCGGGACAACCCCTTGCTGGAAGCGCGCGATGAACCCTTCCTTGGCGGCCAGGCCCGCCGCGGGCGAGTGAAACCGGGTGACCATCTCCTGCGCCAACTCGAACTTGATGTCACGCGGGTTGGCGCCGTCCGCCACCGCGGCCCGCCAGGCGTCCATATCCGCCATGGGACGGGCGCTCAGCAGCTCCAGGTAGCGCCACATCAGCTCGTCCGACACGGACATGAGCTTGCCGAACATGTCGTCCGGCGCGTCGGTGATCCCGATATAGTTGCCGAGCGACTTCGACATCTTCTGGACGCCGTCGAGCCCCTCCAGAAGCGGCAGCGTGATGACCACCTGGGGCTCCTGCCCGTAGGACTCCTGCAACTGCCGCCCCACCAGGAGATTGAATTTCTGGTCGGTTCCGCCAAGCTCCACATCGGCGCGCAAGGCCACCGAGTCGTAGCCCTGGATCAGCGGGTAGAGAAACTCGTGCACTGCAATCGGCTGCCCACCGCGGTAGCGCTTGCCGAAGTCGTCGCGCTCCAGCATCCGGGCCACCGTGTGCCGGGCGGCGAGTTGTATCAGGCCCGCCGCGCCCAGGGGTTCGATCCAGTGAGAGTTGAATACGACCTCGGTCCGTGCGGGGTCGAGGATGTGGAAGACCTGCTCCTGATAGGTCGCGGCATTGGCCGCGATCTGTTCAGGTGATAGCGGCTTGCGGGTGGCGCTCTTGCCCGTCGGGTCGCCGATCATGCCGGTGAAGTCGCCGATCAGGAAGAGGACGTGATGGCCCAACTCCTGAAACTGGCGCAGCTTGTTGATGAGGACCGTGTGGCCCAGGTGCAGGTCGGGCGCGGTCGGGTCGAAACCCGCCTTGACCCGCAAGGGCACCCCGCGCTCCAGCTTCTTGCGCAGCGCCTCCTCCAGCAGGATCTCTTCGGTACCGCGCCGGATCAGCGCGAGCGACGACTCGACGGTATCCAAAGGCATCAGACCGCGAACGAGGAGCCGCAGCCACAGGTCGTGGATGCGCTGGGGTTGCGGATGACGAACTGGGCGCCTTGCAGGCCCTCCGTGTAGTCGATCTCGGCGCCCGTGAGGTACTGCATGCTCATGGGATCGATCAGCAACTTCACGCCGTCGGTCACCACTTGCGTATCCCCGTCCTGCACCGACTCGTCGAAGGTGAAGCCGTACTGGAATCCGGAGCAGCCGCCGCCCTGGATATAAACCCGCAGCATCAGTTCCGGCTTTCCTTCCTCAACAATGAGTTGGGCGACTTTGGCCGCCGCTGACGCGGTGAATACCAGGGGCAAATCGGTAGGGTTTTCTGTGCTCATGGCTGACTCATGTTCGTTGAAGTTGCTCGATAACACTAGTTGCGTCTGCGCGGCGGGCAGTTCAAGCACCAGGCCCGACGTCCTACGCGGCGGGTTGGGCGAGGCTGGGAACTCAGGGCAACAAGGCAATCGCGCCGAGACCCGCGGCCTCGTCCAACCCGAACATCAGATTCATGTTCTGGACCGCCTGTCCGGCCGCCCCCTTGACCAGATTGTCGATTACCGACTGGACGATCACCACGTCGGAACCGGCTTGGCGCGTCACGGCGATGCGGCACAGGTTGCTGCCGCGCACCGAGCGGGTATCGGGATTGGCACCGGCCGGCATCACGTCGACGAAGGCCTCGCCCAGGTAGTGCTGCCGATAGAGGTCCGTCAGGTCCGCGTCCGACACGTCGGTGCTCAGGCGCGCGTAGAGCGTCGCTTCGATCCCGCGAATCATCGGCAGCAGGTGGGGGACAAAGGTCAGGCCGACCGACCGGCCGGTGAGCCGGGCCAGGTTCTGACCGATCTCGGGCGCGTGGCGGTGCCCCTTGACCGCATAGGCCTTGAAGCCCTCGCCCACCTCGGCCATCAAGAGGCCGGTCTCGGCCTTGCGACCGGCACCGCTGGCACCCGACTTGGCATCGGCGATCAACCAGCCCGGATCCACCAGGCCCCGCGCCAGCAAGGGGGCAAAGCCCAGCGTCACCGCCGTCGGGTAGCAGCCCGGATTGGCGATCAGGCGCGCGGAGCGCACCGCGTCCCGGTGCAGTTCCGGCAGGCCGTAGACCGCGTCCGCGAGCAGTTGCGGACAGGCGTGGGGCATCCCGTACCAGGCCTCCCACTGGGCCGGGTCCCGGAGCCGGAAGTCCGCGGCCAGATCGACCACGCGGACGCCGCGGGCCAGCAGGTCCGGGGCCTGCCCCATGGCCGTCCCATTGGGCGTGGCGAAGAACACCACATCGCAGGCACCCAGTTGCACCGGATCGGGCTCGCTGAAGCACAGGTCGAACTGGCCGCGCAGGTGGGGAAACAGGTCCGACACCGCCGTACCGGCCTCGCCCCGGGAGGTGATCACCGCCACCGAGGCCCGCGGGTGCCGCAGTAGGATGCGCAGCAGTTCGGCGCCCGTGTAGCCGGTCCCGCCGACGATTCCGACCTTGATCATGACCTGACCCCTTGCGCGACCGAGACCGGCCGCCGCGGGGCGGACTGGGACACGGCCGTGACGTGATGGCGAAAAACAAAACAGCGGCCGCAGCCGCTGTCGATGGGGCATCCTGCCGGCCGGGGGCGCTGGTGGGCGCGGAGGCTGCGGCCGCCGGGCCGCTGCCGCGCCCGCCGGATCAGGAGCACCCGCCGCCGGAGCCGCCGCCCGAATGCGAGCCGCAGTTGCCGCAACCGCCGCCTTCGGCCCGCGGCAGGTTGTTGAAGCGGAAGTGGGCGCCGCCCTCGGCGTCATCGACGTAATCGATCTCCACGCCGCGCAGGTGGTCCAGGGTCCCGTCGTCCACCACGACCTTGAAGCCATCGCAGGACAGCACGCCGTCGTCCTCGTTGATCTCGTCGGTAAAGGTCATGCCGAAGCCGATGCCGCTGCAGCCGCCGGCGGTGGCGAAGACGCGCACCCCCTGGATGCTGTCGTCGACCTGGTTGAAAAGCTCACTCATCTTGGCCGCGGCGGGCGAGGTCAGGGTCAGGTGCTCGCTGGTCAGGGGTGCAGACATGCTGGGTCGTCTCCGATATTCTAAACTGGCGCGGGAATTTAACAGAAACCGACCCGTTCAATCCAGGGGAAAAAAGGACTAATCGCGGTCCCCGACCGGGCCCAGGCGATCGGCGGCGGCCAACATGGCCAGGTGCCGCTCGGCATCGATCAGGTGTTCGCGCCAGTGGCCCTCGTAGCCGAGCAACCAGGTTTGCAGCGCGCGCTGCGGGTCCAGGTCGAAGATCCGCAGACCGCCCTTCAGTTCGCAGTAGATATCGGTCAGGTCGTCCGCCAGGCTGCCGGTCCGGGCGTCCAAACCCTCCTGCGCGCGGTCGAACTCCAGGAAATAACCGTCCCGATCGGCGAGCAAGGCCCGCAGGCGCGAGTAGAGATCGAAGCGCGCGTCCAGATCGACCGGGTTGACGGGCCCGGCCCGGGGCCCGTGGTCGGGGACCGAGGTCATGGCGGCGTGCAGCCACGGCAACAGCAGGGCCACCTCCCGCAGCCAGTGCGGCGCGGCGGGCCCGGCCGCCTCGATCCAGTCGCAATAGCGGCGGGCGAGGGTCAGAATCTGCTGGACCCCGGGGTCGCGTTGCTTGGGCTGCTTGGTCGGCGCGTTCATACGTGGGAGTGTAGACGACAACTGCGGCTCTGCCTGATCCGCGCGCCGCTGGCCCAGGCGCGCGGTAGCCGCTTGGCGGGCCGTCACAAGGTCACCAGTTCAAAGTCGTCTTTGCCGGCCCCACACTCCGGGCACTTCCAGCCCGACGGGACCTCCTCCCAGCAGGTCCCGGCGGCGATACCTTCGTCGGGCCAGCCCTTGGCCTCGTCATAGACTAATCCGCAAATTACGCACATATAGGTCTTCATGAAAACTCCGTCGGTCACCCGCGGCACGGCGCCGCCGCCCGGGGTTACGCTCGCGTGGTGTCCGCCGCGGCGTGCAGCAGGCACTATCAGCCGGGCAAGATCGGGGTCTGACCGGCCCGTTACAACCCGCCCCCAGGATCGGGGTGCGATCAGAACTGATGTGGTGACCGAGATCCCGGGTTCGTTGTCGTTGTCGTTGTCGTAATCGAATAATCCGACCACGATT
>NZ_CAIKKU010000300.1 GCF_903828115.1 uncultured Thiodictyon sp. | reverse complement strand
CCTGCTGCGGGCTTTGGCCCCGTGGTGATGATCCCGCTACAATCGTGGCGCGCCCGACCGCGGCGCGGCGGGCAGGAGACCCCTGCCCCGATGACCACTCACCCGTTGCGAGGACCAGCCATGCACAGACGTGATTTCCTAAAGAGCGCCGGCATCGGCGCTGCCGCGGCCGGTCTGGCCCTCCCGGCCCGGGCCGAGACCCCGACCATCAAGTGGCGCCTGGCATCGAGCTTCCCCAAGAGCCTGGACACGATTTACGGCGGCGCCGAGACGCTGACCCGACGGGTGTCCGAACTGACCGACGGTCGCTTCGAGATCCGGGTCTTCGCCGGCGGCGAACTGGTCCCGCCCTTCGGGGTGCTGGACGCGGTGCAACAGGCCACCGTGGAATGCGGCCACACCGTCTCCTATTACTATTTCGGCAAGAACCGGGCCCTGGCGCTCGAGACCACCATCCCCTTCGGACTCAATGCCCGACAACTCAACGCCTGGACCTGGTACGGCGGCGGCATGGAACTGCTGCGCGCCCTGTTCGCCGAGTACAACATCCTCAACTTCCCGGGCGGCAGCACCGGCGCCCAGATGGGCGGCTGGTACCGCAAGGAAATCCGGTCACTGAAAGACATCGAGGGGCTCAAGATCCGCATCCCCGGCTTCGGTGCCGAGATCTTCTCCCGCATGGGCGCCCTCCCCCAAACACTCCCCGGCGCCGAGGTCTATCCCGCCCTGGAGCGCGGGGCCATCGACGCGGCGGAATGGACGGTCCCCTCGGACGACGAGAAGCTCGGCTTCTACAAGGTCGCCAAATATTATTACTACCCGGGCTGGTGGGAGCCGGGTGCCCAACTCGTCTTCTATGTCAACAAGGACCAGTGGGCCGCGCTCCCGCCCGCCTACCAGGCCGCCTTCCAGACCGCCGCCGCGGAGGCCCACATGATGATGCTGGCCGCCTACGACGCCAGGAATCCGCCCGCCATGCAACGGCTGGTGCAGAACGGCGCGGTGATCAAGCGCTTCCCGGACGACGTGCTGCTCAAGGCCTACGAAACCGCGCTGGCCGTCTATGCCGAAGAGTCCGCCAAGAACCCCGCCTTCAAGGGAATCTATGATTCAATGCGGACCTTCCAGGAAACCTCCGATGCCTGGTGGGGCGTGGCGGAGTCGTCCATGACCAACTTCTTGTTGGCGATGCGTAAGAGGAAGTAGGTCCCTGATCAGGGGCGTCACTGCCCGTCACCCTCGCGCGGCACCGTGAACGCCCCGTCATACTCCTGACTATCGAGCAGGCTGGCCCCGCCCCCCTGATCCGGGATGGTGACCTGCGTCGGGGTCGCGCGCGCGGCAGTGCTATCGAGCCCCCAGTTCACTACCTGGGGAAAGGCGACGATCAACACGACCATGAGCACCTGGATGCCCAGGAAGGGCACCGCCCCCCAATAGATATCGGCGGTGCGCACCGCGGGCGGCGCGACCGAGCGCAGATAGAACAGGGCAAAGCCGAACGGCGGGTGCGTGAAGCTGGTCTGGAGGTTGACCCCGATCAGCACCCCGAACCAGACCAGATCGATCCCGAGCTTCGCCGCCACCGGGGCCAGCAGCGGCAGGATGATGAAGGCGATCTCGAAGAAGTCGAGGAAGAACGCAAGCACGAAGACCATGAGGTTAACGACGATCAGGAATCCCAAGGCCCCGCCGGGCAGCCCAAGCAGCAGGTGTTCTACCCACAGGTCCCCACTCACCCCCCGGAAGGTCAGGCTGAAGACGCTGGAGCCGATCAGGATGAAGACCACGAAACTCGTGATCTTCGCCGTGGCCGCCATTGCCTGCACCAGCACGGCACGGGTCAATCGGCCCTTGGCGAGGGCCAGCAGCAGCGCACCGACGGCCCCCATAGCCCCGCCCTCGGTCGGCGTCGCCCAGCCGATGAAGATGGTCCCGAGCACCAGGAAGATGAGCGCCAGCGGCGGGATCAGGGCAACGATGATCCGCCAGGCCAGGGCGCGCCCGCGCAGGGTCCGCGCCGACGCCGGCAGGGCCGGGAGTGCGTGCGGACGCACCACCGAGTTGCCGAAGACATAGAGCACATAGAACCCGGTCAGCAGCAGCCCCGGCAGCAGCGCACCCTTATACATATCCCCGACCGAACGGCCGAGCACGTCGGCCATCACGATCAGCACCAGTGAGGGCGGGATGATCTGGGCCAGGGTCCCGCTGGCCGCGATCACGCCCGCCGCCAGGGGCCGGTCATAGCCGTAGCGCAGCATGATCGGCAGCGAGATCAGGCCCATGGCGATCACCGAGGCGGCGACCACGCCGGTGGTGGCGGCCAGCAGGGCACCGACGAAGATCACCGCATAGGCGAGGCCCCCACGCACCCCCCCGAAGATCCGGCCAACCGTATCCAGCAGGTCCTCGGCCATGCCGCTGCGCTCGAGCACCAACCCCATGAAGGTGAAAAAGGGGATCGCCAGCAGAATCTCATTGCGCATGATACCGAACACCCGGTCCGGCAAGGCCTGCAACAGGGCCGGGGTGAGCAGTCCAAGCTCGACCCCGATCCAGCCGAACAGCATCCCGACCGCGGCGAGCGAGAAGGCGACCGGATACCCGATGAGCAGAAACAGCACCAGGGCCGAGAACATCACCGGCGCCAGATTGGCGGCGAGCCAGATCGTCATCTCAGTGCCCCGCCGGGACGGTCGGCAAGGGCCGCCGCCCCATCAGGATCGCGGCACCCTTGATGATCTCCGAGACGCCCTGGGCGGCGAGCAGCGAGAAGGCGACCGGAATGGCGAGCTTCATGGGCCACCACCACAGGCCCCCCGGGTTGAAGGACGACTCGTTCTGGTGAAAGGAGAGCAGGAACCAGCCCCAGGAGTCCCAGACGATCAGCACACACACCGGCAGCAGGAACAGCAGCGCCCCCAGGCAGTCGACCCAGACCCGGCCGCGGGGCGGCAGGCGCGTATAGAGGATATCGACCCGCACATGGCCCTGCTCCTGGAGCGTCCAGGGGGCGCAGAGCAGAAACACCAGGCCAAACATGAACCACTGCGCCTCGATCATGGCGTTCGAGCCCCAGTCGAGCAGATAGCGCAGGGTCGCGGTGAGGGCGCTGAGCAGCACGCAGCCCAGGACCAGCCAGATCGTGGCGCGCCCGATCCGGCGGTTGAGGGCATCGATGAGTGCCGAAAGGCGCAGCAACAGGTCCATTCTCGGGCGACTCCGGTGACGACGAGGGTTGGACGCAACAGTACCAGAGGGGGCGGGCTGGGACCAAGGGGGCCGCATTGCCTCCGACGCCCGCCAAGGAGGGGTAGACCCAACACTCGTGTCACCAGCCGCCACTTCGGGCACGGCACAGTCGTGGCCCCCCTGTCGGAAAACACCTGTTTTCCGACCTCGGCGACACGGGGTGACCCTCAGGCCCCCTAACCGCTCCGGGACCGCACGGAAAACCCTGTCGGTAAGGTAGTGCAGACGGGAAACCCCGGCGCGTGGTTTTCCGTCTGCGACGTGGCGGCTAGTGACACAAGTGCTGGATCTGCCTCAAACGCCGGAAACTCCAATCTGAATCTACAACTCCAAAACGTCGAGAGAGTTGGTGAACTCACACGCAGCATCTCGAAGTTCAACTAAATGTTTGATTCCCTGACGGTAACGCTCCTCAGCTTTTTTACTAGGCCAAGCCTTTTCAATATCGGCTCGCTCTGCTTTTTTTATGAAAAATTGCAAGTCTTCCTCTCTAAGATAGAAAAGGATGCCAAACCCATCGCCAAGCCTCACCTCTGATTCAGCATGTTTCAGATGTATTAACCAGCGCTTACCATCTTCGCCTTTAAGGCGCAAGCAACTCAGCCATCTCCTTATGCTTAAAGCCCTTTTTTGCCTATCATTTGTTTGCGTTTTCATCTTTTCTACTAATTCGCTGTAAGACGGGCGTGGGATTTTCAAGGGTGACTTAGGGGTCAACTCACATGTAGCCATTTCTTTCTCCAGGTTGGGTTTATCAAACTCGAACCAGGATACACGAAAATCGGGAGATGCACATTTTTTCTTTTATATCATATACTTATAGTATATATGCTGTTACCTTGTACAGCGCTGTTACCTAGATAGTCTTATTCGTAGGACAGGCTGTTACCTTGTACAGCGCTGTTACCTAGATAGTCTTGTTGGGCCTACCAGGTCCCGATCTACACCGGGGCATGGTCTGAAGGATGCAACCGGCCGCCTGGATGGTGCTGGACTGGCTCACGGTCGGTGATTCCCGCGAGCCTTCAATCTCCTGGGACTTGTCGTAGACCCAACAGTCGTGTCACCAGCCGCCACTTCGCGGACGGAAAACCTCCGCACTCCGGACCAAGGTTTCCGTCAAAAGTACCTTAATGACAGGGTTTTCCGTGCGGTCCAGGCGTAGGTGCGAGGCCCGAATTTCACGGCTTGTCGTGGGTGTCTGAAAACAGATGATTCCCGACAGGCCGCACCAGCGCTGGGACGGGGCGCCAAGTGGCGGCTGGTGACACGACTGTTGGGTCTACCCCAAGGAGTTGGCGCCCGCCGCCACGTTCGCCCCAGAAAGAGCAGTTCGCACGCCAAGGCGCCAAGCTCGCCAAGTATTTTCAATGCGATATCGGCGCCCGACGGATCACCAGCCAAGTGGTCGCGTGGGCACCCTATTGTTTTTCTTGGGGTGCTTGGCGCCTTGGCGTGACTAATTGCCGGACTCAGGTTTGACGGTTGTCCGTGCACCAAGTGCCGCACCGGGCGGCGGCATGTGACCGCGCACCTCGCCCGCGGCAGTGTAGGGGGTGACGAAGAAGCCCGCCGGCAGCTAGGCGCCCGGACTCATCGTGCTGGACAATCCGCCCGCGGCCTGTAATCGCGCTCACCTGCGATCCGGAAAAGGATCTACACTTTACCCTCAATCGCACGCTGGCCAGTCCCGCGGAACCCCTCGCAGGAACGGCTTGCGCCCGACCGAGCGTCGTCCGCGGCGTGACACGCCTCCCGGCCGTTGGTGCCGATCCCGGACTTGGGGATACAATCCCCTGCCTCTAAGGACGGCAGGAGGCGCGGCAGGGGCCGTACCGGGAGCGGATTAGTCCAGAGGGATGGGGCAAGGTCTTGACTTTTGCATGGTTCCATGGCTCATAACGACCCCATAGCTCAATAGCTTTAGGAGCAATCATGCCGTCAATTTCAGCGTTTTATGGGATCATAGTTTATATGTATTTCATGGACAACAGGCAACATAAATTGCCCCATGTTCATATAACGTATTCAGGACAGGAGGTCATAGTCTCCATACCGGACGGGAACATTCTTGAAGGAGGCATCCCCTCTTCAAAAATGAAGCTTGTTCATGCCTGGATCGAAATACATAAGGAAGAACTGATGGCGAATTGGGAACTGGCCGTAGCAGGTGAACTACCCTACAAGATTGACCCGTTGAGGTAACTATATGAATCCAAGAGTTGAGGAAGTGTCGGTCTTGAATGATTACAAATTGTCTATCGTTTTCAGTAACGGTGAGCGAAAAATATATGATTGTTCAGGCTTATTGGAGTTTGGCGTTTTCAAGGAGTTGAGGAATTATAGCTACTTTAAGTCGGCCAACGTTTCTGGCGGCACCGTTGCCTGGCCCCATGAGCAAGATATTTGTCCGGATACGTTGTATCTGGACTCGATCAGTGAAGCTGGCCGAACAGGCGCTGCTACCGGGTTCCAAGCGGAGCGCAAGACATAAGGAAAGCGTAAGGGGCCAGGCTCGAGTAACTTTTCCCGGCGGACGCAATTCGATTCGACCCCGGCGCATTGAGTTTGCCGGAGCCCGTTACCACATCACCTGCCGGGACCGAGGGGGGAAGGGGCAGAGTCGAATGGCGCTTACTTAAGCAGGTGTCACTGGAACCCGCCTGCAACTCCCGAGTAGACGCATTTGTTGTGAGCCTGTTTTCCTTGTAGTGTAAGGGTGAAAAAACGTATGTCCGATGCGAGCGAGCTTTATGGCCGTGACTATCACGCCTGGGCGAATAAACAAATCGATGCGCTGAGCGCCGGGCGTTTTGCCGATCTGGACATTGTACATTTGCTCGAGGAGCTTAGGGACATGGGGCGAAGCGAGCGGAACGAGTTGGAAAACCGTCTCGTAATATTGCTTGCCCACCTCCTGAAGTGGCAATTTCAATACAGCCGTCTGTCCGAGCGCTGGAAGGAATTCAAAGGTGACAGTTGGCGCTCGACGATCGTCGAGCAGCGGGACCGAATCGCGAGGCGGCTTGAAAAATCCCCGGGGCTCACGTCCGGACTTTCCGGCCTGATCGAAGAAATTTATGGCGATGCGGCCGGCTTGGCAGCAAAAGAAACCGGCATTCGCATCAACTGCTTTCCGTCAGTCTGCCCATACACGCAGGAACAGATATTGGATGAAGGATTTTTTCCGGCGCACTCGGAAAGAAGATCACTATGAGCAGGCGGCGACCTGGCTGGGCGTTGAACCGCCGGCTGTCGCACGCGCCGCACGCGCGACAGAGCAGCTGATGCGATGCCCGCGTAGCCTATAGGTTTTTGTATCCGGTTTCGGCTGGTTGAATTTCCTATCCGTTCAGGGCAAGATCTTGCTGGACTTCGTTTTTCCCGACGGCGCGACGACCAGCGTCGCAGCGCCTGGTGCGCACCAAGCCGGCGACATAGATGCGGCTTTTCTTCAAGGACTTGGGGGACCTGCTCGGGATCGTCTCGGCAAACTGATCATTGACAAGGCAGAAGGGGTGGACCATGGCTGAATTTTTTGCAAGCGGGCACAGCATCGACCTGGTCCTGTTTCTAATCGGTGTGGAGGCGATCACGCTCATGGTGCTGTGGCGCAAGGGCCGGTGCCCAGTGCCGCCGCTCGGAACCCTGCTCATCCTCGTCCCCGGCAGTTGTCTGTTGCTGGCGGCGCGCGCGGCCCTCACCGGCGCGCCTTGGCAGTGGGTGTCGTTCTTTCTCCTCGCGGCGCTGGTCATACACCTGGTTGATCTGCGGCAACGCTGGCAGGATTGGGGTCGTCGAGACTCGGCCAAGGGTCAGCAAGACAAGTAGTTTTTCGGGCCGCCGCTGGTGCCGGGACGGTGCCCCGTGGCGGTTTAGCGGTGAGAGTCGCGCAGGGACGCTGTGGGAGCGGCAGTTTGCGAGGCTTCGTCGCGGCTAACGGCCATGGCGCCCGCGCCACCCCGGAAGATGAAAGTTGCGGGCGCCATGGCCGTTCCCTCACCCCGCCCTCTCCCAGAGGGAGAGGGGGAATTGGAGCGCGCTCCCGGCGCGACTTTCACGGTAAAGCCGCTCCCACAGCGTCACTGCGCGACTCTCACGGTAAATCCGGTCCACAAGGTTGCGGGCGGCTGGCGCAGCGATGACCGAGGCGCAAATGTCAATGCAAGGCCCGGACATTCGCCGTAACTTGGCACACCTCTATTCGTTGGAGATCAATAGATGACGGGCTGGACCACCGCTAAGATCCCGTCGCAACGCGGGCGGTTCGCCGTCGTTACCGGCGCCACCGGCGGGCTCGGTTATGAGGCGGCACTCGCGCTGGCGGCGGCGGGTGCCGAGGTCGTGCTGGCGGGCCGCAACGACAACAAAGGCGCCAACGCGGTGTCACGCCTGCGCGCCGCCCATCCCGGTGCAACTGTGCGCTTCGAGCGGCTCGACTTGGCGTCGCTCGCCTCGGTCGCCGCCTTTGCGCAGACGATGCTCGCCGCGGGACGGGGTATCGACCTGCTCGTCAACAATGCCGGGGTCATGGCACCGCCCGAACGACAATTGACGGTCGACGGCTTTGAACTGCAATTCGCCACCAACTATCTCGGTCATTTTGCCCTGACGGCCCGACTGCTGCCGCTGCTGCGGCGCGTCCCCGGCGCCCGCGTGGTCAACGTCAGCAGCCTGGCGGCGAACCTGGACTCGATCGATCTCTCCGACCTGCAGTCGGAACTGGCCTATGTCCCGTTCCAAACCTATGGCATGACCAAGCTGGCACTGCTGATGTTCTCATTGGAATTGCAGCGCCGCAGCGAGGCCGCGGGCTGGGGGGTCGAGGGCATGACGGCCCATCCGGGCTATGCCCGCACCGACATTATCAGCAACGGACCCGCCTCACGCGGCTTACTGGGGGCGCTCTGGTGGATCGCGAAGCCGCTGTTGCTGCCGCTCAGCCCGGCGGCCCCACTGGCTGTATTGCCGATCCTGTTTGCCGCGACCGCGCCGGAGGCGCGCGGCGGCGGGTTTTACGGGCCGACGGGGTGGCGGGAACTCAAGGGCCCACCTGGAACGGCCACGATGCCTGCCAAGGCGTTGGACGGTCCGGTCGCCGCCCGGCTTTGGGGGACATCGCAACGACTGGCCGGGGTGAGGTTTGCGTGAGGGGCCTGGCGTTCGGGGTAATCGCCTGTCCCGGTCGCGCGAACGGGCCTTGATCATATAAACTCGGCCACCCTGTTGGACGGAAGGTTGCAGGTCCGCGCAGCGGACCCTACGGGCTGATGTTCCTTAGTGGCGGCGCCGTCGGTGAAGCCGACCGGCTGGATCAGGGTCCACTCCAGGCCGCTTGCCTTGACCAGTTCCTCCTGCCGGTCCTTGTCGCCCAACTGCTCGCCCAGCCGCAGCACGCGGAGCCAGACTCTGAACGCCGGCGTCAACCGGCCGCGCGTGTCGCCGACGCCCTAGGACGTGATGCAGATGAGACGCGCGACCGAGGCCGCCTTCAGTGCGGCGATCACGTTGGCGGTGCCGACCTCGCAGATGTTGGGCGGGGTGGTGCGTTTGGCCCCCAGCATGAGGGCAATGGGATTTACGGAATCGCCCAGGCTGACCACCACGGCGTCCTGTCCGGCGACGGCGGACGTCACATCGGCGGCGTTCAAGGCATCGCCCACGATCGCGGTAAGCCCCTGGTACGCGGGGATGTCCGCCGGATTGCGTCCAAAGGCGGTCACCTGATGTCCCGCGGCCAGCAGGTTCAGGGCCACCGTGCGCCCGGCCTTGCCGGTCGCGCCGAAAACAACGACTTTCGAAATAAGCCTCCTGATATCTGGCCGATCTGCGGGGCCCAGGACAGATCCGACCATCGCCGAAGCAAATCCCAACTGACCCGCGGCGGCGCAAGCGGAACTTCGCGGGGCGCGACTTTAGCTCGAGATGGCGAGCGCCGCCCATTTTTGCTACGGCGCACACGCGATCCATACATGATGCGGCAGCTATTATCTCTCAGCGTTATGGCACTACTGGTGCGCGCCTCCCATCCTTTTGGCAAAGACCCTGGGCCATGACGCACCATGAAATGCACAATCTTGATATATAGCACCTTTTTTGTTCGTCTCAGCAACACTTGGTCAATTGTTATATAAAGTATTTCACTGATGAATAGCAGCGGGCAAAAATACCTATCCCGCGCGCATAGCGGTCGCTACAATACGCGAACTGTAGTCCAGTTTTGACCCAGTCCAACGGTGTGTTTTTCGCGATCGAGACCGACGCGGGTTCCAGGCAACAGCGCCGGCGTCAGCGCCCTTGGGGGCGGCACCCTTTTGTCCTCCAGCACACGCGGTAACCGTCAACCTTGTATGCGTTTTTCGTTCTTAGTTTCGCTATGTAAGTCAGCCTTTTACGAAAAACCAGAAACTCAAGACGGGTGGGTATATCATGGTGGCCAATCCGATGAGCTACTGGTGACGCCAGGAATCCTTATAACGTAGCGAATTTTCACCCTACGACGCCTGGGCGCGGCGACAGTGATCCGCTGAACCATAACTCGCTGAATGGCACCGTGCGGGTCTATCCGTGCGCGGTGGCCGGTCAGCCGCATCGCCTCGATCAGGCTGGGCATCATTGCTGGGCGCCGATCGCCCCGTTCGCGCGCGGCGAGGTGAAGCTCGACCGGCCCTCGTTGCACTGGTCGGGCAGCGGCTACCTCGATTCCAACTGGGGCGACGAGCCGCTGGAGAACACGCCGTTTTACACGCGCTCCGTGCTGGCGACGCATCTGCTGGGCGAGCCGGTGACGGCGATGCATGAGAGCGTATACCTCGACCGGTTCAGCACGCGCTGGGTGCAAGCGATGCTGCCGTTCCGGATACCGCGGGCACTGCGCTGAGGCAAGGCCAGGCGCTGCGCGGGATCGCGCGGGCGCCATGGCCGTTCCCTCTCCCCGGCCCTCCCCCAGAGGGGGAGGGAGATGAGGAGCGCGCTCCCGGCGCGACTTTCACGGTAACGCCCATGAGGCCTCGCCGATCACCCCGGGACATGAAAATTCCTTGTGGGAGCGGCCCGCGGCCGCGATGCGGGGCCGCGGCGAACGCCGCCGCCGCGCGCGGCCCGTCGCGGCTGAAGCCGCTCCCACAGCGTCGCTGCGCGACTTTCAGCGGCCCAAAATGAGGCGACACCAGGCCCCCGGATGCTATACTGTCAACCAGTCTTGACACCACGCAGAGTACATCTGAGTTGACAGCCCTGTCCCCGAGCGTCCCCCAGCCTGCCGCCTCCCAGTCGCAGACGCAGAAGCCCCACGCGGTGATCATCGGCAGCGGCTTCGGCGGCCTGGCGGCGGCGGTCCGGCTCGGGGCGCGCGGCTATCGGGTGACGGTGTTGGAACGTCTGGATGCCCCCGGGGGCCGCGCCTATGTCCATCACCAGGACGGCTTCAGCTTCGACGCGGGTCCCACCATCATCACCGCCCCCTTCCTGCTCGATGAGTTGTGGGCGCTGTGCGGCAAGCGCTTCGCGGACGAGGTGGAGCTGCGGCGGATGGAGCCTTTTTACCGTATCCGCTTCGACAATGGCGAGCACTTCGACTACAGCGGCGACCCGCAGCGCATCCGGGCGGAGATCCTGCGCTTCGCCCCCGCCGACCTGGAAGGCTACGAGCGCTTCCTGAAGAAGAGCGAGGCGATCTTCCGCGTCGGCTTCGAGCAACTCGGGCACACGCCCTTCAGTTCCTTCATGGATATGGTGCGGATCATCCCGTCGATGCTGAAGCTCCAGAGCTATCGCAGCGTCTACAGCCTGGTGTGCTCCTATATCAAGGACCCGCGGATGCGGACCATCATGTCCTTCCACCCGCTCCTGATCGGCGGCAACCCCTTCACGGTGACCTCGATCTATGCCTTGATCTCATACCTTGAGCGGGCGTGGGGGGTGCATTCGACCATCGGCGGGACGGGCGCCATCGTGCAGGGCCTGGTCGGCCTGATCGAGGGCCAAGGCAATCAGGTCCGGTGCGGGGCCGAGGTGGCGGAGATCCTGACCACGGAGCGCACCGTCCGTGGGGTTCGGCTGACGAACGGGGAGGAGATCGACGCCGCGATCGTGGTCTCGGATGCGGACCCCGCCTGGACCTACAAGCACCTCCTGCCCTCGATCAAACGCCGCCGCTGGCCGGATTGGCGGATCAAACGCTCGCAGTACTCCAACGGGCTCTTTGTCTGGTACTTCGGGACCCGTCGCCAGTACCCCGACGTCCTTCACCATACGATCCTCATGGGTCCGCGCTACCGCGAACTGATCACCGACATCTTCGGCCGCAAGGTGCTGGCCAAAGACTTCAGCCTCTACCTGCATCGCCCCACCGCCACCGACCCCTCGGTGGCACCGCCCGGGTGCGACACCTTCTATGCCCTGGCCCCGGTCCCGAACCTGGATAGCGGTACCGACTGGGAGACCCAGGGCGAGCCCTACCGCCAGGCGATCTGCGCCTATCTGGAGCAGAGCCTGTTGCCGGGGCTGTCCGAGAATCTGGTCACCTCAAAGGTAACCACCCCGCTCGATTTCAAACACCGGCTCCTGTCTTACAAGGGCGCCGGCTTCAGCCTGGAGCCCGTGCTCTGGCAAAGCGCCTGGTTCCGCCCCCACAACGCCAGCGAGGAGGTGCGTCACCTCTATCTGGTGGGGGCCGGTACCCATCCCGGCGCCGGTGTCCCCGGCGTCATTTCATCCGCCCGTGTACTCGATACGGTGGTCCCCAATGCGACAGCCTTCGCTTAGCCCTCGCTTCTCGACCCCCGCCGACCAGGCCGCCTGCCGCGACCTGCTCTGCGGGGGTTCCCGGTCCTTTTACGCCGCGTCGCTGTTGCTGCCGCGGTCGGTCTATGAGCCGGCCACGGCACTCTATGCCTTCTGCCGCATCGCCGACGACGAGATCGACCTCGCCGACCGCCCCCATGACGCGGTGCTTGCGTTGCGTCAGCGCCTCGATGCGGTCTACGCCGGCCGCCCCATGCAGATTTCCGCGGACCGCGCCCTCGCCGACGTGGTCCAGCAGTTCGCCGTTCCCCGTACTCTATTGGATGCCCTGATTGAAGGTTTTGCATGGGACGCGGAGGGCCGCCGTTACGAGGACCTCTCGTCGGTCTATGCCTATTCCGCGCGCGTGGCCGCTACCGTCGGGGCCATGATGACCCTCCTGATGGGCGTGCGCGACCCGGACCTCATCGCCCGCGCCTGTGATCTGGGTGTGGCCATGCAGCTCTCCAACATCGCCCGGGACGTGGGGGAAGACGCGGCCAACGGCCGGCTCTACCTGCCGCGCCAGTGGCTGCGCGAAGAGGGGCTGGACCCGGACGCCTGGCTGGTCAACCCGGTCTGGAGCCCCGCCTTGGGACGCGTGGTCTCGCGGCTGCTCGAGGCCGCCGAGGGGTTGTACGCCCGCGCCGATCAGGGGATCGGCGGTCTGCCGCTGCGCTGCCGCGCCGGGATCGGGGCCGCGCGTCACCTCTATGCCGAGATCGGTCATGAGGTCGGCCGCCGCGGTTGGGACTCGGTGCGCAGCCGCGCCGTGGTTTCCCCTCGCCGCAAGGCGCAGCTGCTCCCACGGGTGCTGGCGGCCGCCTTCCCCCGCCGGACCGTTGCCCTGCCGCCCCTGGCCGAGACCCTGTTCCTGGTCGAGGCGGTGCGTGTCCAACCCCTGGGGCAGCCGCTCGGCGTGCCGTCGATGACGCCAGCATCCATCAACCCGCCCCCAGTGCAGGCGCGTCCGCCCAAGATCGAGAGCCGCGTGGTGTGGGTCTTGGATCTCTTCGAGCGGCTGGAGGAGCGCGATCGGCAACGCCGTAACCAACCGGCCTGGCAGGGAACCCGTCTGTCCGGGATGGCGCCTGAAGCCATGTCTGTCGATTAGGAGCGGTTCACTAATGGTTAGGGACTGCCTATAGCGCCATTTTCGTTGTCGTTGTCGTTGTCGTTGTCGTTGTCGTAATCGAGGTTATCGTAGTGCATCGCTT
>NZ_CAIKKU010000299.1 GCF_903828115.1 uncultured Thiodictyon sp. | reverse complement strand
TTCTTTGTGTTCTTTGTGTCTTTGTGTGAGCAATTCCCGGATTTAGGGTAATAAGCGACAGACCACGATTAACTCGCCTGTTCCGTTTGGCAACTCTGCCGGAACAGCATCCAAGTCAGATAAGGCTAGCGAATCCGGCCTAACGGAAACGGCGTAGAAAAAGGCGGGAAGCGGTTCGGTTCAGCGATGCCTGCAAGATCCCCGAAGGACTGGGATTTGCACGTCAAGGCGGGAAAGGTTCGCATCGGACTTACGGCAGGTCGGGTGAGGTAAGTTGGAGCCTGCCGGGCGGGCCTTGCAGCAGTTCAAGGACCGGGGCTATGCCGACAAATACGTGGCCGCCGGTCAGCCGCTCCATCTGATCGGCATTGAATGCAGCCGGGGGCAACGCGCCTTGGTGGGGTTCGAGGTCGAAACCCAGTGAGTGCCCAACCGGCAGCGCCGCGCACCAGCCCGGCGCGTCTTGCGTACGGCCGGGGCGAATGCCCAGGCCCGAGCACCGGCCCTTATCCATCGACGGACGGCCCCCGTTCAACCCCGGGGTGAGATTTGCGGTCCAGCAGGCCCGACACTGCGGGACGGAACTGGACGAACCAAAGCACGATAGGTACCGCGGGCGGGAGGATCAGGAACCCGAATTGGTAGGCCAACGCCAGTCCCTCATAGCCCAGGCTGGTAAATCCGAGCAGTGCCTGCGCCTCCGGGGTCAGTTGAAAGGCCAGGGTCTTGAGGATTTCGGTCGCAATTCCAAAGACCTGAACGGCCGTCAGCAGCAGCATGGCGACGAGCCAGCCAATGACCTTCGCCGCTTCCGAGGCGGGGGTCGCCAGCAGCAGCGCAGTGTACAGCGGCACGCAGTAACCATATTTCAGCGGATTGACCTCGAACACCAGCGTCCCCATTCGGGCGACCCCCTTCACCGCGGCCTGCGCCGGCACCGCGGTCACCACTGTCAGTGCATTCCCCTGCTGCGCCACCTGTTCGACAAGTTTGGGAAAGCTCCAGGTCATGAGGGCATCGACCAGGGCGGCGAGTGGGATGGTAAAGAGGATCGAGAAATAGTACCAAGCCGCGAAACACACCGGCAGCCAGAACAGGACGCGCAGCAAGAACTGGCGCAGCGGATCCCGCCCCGGCGCTACGCCGGGTCGGGGCAGGCTCGAACGCTGTGCGACCCACCGCAACCAGACCATAAACACGACGAGCACGTCGAGCATGATCAATGCTTGCCAGATATAGAGGTGCGCCCACTCGAACGCCGTCGGATGCCATTGACCGAGATAGAACAACGTGACGATACGCACCAGATTCAGCACCTGAACCGTCACCAGGCCGATGGCGATGCCTAGCAGCTTCTGCACCCAGGAGGCGGGGAACGCCAGCATGGCAGCGGCCAGGATGATGCCTGCCTCGACACCGTTACAGCCGGCCTCAATAGACACCGCGAAGCCGTTGGCAGTGTTCCAGATGATCTTGCCCTGGGCCGCGATCTCACTGTCCCAGGTCTGCATCAGGGCGACGGCCAGCGTAGCGATGCCGGTGGTGAACGGAATCACGAGGACCTGCTGCGTCCAAGGCAGTAGCTCGACGGTGAAGAGCACCGCGACGATCAGCAGAAAAACGACGAAAAAGCGGGTCATTGAAGTGGTCTCGGGCGCCGCGGGCCGTTCAACTGTCCGACAGCGCGCGCTTGTCGAGCACCCGCTTCGCCTTGCCGTCAAATCTCTCGATGCGCCGCGGCTCCACCAGGTCCACTTCCGCACGGATGCCGGCGACCGTGTGGATCTCGCGCGCGATCCGCTCGCGCAGGGTCTGCATCCGGTCCATGCGGTCGGAGAACATCTCGGCGCGGATTTCCACCTTGACCGTCACCTGATCCAGGGTCCCGGGGCGGTCCACCTCGATCAGATAATGGGGCGTGGTGCCCTCCACGCGCAGCAGGGCCTCCTCGATCTGGGACGGGAAGACGTTGACCCCGCGGATGATCAGCATATCGTCGCTGCGCCCGGCCACCCGGCCCATGCGCGTCGTGTTGCGCCCGCAGGGACAGGGCTCGCGATAGATCCGCGCGATATCGCGGGTGCGGTAGCGGATCATCGGCACCGCCTCGCGGGTCAGGGTGGTGATGACCAACTCCCCGGGCTCGCCCTCCGGCACCGGCTCCAGGGTCTCGGGGTCGATGCACTCCACCAGAAAGTGGTCCTCCTGCAGGTGCATCCCGTTGCGGACGGCGCACTCGCCGCTGACCCCGGGGCCGATGATCTCGGAGAGGCCGTAGTTATTGAAGGCGAGGATGTCGAGTTGCTCCTCGATCTCGCGGCGCATGTCCTCGGTCCAGGGCTCGCCGCCGAAGTGGCCGAAGCGCAGCGGCAGGGAGCGCGGGTCCATCCCCAGATCGCGGGCACCGTCGGCGATCGTCAAGGCATAGCTCGGGGTACAGACCAGCACCTCGGGCGCCAGGTCGTGGATGATGTCGAGTTGGCGGCGGGTATTGCCGGAGGCGGCGGGGATAATGGCCGCCCCGACCCGCTCGACCCCGTAGTGGAGCCCGAAGCCGCCGGTGAAGAGCCCGTAGCCGAAGGCGATCTGCACCGTATGCTCGGGCCGCAGCCCCCCCGCCACCAGGAAGCGGGCGCACAGCCCCGACCAGGTCTTCAGGTCCTGCGCGGTATAGGCGACGAAGGTGGGCCGACCGGTGGTGCCGGAGGAGCCGTGGATCCGCGCCACGTCCTTGCGCGGCACCGCCAGGAAGCCTAGCGGCTGATGGCGGCGCAGGTCCTCCTTGGTAGTGAAGGGCAACCGGCGAATATCGTCCAGACTACGGATGCTGCGCCGGGAGATGTCGTGCAGCCGGAAATGATCGCGATAGAAATGGACCGTGGCAACCCGCTCGACCAGGGCGCGCAGGCGCTCCAGTTGCAGGGCCTCCAGTTGCGGACGCGGCAGGGTTTCCGCGGGATCGAAGACGCGGTTTTCAATGGCAAAGCCGGGGATGTCTGGCATAGCGTTATCAAGGTCTCGTGATTATCTTTGTCTTTCGATTGTCAAAGCGTCGCAAGCGTCAACATTCCCAGCACTTTCGCGGCCTTTTCCAGACGGGTATCGAAACAGGCGAATTGCAGTTCCTCCCCGGCCGCTTCCTCCAAGATACGCGCGGCGGCCAGTTGCACACTGTCATAGCCGCGCAACGCAAAGATATCCGCATAGTCGCCGGCCAGTTCCACCAAGGGCTGCGTAACCTCGACAATCGCATAGTCGGGCCAGTCGTGACAAAGGCGCTTGCGTACCGCCTCGATCGGCTGCGCATCGGCCGGGCTCTCACGCACGCGGCGCGCCAAGGCCGCCATGGTCTCCGCCCAGGCGATCCTGCAGACCGCGATGGCGGAAGCCGCCGCCGCAAGCGCCATCATCAGGTCGCTGGAATCCTCCCTCAGATACAACTTGATCAGCGCGGAGGTATCGCAGAACAGAATCAACCGCGATCCTCCAACAGCATCCGGCCAACCGACTTTACACCTTCCGTTAGATCCAGGGGCGGCGTCAAGCGCGGCTTGCTGCCGCTCCAAGACAAGGCGCCCGCGGCGATCAGGCCGCTTAGCCCCCCGTCCTCCGCCCGCGGCGGGATGCCGACGATGCGCGCGATCGGTCGGTTGTGCGAGGTGACCTCAATGACCTCACCAGCCTGGGCGCGCAGCAACACCCGTGACAGTCTGGCCTTCAGTTCACGAACGGCGATGGACATGGCGGGACCTCAGGATACAGCGTGGCCACATTATAGGGTGCGTCGGCGAAAGATGTGACCTCATTTCGGCGCAGCGGTTGCAAGCCTCAGAGGAACCGACCTTGATCGTCCTTCCGGACATTGGAGGTCGAGGCTTTACCGTGAACGTCGCGCCGGGAGCGCGCTCCTCATCTCCCTCCCCCTCTGGGGGAAGGCCGGGGAGAGGGAACGGCCATGGCGCCCGCAACTTTCATCTTTCGGGGTGGCGCGGGCGCCAGGGCCGTTAGACGATCCCGCGCGCAGCTTGCTTCGTCAGTACGTCGGGAGAAACCGCCCGGTTTGCGTGTCGATGACACCCCCGGCGGCGCCTTGCATGAAATGACCGGTGGTATTGTCGATGTAGTTTCCCCCGCCGGTGGGGGTCGCTGGAACGCCATTGATCAAGAGTGACGGTTGCGCTGCCGCAGCATTCTGCTCGGCCGGTTGCGGGGTCGGCGGAAGGTAGCTGTATTTCGACATCTCATTGTCGACGCGCTCTTTTTGCAACCGGTTCAGATTTCCGTATTGGTGATAGCCCGCGTCCTTCAGCGCTTGCCGACGCGCCTGCTCATAGGTCATGACCGGTAGCGCCGGGCCGTTTGGAGCGGCGGGTTGCGCTGGCACCGCGGCTTGGGTTGCGGCGGCATCGGCCGCGCGCCGGGCGGCCTCTTGGGCTTCGCGCCGTTCGATCATGCGTGCTTGGTTGACGATCGAATAGGGGTCGTCGGCGGGGGTCGCGCGGCCGGTTCCCGGGGGCGGTGCGGGGGCCGGGGTGGGGATACGGACCGCTTGCTGGCGGGGGGCGTCCGGCGGGCAGGGCCGGTCGGAGAAGGTCAGTTCACCGGTGGCGCTGGTGCAGCGGTAGGCCCCGGCCATGGCCGCGGGCGGGCCGGCGAGGGCCAACGCCAGGGTGAGCAGCGGGAGGAGGAACGCAACGCAAGGGTGGCGAGACATGGCGGCAACCTGTTTATCTGTGCTGGTTTGAGAAGCGTAGCACGTCCGCCCTTGACCGTTCGGCCATCCGGGGTCTAGGTTTGCTCTGCCGCTGGGGTCCCAGCGGTCGGGCTTGGCGCCCCGGAGCTTGGCGGACAGACCGCCGCATGGGCGGTTTTTATCTTCTTCTCTCCTTCCGCCCTCAAGCGACGTGGCTGAAGAGTTCCTCGGCATCGACCACATGCAGACCGGCGGCGGTGAGGACGGCGATGGCCTGGTCCGGGTCCTCGAAGCGGAAGATGAGGATCGCCTTGTCACCGCGGCGCAGCGAGAAGGCGTACATATACTCGATATTGAGCCCGGCGCTCTCCAGCACCTTCAGTGCCTGGGCGAGCCCCCCGGGGCGGTCGAGCACGTCCACCGCCACCACCTCGGTGAGATTGACCACCCAGCCGGCCTTCTCCAGGACCTGCCGGGCCTGCTCCCACTCACGCACGATCAGGCGCAGGATGCCGAACTGCGCGGTGTCCGCCAGCGACAGGGTCATCAGATTGATGCCCTGCGCGGCGATCGCCTCCAGGGGCGCGCCCAGGCGCCCGGGACGGTTCTCGAGGAACAGCGAGAGTTGCTGTAGCTTCATGGTTCTTTACTCCCCTGGTGAGATTACGAATCCGCCGACTCAAAGGTTACGCTGGTCGATGACCCGCCGCGCCTTGCCCTCGCTGCGCTCGATGGTGCGCGGCTCCACCAGGCGCAGATCGACCCGGATGCCGCAAATCTGCTCGATGGCCTGGGCGAGCCGCGCACGTACCTCCTCCAGGGCGCGGATCTTGTCGCTGAAGACCTCGGGCGTGACCTCCACCTCCACCGCCATCTGATCCAGCCCGCGCTCCCGGGTGAGGATGATCCGATAATGCGGCAGCGTGCCCTCCACCTGCAACAGGGCGGCCTCCACCTGGGACGGGAAGACGTTGACCCCGCGGATGATGATCATGTCGTCGGAGCGGCGGCCGATCCGCCGGATACGCCGCAGCGTCCGCCCGCAGACGCAGGGCTCGCTGATGATCCGGGTAATGTCGCGCGTGCGATAGCGGATCATCGGCATGGCCTTCTTGCTGAGCGTGGTCAGCACCAACTCGCCCTCCTCCCCGTCCGGGAGGCTGGCCCCGGTGTCCGGGTCGATGATCTCCGGGTAGAAGTGGTCCTCGAACACATGCAGCCCGTCCTGGGCCGCGCACTCACTGGCCACCCCGGGGCCGATGATCTCGGACAGGCCGTAGATGTCATAGGCCCTGACCCCGGCCTCGGACTCGATGTGTTGGCGCATGGCATCCGACCAGGGTTCGGCACCGAAGACGCCCACACGTAGCGGCAGGTCCTTCAGATCCACACCCACATCCTTGGCACGTTCGATCAGGTGCACGAAATAGCTCGGGGTGCAGCACAGCGCGGACACGCCGAAGTCGCGCAGAACCATGAGCTGGCGCTCCGTATTGCCGCCGGAGACCGGGATCACCGTCGCCCCCAGGGCCTCGGCCCCATAGTGGGCGCCCAGGCCGCCGGTGAAGAGCCCGTAGCCGAAGGCGTTCTGCAGGATGTCCCCGCGGTGCAGCCCGCAGGCGGCGAAGGTGCGCGCCATGACCTCCGCCCACACGTCCACGTCCTCGCGTGTATAGGCGACCACGATTGGCTTGCCGGTGGTCCCGGAGGAGGCGTGCAGACGCACCACGTCGCCCATCGGGCTCGCGAAGAGGCCGAAGGGATAGGTGTCGCGCAGATCCGTCTTGACGGTGAAGGGGAGCCGGGCGATATCGGCCAGGCTGCCGATGGCCTCCGGGGTCAGGCCCCGCTTCTCCAGGCGCTGGCGAAACAGCGGCACATGCTCGAAGGCGCGCGCGACCACGGCGCGCAGGCGGCGCAGTTGCACCTCCTCAAGGCGCGCCGCGGGTAGGAAATCCGGAGCGCTGACGGGGTGAAAGCCCCCCGCCGCGTCGTTCCACAGCTCGGTCTGCATCGTGACCCCCTCGGTCAGCGTTGTACGCTGTCGTTGTCGTTGTCGTTGTCGTTGTCGTTGTCGTTGTCGTAATCGAGGTTATCGTAACGCCGCAGATTCTCCCGCACACCAAATCGCATCGCTTCTCCGATCA
>NZ_CAIKKU010000298.1 GCF_903828115.1 uncultured Thiodictyon sp. | reverse complement strand
TGGGAATGCCCGTTTCGGTGCGGGTTGGGGTCACTGCGTCCTGAGAAAATGGGGAAAGGGGAATCTTGCCCTTCTGCTTTTTTATGCACCAACGCCATGGCACGCTGCAGCGGTTGCGAACAGCCGCAGTGGTTCACCGCCGCACTCTTGCTCAGCGGTCGGCGCCGTTTGGTGCCTTCCCGATACTGGGGTTCTTGAACTTCGATGTCTCCGAATAGACTGTGCCAGCAGAGTTTTTTACCGTCTCGCCACACTCCAGCCGTTTGGCCCAACGCCTGGCAGCGTGTGCTCAGTTGCCCTCCAGCCCAATCCTCGAGGATCTCCCGGCCCAGTCCCCGCATCTCTTCAATGACCCGTTCCTCGGCCGCATCGGCTTTGTGTTGCTGCGCACTGAAAACTCCCCAGTTTTGACCTGCTCTGCGCGTTGAAAATTACCCAGGGTGTCAATCACCATCCAAAAGTGACCAGGCATCAACCTCGAATTTTTTCCAGTTGAACGAGCGACTCAGCGGGTCTGAACCGCCGGTTTGCGCGGCTTGAACCGGTCGGAATCATTGCCGGTTTCGAGGATGTCGCCGTGATGCGTCAGGCGATCCAGGAGGGCGGTGGTCATCTTGGCATCGCCGAAGACCTGCACCCACTCCCCGAAGCCGAGGTTGGTGGCGAGCATCGGCGAGGTCTTTTCACAGAGTTGGCTGATCAGATGGAACAGCAGTGCTCCGCCGGACTCGGGAAACGGCAGGTAGCCCAGTTCGTCGATGATGACGGCATCGAGGGGGATGAGTTGTTTGGCCAGATGGCCGGCTTTGCCGAGGCGTTTTTCCGGTTCCAACTTGGTTGACCAGATCGACCGCGCGATAGAAGCGAACCCGCTTGCCCCGATGGCTCGCGGCCACGCCCAAGGCGGTCGCCAGATGGGTGTTGCCGGTCCCGGTCGGGCCCATCGCATACTGCTCGATATCAGCCTGCGGAAGCCTGCGTTCGTTCTCCCTTCCACCCGCGGGCCGGCGAACGGGTCGAGGTCATTCGCACCGTCCATCATCAGCGCGCGCGTCATCTCGTCATCGCTCAACCGGACGGGAGTCGGGCGTTAATCCCGGCGTGGATGTGCGCGCCGGCGGCGCAGCGGGTGCGTCTTCAGCCAGCGCCCGGCCGGCCGCTGCGCACCCTGCGGGAACTCGGCGAACGACTCGATCGGCTGCTCTCCTCCGGGGCGAGCGATCGGCCCCGCGGAGGAGACGATGCCCACGAAACGCGTCCCGCTGTTTGCCCAATTGAGCCTGTTCGACGTCCCGCCGATCCCGCCCGGAGCGCTTCCGCAGGCGCGGCGCGAGAGCTTGCGCACGCTCCTGAGCGAGCGCCTGCATCAGGTAGCCGCCGCCGAGGCCGGCGCGGCCCCGCAGACACGCGCGACGGCGGCGCAGGAGCAGGGCGATGACGACACTCGGAAGCGAGCAACTGGGCCGCAAGGCTTATGTGTACGTGCGTCAGTCCACCCCCGACCCGGTGCAGAACCATCCCGAGAGCCAGCGTCGCCAGTCTGGATTGAGCGAACGGGCACGAGACCTTGGGTTGGCCGCGGTTGAGCTCATCGACGAGGATCTCGGACGCTCCGGCGGGGGCATGGCCCGCCCGGGCTTCGAGCGGCGGCTGGCCGCGATCGGTAATGGCCACGCGGGTGCCGTGCTGGCCCTCGAGGCATCGCGCCTCGCCCGCAACGGGCGCGACTGGCATACCTGGCTGGCGCTCAGCGCCCTGGTGGGCGCCGTCATCGTCGACGAAGAAGGTGTCGAGGATCCGCGTCTGCCGAACGACCGACGGCTGTGGGGGATGAAAGGCACGCTCTCGGAGATGGAACTCGCGGTGTGGCGTCAGCGGGCTCACGAGGCGCTCCTGCTCAAGGCCCGCCGTGGCGAGCGCTACACCAGTGTCGCGATCGGTGACGTGCGCACGCGCGACCATCGCTTGGCGAAGGATCCGGAGCGACGCATCCAGGACGCCGTCGCGCGGTCTTCACGCGCTGCGTACCTCGGCAGAGCGTCCGCCCAGCGCTCCTGTGGCGGCGTCAGGAGAACATAGCCTTGCCGAGGGTGCGCGACGGGAGCGAGGGGCGCGCGGTCATCTGGCCGTTGCCGGGCGACTCGGCGCAGTGCCTAAGCTCCTGACCAATCCGGTCGATGCCGGCGCTGACGTCTTCGGTCGCCCCGCGAGCCGGGTACGCATCGAAGCCTCGCGCAAGCGCGTCGTACGCGGTGTGCGCCAATCGCCGGCGGACTGGACGGTGCGGATTCGCGACCATCGTGAGTCCTGCATCAGCGGGGATCGGTCCGCGCGCAACCAACCGACGATTGCAGACAACGGCAACATGAAAGGCGAGAGGGTGCGCGGTGCCGTGCGGCGTGGCGAGGGGCTGCTCGCCGGACTGCGGCGGTGTCGCCGCTGCGGGCGCAAGCGGCATGTGGGCTACCGCGGTCAGGGCGGCAATACGGCGCGCGATCGCGGCGTCGGCGCCCGGCTCAATCACGGCTCCTGCTTGGCCTTCGGGGCGCGGCGGATCGACGCCGCGATCGGTGCCGAAGTGCTGCGGGCGCTCCGACCCGAAGGGGTCGCGGGGGCGCGGCAGGTGCTCGAGCACCGGGGCGAGGAGGTCCGCGCGCCGCGTCGCCAAGTCGAGCTTGCCCTGGAGCAAGCCCGCGTCGACGCTGCCCGCGCCCGCCGCCAAGACGATGCGGTCGATCCCGACAACCGTCTGGTGGCCGGCGAGCTGGAACGGCGCGGGAAGGGGTGTCTCGCGGAGGTGGCACGCCTGGAGCCTGTGCTGGCGTCGGCGGATACGGCGCCACCGGTGCAACTCTCCGCGGGCGAGCGCGAGCGCCTCCTCGCCTTGGGCGGCGCTCTCGAGCGCGTCTGGAATCATCCCGCCGCCACGCCCGAGACGCGCAAGCAGATCCTGCGCCCCCGGAGACAGGAGCTCCTCGTCGACGTGGAGGACGCGACGCTCGCCGTCGTCAGGCGCTGGCAGGGTAGCGACCACACGCCGTGGCGCGTAAAGAAGAACCGCAGCGGACAGCCCCGCTGGGGCACCGATCGCGACCCGCAGGAGCGGAGCGGCGAGCTGGCTCGCCGGCTGCCCGACGCGCGCATGGCGGGGCGGTTGAACCGGCTCGGCAAGCGCACCGCCCAGGGACTCCCCGGGACGGAAAGCCGGATCCGTTCGTGGCGTAGCGATCATGGGGTACGGGTCTACCGCGAGGGGGCACGTCGCGAGCGCGGCGCGCTCGATCTGCACGAAGCGGCCGAGCCGCTCGGCGTGAGCAAGATGACGGTCTGGCGTTGGATTCGAGACCGGCGCCTGCCCGCACGTCCGCCGTGTCACGGCGCGCGCCGTGGATCATCCGTTGCGAGGATCTTGCGCGTTTGGTTCCGCCGGATGCTCGGGAGCTGGGTCGGACGATCCCGTTAACCCGGGATTCAAATCAAAAATCATTTGACTTTCCAGAACGTAGAGAGGCGCGCATCATGTCGCTGAATCGCTGGGGCCGACCAGGATGAGGCGATGCGCTTGGTCCAGGAACGCGGCGGTCGCGAGTGGCTCGACTTGGGCTTGATGCAGAGGCGTTTCCGCCCAGACGAAGCCCAGCAGATCGCGGCGGATCGGCAAGCGAGCGGCCTTCCGTCGATCGCGCAAACGGCGGGCCTGACGGTCGGTGCGTGCGGCCGCGACGAGTCGATCCAACCAGACTTCCGGCATCGTCGGCGGTTGGGTGCATGCGGTCTGCCATTCGCCCCAGGCGGCAGCCAGGCCGTCGAGGGGGAGCGCGTTGCGTTGGCTGAGGCGGTCAACGGCCATCCCGCACCTCCCGCAGGCTGTCGTCCCGTGCGCCATCGGCGATCGGCTCCAGCCGCAGCCGCGGGGTCGCTGGTTGATCAAGCGCCGTTGGTCGCGGGGGCGCGGCCCATCGACGCATGGCATTGATCGCCACCGGGGCGCGGATGACGCCCGTCTCGATGGTCCGCTCACCGGCGACCTCCAGCACCTCCAGTCCCAGCTCGCGCGCCAGGAGCAACCGCTCGACGAAGGCGCGGTCGCCTTTGGGTGACTTCAGTCGGCGGTCGCGGACCACCCGGATGACCATCGGCAAGTCCCACTCCTGGAAGGGCACTGCGTGACGTCAGGCACCGGGTGTTTTCTCCAGGATCGGCAGATCGTGCCACGGGTCGCCAATCAACGGGTCGCGGCCAACACGCCGCGCATGCAGGGCAATGACCTGACCCTCCCCCGCCACGCGCAGGGCGTCGGCGGCGAGGCGCACCGACACCGCTTTTCCGGCCCAGACGGCGGGGACACGATCGCGATTGCGGTCGACCCGGATCAGGCCGGTGCTGGACACCCGCAAGGTCTGCTCGACGTCCCCCTCGAACGGCGCCGCGACCGGGCGCAGCAACGGTTGCTCGTCGGCAAAACAGTCGGCAATGGTCCGGGTCAGCTCGGTGGGGTGTCGACGCCCCGCCAGTTCCTGGCAGCGGGTCGCTAACCCGGCGTTTCACGCCGTGAAGTCGGCGAACGCGAGTCGCGGGGCGAACAGCCATTCCCGCACGTTGCCCACCGGATTCTCCACCTGACCCTTCTCCCAACCCGATTCCGGGGTGCAGGCCACCGGCTCGAACAGGTCGTGATTGGCCAGCGTCAGGAAACGGCGGTTAAACGGCCGATCCTTGCCCACCAAGATCGTGTCCGCCACCGTCTTCAGATTGTCGTAAACCACCCGCTGTGGGGCTCCGCCGAAAAAGGCAACGGCACGGACATGGGCATCGAAGACCATTTCCTGCGTCTCGCGGGGATCGGCCACCACGAACAGCTGGCGGCTGTCGCTCAAACGAACGTGCGCCACCTCGATCGTCTGCACGACCCCGCCCCACTCGACCTCTTCATGGCTCCAGTCGAACGGACAGGTTTCCCCCGGCGGAAAGGCCAAGGGCACAAAGGCTTGGGTCACCGCCGGTGTCCTCGCGCGCGGCGCCTTCCCGCGCTTCGCAAACCGCTGGACCGGGCCATCGGAGCCTTGATACCCCTCCACCCGTAACCCCTCGAACAACCGCCGGGCCGTTCGCCGCTGACGCTTCGGGACGTGGGATTCGCGGTCCAGCCACTGTTCCAACTGGGCCTGGTACTCACCCAGTGTCGGCAGGGGTTGATGCTGCCGTTGGTCGACCGGTTCCGTCAGTGTGGCGAGCGCTTGGCGAACCGTGGGACGCGAGCGTTGAAGATCACGGGCAATTGAGCTGATGCTCTGCCCGTCGACCACATGACGCCGCCTGATGGCGGCAATGAATTCCATCCTGATCATATATGGTCCGCCCCGCGATGCAAGAGGGAAACCGCTGTCTTTGGCAGAAGGAGACGTTGCAGCCATATATCCGGCATCGTTTGGGGTGTCGTCGCCGACCCCTGTGCCCTGATGG
>NZ_CAIKKU010000297.1 GCF_903828115.1 uncultured Thiodictyon sp. | reverse complement strand
GGCTGATGGCGCCCTTGCGGACCAGGCGAGCCACCAGCAGGACGACCTCCCACTCCGGCCAGCCGTAAGGGCGCCGGCCGAACCGGTCTTCCACCAGGTCATGCAGGATCACCTGGCGGTTGACGCCGGCCATGAGGTTGACGTGGCCCTCGACCTCGGTGAGTGCCTGCTGGTTGCCCTGACCGGTCTCCAGCGAGAAGCCCAGGTCGTCCAGGTCGGTGCTGCTCAGCACCGCCTTGATCTCGGCCTGGGGGTTGGCGGACAGGTGCGCGAGGTAGCCGAGCTTGTTGAAGCTGTTGCGGATGAGATAGTTCAGTGCCTCACCCAAGGCAGCGGCGGCGGTGCCGCCCTTGGGCCGGACCGGCTGGCCGGCGGCGTAGTAGGCGGCCTCTTTGCACAGGCGCTCCAGTTGCAGGACCAGGCGCGCCCGGCGTTCCCGGTTCTCCTCCTGGCGCTCGCGCAGGATCTTGACCGTGGTGGTGGCGGCGGTGCCGTCGTTCTTGCGACCGACGTACCGATCGGTCTGCAGCCAGGTGCGCAGTTCACGGCCCAGGGTGTTGTCGTCGTCGAGCCGGACGATGAGATGGCCGCCCTCGGCGGCGCTTTGCAGGATGCACCGGGCCTCTTCGTAGAGTGGGTAATCGTCGGCCAGGGGGGTGATGACCGACAGGACGAGATCGCCGTCGGTGCGGGTGCCGTGCGGGTGCAGGTCGCACAGGCGGTTGATGCCGAAGTCTTTGTTGTTGTCGGGGAAGCGGTGCTTGCGCAGCCCCTTGAGCAGGTCCTCGAAGATCAGCTCGCCCAGGAACTTGGCCTCTTCCGCGGAACTTAAGTCCACGTCCTTGATCTCGCGGCTGATGTCGCGCTCTTCATTGGTGAGGAAGAAGAATGCCTCGCCGTTGCGCCCGATCAGGGTCTCGCGCTCCAGGCGCTGGAGGCTCGCCTCGATCTGCCAGCGCAGGGCCAGGCGGTCCGCGTCGATTCGGTCGACGAAGAGGGTCACCAGGTTGTCGACGTTGCCGCGGATCTCATCGACATAACGGATCAGGAACAGGGTGCGCAGAAGCTCCGAGTCGAAGGCTTCGAGCTTGTCGTTGCCGGCGGCGTGATCGAGGGTCGACTTGACGACGCCTTCGAGGAAACTCTCGATGGCCGGGTAGAAGCGGTGCAGCGGGACCAGCACCCCGACCGGCTCGGCGGCGAGTTGGACGGCGGCGGACTGGAAGGCGTCCAGCATGGAACGCTCGCCGCGAGCCAGGTGCAGGCCGGTGACCCCGTGGCGGCGGATGGCCTCGAAGACCTTTTGGATCAGTTGGAACTGATAGGGGGCAAAGGGGTAGACGCTGACGAAGTCCAATGCGTCGGCATAGGGCTTGAAGGTCAGGCCGACATTGCTGAAGCTGAGTTGGTTCTTGAGGATGTCGGCCTGGTCGCGGTAGAGGGCCGCCAGGGTTGCTCGGGCGGCGTCGGTCTTGTCCAACAGGCGCTTCTGGATGACCTCGTCCACGTTGGCGCTGGAGAGCGACAGGCGGGTCTTGAAGCGACCCTGGATCTTGGAGAAGTCATTGGCGCGGGCGGCGCGGACCTCGCCCAGCACGGCGTCGATGTCCTCTTGGGAGGTGACCACGACCCAGGCCCGGCCGCCGCAGACGGTGCCCAGGTTCTCGGC
>NZ_CAIKKU010000296.1 GCF_903828115.1 uncultured Thiodictyon sp. | reverse complement strand
TAACGCCCCGAATTTGCTCGCACGCCGGATTGCATCGCTTCTCCGATTGCGATTACGACAACGACAACGACAACGACAACGACAACGAAAATGGCGCTATACCCATTTGCGTCCATTTGCCGACAAACAGCTTTTCGATGAATGGGCGAGCGATAACCCGAGGGTAGGCGATGACGCTCGAACGACGACTCAAGGTGATGAACTTCGGAGCCGATACCATGGGCAGTGAGACCGCGGTGAGGGTGGCCTTCGCCACCGGCGATATGCGCCATGTCGACCAGCACTTCGGCGCCGCGGAGTCCTTTGCCATCTATTCGATCGACCCCGAGCGCTCCCGCCTGGAGGAGGTGACACAATTCGGCCGCCTGGATATGGACGGCAACGAGGACAAACTCACCGCCAAGATCGCGGCCCTGGCGGGTTGCATCGCCGTCTATTGCCAGGCGGTCGGGGCCTCCGCCGTCAATCAACTGCGGGCCCAGGGCGTACAACCGATCAAGGTCACCGCGGGGACGCCGATCGCCGACCTGATCGGCGCCCTGCAAGAGGAACTGCGCGCCGGCCCCAGCGCCTGGCTCGCCCGCGCGCTGGAGGCCCGCCAGCCCCGGGACGGGCAGCGCTTCGACGCCATGGAGTCCGAGGGCTGGAGCGAGTAATCCCATCCCGATCCGCTGCGCGGATCGGGACTGAAAAATATAGACCTAAGAAAGAGCAGTTCTCACACAGAGACACAAAGATCACAAAGATTTTCCACGCGATATGCTGGTCGAGAAGGGCACCCTCGCGATGATCGGCCTAACGCCTTCACTGATCTTTTTCTTTGTGTTCTTTGTGTCTTTGTGTGAGCAATACCCGGATTTGGGATGAAGACATTGGTCCCGAGAGTTTCACGCAGACGAGTCATGCCCAGGTCTGAAGCGCGGAGAAGGTTCGCAATGGGGCCAATCCCCCTATCCCCCTTTGCACATGATAATTCCATCACGACATTATCCCGATTCGCAGCGCGAATCGGGACCGAAACGAGGTTATTCCAATGAGCGCGGCAGTGGCAGAAATCAGCGAGACGGACCCGGTCCTTACCACCGAGTTCGGGGTGGAGATGGTGCGCCAGATGCGCGCCATCGACAGCTTCGGCACCTATGACAGTTGGACGGTGGCGCAGATCCTGGAGCCCTATGTCTTGACGAAGGAGAAGAAGCGCGAGATCCCGATCATCGGCGACCCGGATGAGATCATCATTGCCCGGATCAAGGCCTTCTATAATGCCATCTCGGCCATGATCGAGAAGGAGTGCGGCCTGATGGCCGTCCCCATGATGAATCTGACCCACGAGGGCTTCGGGCGCGCCCTGATCACCGTCGGCAAGCTGGTCGTCATGGACCGGACCCTGCGCGATGTGCATCGCTTCGGCTTCCCGTCACTGTCCAAGATGAAGGACGAGGCCGACAAGATCCTCTCCGTCGCCCTGAACCTGGTCGGCGAATACCCGAAGGTCGCGGGGCTCTAGAGGACTGCCGGCCATGAGTGACCAGACCATTGCCGACCTGGAGAAGGCCGTCAAGCGGGCCAAGCGGATCGCCTCCGAGCGGGCCGGGGAACTGCACGACCTGGTGGAGGAGCGCCTGCCGGCCGCGTTCGACGAGATCCCCGGCATCGCGGCGGCCACCTACGACGCCTGCCAGGCCTGGGCGCAGGCCGAGGCGCGCCTCAAGGCGGCCCTGAGCGCGGGCGCCTAGGACAACTGCCGTCCGACAGGCCCGGCGCTTACCGCCCCGCATTGGGATGGCATCGACCCCCTTGAAAATGGTATACTGAGTATGAGTAACATCACTGGCATCACCCGCGGCGGGGCCTCCTGGACACCCGCCTTCGTCACCGACATCAACCAGGTCCGCTGCATCGGCTGCGGCCGCTGCTACAAGGTCTGCCCCCGCGACGTCTTCGATCTCGTCGACCGGGACGACCTGGACCTGGAGGAACTGGCGGCGAACGACAGCGACGACGACGACGATTTTGAGGAGGCGCCGGGAATGGTGATGAATCTCAAGAACATGCTGGACTGCATCGGCTGTCTGGCCTGTTCCCGCGTCTGCCCAAAGAAATGCCTGACCCACGAACCCCAGGCGATCGCCGCCTGAGCGCGCAGGTCGGGCCACGACCAATCGAGCGAAACGAGGTAGCTGACACATGCCAAGACCAAAGACGGACGCCGCCTTCGGCACCGCCGCCGCGGCCCAAGCACGCTACGACCAGATCGCGCCACTGGCCCGACAAATCCGCGCCGCCCTGCGGGCGGAAATCGACCGACTCGGCTTCGACCTGGGTTCAGTCCCCATCGGCGACCCGTCCGCCGCCGACTACCGGCTCGACCGCGACCCGGCCTCCGGCCAGCACCGCCTGATCGGCGAGTGGCGGGACTTCCAGGGCCAGCCCCAGGGCAAGCTCGTCTTCCACCCGGACGGCAGCTTCTACGTCGAACACGACGTGATCCGCACCCACCCCCAGGACGCCCGCTGGTTCGTCGAGGCCGTCCACGCCTGGGGCCGGGGCGCCGACATCCGCGCCGAGCCGCGACTCCTGGCCGGGCCTGACTGACACTTCTTGGTCGACCCTCTTCTCCTGGGAGCGCCGCACCCCAGTGCGGCGCGATCTCGCAGATAACCCCGCCGGGTGGGGGTTGAGCACAG
>NZ_CAIKKU010000295.1 GCF_903828115.1 uncultured Thiodictyon sp. | reverse complement strand
GGACGCGCGGGACCCCCAAAAGGTCCAAGCGCGCCCGCCCCCCGTCCCCGCCTCCGCGGGTTCGCAGATCGCTGGCTCGGTGCGGTATCCGTGCCGTCCAACCCCTGGTGGCTCACTGGCAGAGGCGTCTCGGTCACAGGCATGCCTCCATGACGGTCAGTGGGAAGACACCGGCGCCCGACTCAGATCTGAGGGTCTGGATGGCCAACCCCTTTTCCCGGGTCGCCGGCGGCTTCCCCAATCGGTTCAGGCGAAGGCGCGATTCACCTCGAAGTCCGTGCCATCGCGCAAAATGTAGTAACAGGCGCGCGCCAGTTTGTGGGCCACTGCCTTGATGGCCACCACGCCGTTGCGCTTGACCAGCTTGCGCTGATAGTAGCGTTTGACCACCGGACTATAGCGCACGGCGAAGTTGGCCGCTTCCACGTAGGCCCAGGCGAGGTATTTGTTGCCGTTCTTGGTGTTGCCCTCGCCCTTGCGCTTGCCGTTGGACAGGCGGGTGCTGCCGACGCAGCGGCAGTAGGAGGCGTAGCGGCCGACGGAGGCGAAGCGCGCCACCGGCCCGGTTTCCAGCAGGATCGTCAATCCCAGGACTTGGCCGATCCCGCTTACGCTGAGCAGGTGCCGATAGGCCGGCTGCAACCGTACCCGCGCGCAGGCTTGCTGCTCCAGCAAGTCGATGGCGGCTTCCTGGGCACGCATGACCAGCAGGTTGCTCTGCACCGCCAGCGCTTGATTCGGGTCCGGCAGCAGCCGTGTCACGGCCTCCGGCGTCAGACGCTTGACCGCGTTGGCGTTCAACGACTGCCCCCGGTTGCGGGCCAGCAGGTTCTCCACCGACAAGAGGTTAGCCGTGTGCTGTTGCACCAATCGACTGCGCCGCCGCAGCAGATCACGCACTGCCCGTTCCTCCTTGGGGTAGATGTATCCTTCCGGCAGCAGCCCCAGCCGCAGCAGCTTCGCTAGCCAGCGCGCGTCCGAATCGTCGTCGCTGTACTTCATCCCGCTGTATTGTATGATGGCCGCCGTGTTCGCCAGATGCACGCGGTACCCGGCCTCCATCAGGGCGTCCACCAACCAGTACCAGTTGTAGGTCGATTCCACCACCAGCCCCGTGATGGCCTCCTGGTATGGCTCCAGGGCCTCCAGCACCAAGCCCGCGTCGTTGGATAGTCGCTTGCGATACACGACCTGATCGGCATCGTCCGTCAGTGCTATCACATTGTTGTTGGAATGTAGGTCGATTCCGCCGTAAAGTTTCACCGTCGACTCCTCCCGCCGGGTCTCCGGCGCAGGTGGTTTTCCCTACCTACACTGTAGGCCAGCGGGTGGGGTCGGCTAGATGATTCTCAGAAGAGTAAAGGGAGTAAAGGGGTCAGTACCGAATGGCACTGACTTAAGCCGCGACCTATAAATCAGGAGCTTACGGCCATATTGACAAGCAGTCACTTGAGTGCAGACAGCATTTTCCGCGGTGTTACCTGGCACCGGCCCCGTCCGCAGCCGTTTTTCCCTGGCTTATCTAAATCACAACCGTCTGTTTTTCCAAGGTGGGTGCCTTAAGTCAGTGCCATTCGGGTCAGTACCCCAGCCCTTTTAAGGTGCCAGCAAGATGATGTAATATAAAGATCTCTACAGCATCACCCGCGAGCCCGACCGACCATGTTTGGCGAAATCCTCCAGAAATTTGCCGAGAAGAGCCCCGCCACCGTCATGGTGCGCGCCCTGCTGGAGCAGTTGCTCAACCCCGAAAAACTGGACCGG
>NZ_CAIKKU010000294.1 GCF_903828115.1 uncultured Thiodictyon sp. | reverse complement strand
TGGCCGGGGTCGCGGCCGCCGACCTGCGCCGGCGCGTCGGGGAGCAGGCCGGCGCGGCGCCGGCGCCGGAGGCCGCGGTCACCCGCCACTTCGCCTGGCTGCACGGCCTGGTGGGCGCCGCCGGGGACCAGTCCGCCCCGCTCGACAAGACGCTGGACACCGTCGGGCAGCTCGGCCTGCACCTGAGCGCGGTGGACGCCGCCGCGACCAGCGGACGCGGCCCCCTGACCCTGGGCACCGGCAAGGAGATCCAGGCCGCCAAACAGGGCGCCGCCGCCGCGCCCCCGGTCCTGGCCACGCTGCTCGGCAGCCTGGCCCAGGACAGCGCCACCCTGGTGGCCGGGGGCGCGCGCGTCCAGTTGAACAACCTCTGGACCGCCACGCCCCTGCCCTTCTGCCGGGAGGCGATCCAGGGCCGCTACCCGGTCGAGCCGGGCAGCAAGCGCGACACCACCCTGGCCGACTTCGGCCGACTCTTCGGCCCCGGGGGACTCCTGGACGCCTTCTTCAAGGACCACCTGGCACCCCTGGTCGACAGTTCCCGCCGCCCCTGGCGCTGGGCCAACGCCGACCTGGGCATCCCCGCGGCGGTCCTGGCCCAGTTTCAGCGCGCCGAGGTGATCCGCGAGGCCTTCTTCGCGGGCGGCGGCAAGACCCCGGCGGTCGAGTTCGAGCTGACCCCCGTCAGCCTGGACCGCCTGGCGACCCAGTTCACCCTCGACCTGGGCGGTCAGGTCCTCGACTACCGCCAAGGGCCACGCAAACCCCAGACCCTCAAATGGCCGGCACCCGAGGGGCTCGGGCGGGCGCGCATCACCTTCACCGGGATCGACGGCAAGACCCCCGGCCAGACCGAGGAGGGCCCCTGGGCCTGGTTCCGGCTCCTGGACCGGGCGCGCCTGCAGGCCACCGCCCAACCGGAACTGTTCCGCCTCGGCTTCACCCTGTCCGGCTTCTCCGCGAGCTTCGACCTGCGCGCGACCAGTGTCCGCAACCCCTTCGATCTCAAAGAACTGCGCGGCTTCAGTTGTCCCGAGCGGCTCTAGCGCAGAGCGACCGGCGGCCGTCATGCGACTGCTTTACCGTGAAAGTGCGTAGTCAGGCCATCCTGGCCTGACGGTGTCGGGGCTGGAACAGTCAGGGCTGGAAGCCCTGACTACGCCGCCCCGCACGCCGGCCATCGAGCTAGCGGTCGAGAGGACTTTCATGTTCCGGGGTGGCGCGGGTGCCATGACCGTTAGCCCGAATCAGGAAAATGCTCTCACAAAGACACAAAGGCACAAAGAACACAAAGAAAAACAGATCATTGAAGGCGTTGCGCCGAGCACCGCCAGGTGACCTCCACGACCGACAGATCGCTATGAAAATTCTTGTGTCTTTGTGTCTTTGTGTCTTTGTGAGAGAACTACTCTTTTTCTGGGTTTAAGGATCGCCCGCCAGCCCCCGCGAGGTAACGACCCGATGACCACCCCGCCCCTCCCCAAGCTGCCCGCCCACGACGACGCCGGACCCGTGCCGGCGCCCCCGATCGGTGATGGCCGGTTCCTCCTGGCCGCGGCGCGTAATCCGCAGGAGGCGCTGACGCTGGCCTTCGTGGGGGTCATCGGGCGCGCGCTGGACGCCGGCCGGCGACCGCTGATCCGCGGGTTGGCGGAACCAGACTTTCAGCGGCTCCTGGCCGCCTTCTTCCCGGGGGCGGCGCTGCGCAACGGTGACCCCGGGCAGGCGCCGCCGGACGAGTTCGACGAACTCCTGGAACTGTTGCTGGAGTCTCGCCGCGAGCCGAGCGAGACGCTCACCTGGCTGAGCCACGCCATCGCCGCCGCGGCGATGCGCGACAACCATCTGTGGCAGGACCTGGGGCTGCCGCACCGGCCCCTGCTCTCGGAGCTCATGGCGACCTGTTTTCCCGCGCTGGCGACGCTCAACGTCGGCGACATGAAATGGAAGAAGTTCTTCTATCGCCAGCTCTGCGAGCGCGCCGCGGTGCCCATCTGCAAGTCACCCAATTGTGCGGACTGCGTGGACGTTGCGGACTGCTTCGGGCATGGAGAGGGCGCCGCGCCTCGGCCCTGAGCCTCACCGTGAAGCTGAATCCGGGAATTGCTCTCACAAAGACACAAAGACACAAAGAAAAAAAAATCATTGAAGGCGTTGCACCGATCCCCGCCCAGGTGGCCTCCGCGATCGACATATCGCGTTGAAAATCTTTGTGTCTGTGTGTCTTTGTGAGAGAACTCCTCTTTCTGGGGTGAAAGTCGCGCAGCGGCTCTGTGGGAGCGGCTTCAGCCGCGACGGGCCGCGCGGAGAACGCGGCATCGACGTTCGGCGCGGCGCCGCATCGCGGCCGGAGGCCGCTCCCACAATGAGATTTCATGTTCCGGGGTCACGAACAAGCCGTGAACCTGGAAAGAGCAGTTCTCTCACAGACTTAGTGAGAGTCATGGCCGGATTTAGGATCACCGCTCGAAGCGCACCTGCACGTCCCGTGGCGCGGCCAGGTGGGGGGCCGAGGTGACCAGCAGCCGGGCACCGGCGCGGGCATAGTCCTCGGCATTGCGGGCGTTGACACCGCCGGCCGCGGCGACCAGGGCCGCCGAGCCGCACGCGGCGAGCGCGGCTAACACCTCGGCGACCATCTGCGGGGTGCATTTTTCCAGTTGCAGCACGTCCGCCCCGGCCCAGACCAAGGCCTCCTGCAACCCGTGGACCTCCACCACCACCCGCTTCTCCGGACACTGGCCGCGCAGCCGCGCCAGGGTCCACGCGGGGGGCTCGGACCCCAGAAACAACCGGTGTTCGGCGAAGACCAGCAGGGTCTCCGAGAGCCCGAGCCGGTGCATCACCGCGCCCCCGGCGCGGAAGCCCTTGGCCGCCAGGGCGCGATTGCCGGGGACATTCTTGCGCGTACCGGCCACCTGGGCCCCGGGGTCACCGCGCCGGGCGGCGGCGACGATGGCGGCGGCGCTGGTCGCGATGCCGGAGCACCATTCGACCAGCGTCTGGGCGGTCTTCCAGCCACGGTGCAGTGCGCCGGCGCTGCCGGTCGCCTCCAGCAGCAGGGTCTCGGTCGGTACTTCAGTCCCCGAGGGGACCAGCAGCCGGACCTGGGCCCCACACAATGCGAAGAGCCGCACCGCCTCCTCGACCCCGCAGACCACCATCGGGTCGCGGGCGAAGAAGCGGATGGTGCCGGGGTGGGCGCTGATCCCGAGCGAATCGGTGGTGAGGTCCCCGAAGGGGGTGTCCTCGGCGAGCAGGCGGTGCAGTTCGTGGTCCGCGAGGACCGGCGGTATCGATGGCGTCAGGGGGGTATCCTCGGGTCTGAACTGGGGCGGGAGCGCAATCATGGTTCCGGGCAGTTCCCGGACGGCGTCCAAGGCTTCAGCCTTGGATGGGCGGGACCAAGGCTGAAGCCTTGGACTCCGGAGGAGGGTCGCCGGCTGGAACGATGGGCAAGTCCGCGCCGGTGGCCGCGACCCTGACCTTGGGTCCGGTCGGCGAGAGTATAGCCGTTGCGCGCCGGCACCCGATGGTCTGCGCGGTGAGGGTTTGGGCTTGATCATGACCATCCCACGAGCGGCAAGGTGGACGGTCCGCACAGCGGACCCTACGGCGCGGGGCCTCGTAGATACTCTGTTCAAGCGCAAGTCCGATTTGCCTCCGATCCGTAAATTGGCCTCATCGCTACGTGAACAGTCTCCAGCCTCCGACGAGGTTTGCAGTGCTCGGGCTGGGCCTGGTATTGGTACCCCCGGTGTCACG
>NZ_CAIKKU010000293.1 GCF_903828115.1 uncultured Thiodictyon sp. | reverse complement strand
GGTCGAGGCTTTACCGTGAAAGTGCGTAGTCAGGCCATCCTGGCCTGACGGTGTCGGGGTTGGAACAGTCAGGGCTGGAAGCCCTGACTACGCCGCCCCGCACGCTGGCCATCGAGCTAGCGGTCGAGAGGACTTTCATGTTCCGGGGTGGCGCGGGTGCCATGACCGTTAGCCGGTGGCCGTTGCCGACATATCCAAGAGACATCGCGTTCCCCGCGCGGCCCGTCGCGGCGCAAGCCGCTCCCACAGCGTCGCTGCGCGACTTTCACGGTAACGCCGCGGCGCCAACCCGGCAACCTTGGCGTTCGTTCCTCAGCCCCCGCCCGCGGGCACCAGACCCAACCCGCCCCGGGTGCCCCCCGCCTCGCCCCGGGCGCTCAAGAGCCCGGCGGCATCCGCGGCCGTGAGCGGGTAGGAGACGAGGTAGCCCTGGCAATAGTCGCAGCCCTCGGCCAGCAGGATGCCGGCCTGGCCCGCGGTCTCCACCCCCTCGGCGATGGTGGTGATGCCGAGCTGACGGGCGAGCAGGATGATCCCGTGCAGCATGACCCGCTTGCGCTCGCTGGTCTCGATCTCGTTGACGAAGGAGCGGTCGATCTTGATCGCGTCGATGGGCAATCCCGCCAGGTGGCTCAGGGAGGAGTAGCCAGTGCCGAAGTCGTCCAGATGCACCCGGATCCCCAGTGCGCGCAGGCGCTCCAGGACCCGGGCGGCGGCCTGGGTCTCATCCAGGATGGCGGTCTCGGTGACCTCGATGACCAGGCGCTCGCCGCTTACCCCGTGATCGTCCAGGATGCGCGGGATGGCGTCGATCAGGTCCTCGTCGAACAGTTGGCGCGGCGAGAAATTCACCGCGATGCGCAGCGGTGCGCCCGGCGCGATCAGTGACTGCCAGGTGCGCAGCCGCCGACAGACCTTACTGAAGGCCCAGCGACCCAGGGGGATGATGAGGTTGCTCTCCTCCGCCATGGCGACGAACTGGTCCGGGGGGATCGGGCCCAAGCCGGGGTGGACCCAGCGCGCCAAGGCCTCGAACCCCTCCAGCCGATAGCCTTCCATGGAGACGATCGGCTGATAGACCAGGGTCAGTTGATCGGTGCTCAGGGCGTGCCCCAAGGCCTTTTCCATCTCCAGGCGGCTGACGATGCGCTCGCGCATGCCGTGGTCGAAGACCTGGAAGCGCCCCTTGCCCTGGTCCTTGGCCTGGTACATGGCGATATCCGCATCGCGCAGGACCTCGTCGGCGCTGCGGTAGTCGGGGCCGGCGTGGGCGATGCCGATGCTGGCGCCGGTCTGGACCTCCTGGTTCCCCAGCAGGAAGGGCCGGCCCAGGGCGCTGATGAGCCGGGCGGCCAGGTCCGCGGCGCGCCGCCCCTCGGTGACCAGTACCACGAACTCGTCGCCCCCCAGGCGCACCAGCCCGTCCTCCGCGCGCAGTTCGGCGCGCAGCCGGGCGGCGACCGCGATCAACAGGGCGTCCCCGGCCTCGTGTCCCAGGGTGTCGTTGATGGTCTTGAAGCGGTCCAGGTCGATGAACAACACGGCTAGACTGAGCCGCCGCGCGCCGCCACCGCCCCGCAACATCCGCTCCAGGCGGGCCTGGAGCCAGGTGCGGTTGTGCAGCCCGGTCAGGTGGTCGTAGAGGGCATCGTGGCGCAGTTGCTCCTCGGCCCGTTTGCGGTCGCTGATGTCGGTGTGGGAGCCCGCCATGCGGATCGGCAGGCCGTCGCCATCGCGCTCCGCCAGCCCCCGCGACAGAAACCACAGATAGCCGCCGTTGTGGTGGCGCAGCCGATACTCGTGGCAGAAGAAGTCCGTGCTGCCGTCCAGGTGGCGGCCGATCTCCAGGCGCACGGCGTCGGTGTCGTCCGGGTGGATGCGCTCCAGCCAATCGTCCGGGGTGCGCTCCAGGCGGGTGTCGGTGAGGCCCAGCAGGTCCTGGTAACGGGGGGAGAGGTACAGCGCCTGGGTCTGCAGGTCCCAGTCCCACAGGATATCGTTGGTGGCCCTGACCGCCAGGGCGTAGCGCTCCTCGCTGGCGCGCAGGGCCCGGTCCGCCGCGGCGTGGGCCGACAGGGTGTCCATGAAGGCGTTGAACCCACTGACCAGTTCGCCGATCTCGTCACGGGTGCGCACCGGCAGCCGGGTACTGGGGTCCAGGCTGTTGGATTGGAGCCGCTTGAAGCTCGTGATGACCTCCAGGATCGGCCGCACCAGGTCCTGGGAGTAGACCCAGGTGGCGCCTGCCACCACCAGGAAGCCCAGCACCAGGGCCACGAACGCGGTCTGGCGAATGACCCGAATCTCCGCGAACAGGGTGCGTTCCGGGATAGCGTGGCAGAGGGTCCAGTCGGCGCGCGCCACCGCCTCGCAGTTGAGCAGGTAGGGGCTGGCCCGCCACTGGAGCCGGACGGCGCCGGAGCGGTTTACCGCACGGGCCGCGGCGGCAAGGAAACCGGGGTCCGCGTCCTGGCCCACCCGTTGCGGGTCCGGGTCATAGAGCAGGCGGCCCTGCTGGTCGATCAGGGTCAGGAAGGCCCCGGTGCGCAGCCGCGCCGCGCCGAACTGGCGCCCCAGGGACCTGGGGTCCAGATTGACGACGATGAGCCCGATGGGTTTGGTGTTGAGGGTGGCGCGGTCCGTATGCATGAGCACCCGGGCCGCGGCCAGCACCTGGGGGTGACGGGAGGCTTCGTTGACGTTGGCGCTGACCCCGGTCCAGTAGACGGTCCGTCCGGACGCCTGGGCCTGGGCATAGAGGCGGTCGCGGACGGCCTGATCCAGCCGACTCCCGTCCAGGGTGTCGCCGACATGAAAGTGCTGCCCGTCGGCGGCGAACAGGTCGATCGAGACCAGTCCGTCCAGGTTCAGATAGCCGTTCAGGATATAGCCGATGCGCGCCTGGGTGGCGAGACGGCCATAGTCATCCTGCGGTTCATCGCGGGCGAACCCGCGGCCGATGTCCTCGATCCCGGAGAGGTTGGCAATCAGGCCCTCCACCTGGTCCAGGGTGCGGTCCAGGAGCCGCACCTGGCCGTCCACCAGGGCCGCGACAGTCTGCCGTGCCTGGGCCAGGACCGTGTCGCGCGCGCTCTGATAGGAGGCATAGCTCACCGCCAGCAGCGGCAGTACGCTCACCATCATCAGATAGAGGATGAACTTGCGGGTGATCCGCGGGGTGGCGCGCAACAGGGCCATGGCGGTTGCTGGGGTCCTAAGGCGGCCCGGGGGGCGCGGCGCCGGCCAGGGTATCGCTCGTAATGACACGGGTCTCCAGCCCGAGCTCCTGTTCCGCCCGGCGCGCGCCCCGCTCTATCTCGATGAAAAAGGGATTGGTCAGCGTCTTCATCACCAGCGCGATGCGCGGGCGCGCCGTCGCGGGCGCCCCCGCCGGGGCCGCCGTGGGCGCGGTGGCGTCGTCACAGGCAGCCAGCAGCAGCAGGATCAGTCCGGCGGTCAGCCCGGTGATCAGCCGATCGCCCCGGGACGGGGGGCGGCTGCGCGGGGTAAAGCGGTGCGTCATCGGTGCCGATCCTGTAGTGGTTATTGCGTCGTCGCGGGTCCGGCGGCGGGGGACTGAGATCCGAAACAGCCGCCATTATACCCGCCCGCTATCGGCGCCTCGGCCGATTGCCGCCCGCGCACGCCCTGGGAGCGCCGCACCCCCGTGCGGCGCGATCTCGCAGAAAACCCCGCCGGTACGGGTTGCGCCGAGGCCCTGCCGCACTGGGGTGCGGCGCTCCCACCAGCCATTGCGGCTCAACCGAATGGCAGTGCCGCGCAGCCCCCGCCCCCCCGCCATCCCTAATCCCGCAAATCCCCCCACAACGCCTGGAGCACCGCAAGCGCGGCGAGCGGTGCCGTCTCCGCGCGCAGGATCCGGGGTCCCAGCCGCACCCCGACCACCCCATGGCGACGCGCCAGGTCCAGTTCCCGCGGGCTCAGCCCCCCCTCGGGCCCCACCAACAGGGTCACGTCGGGCCCCGGCGGCGCCCATTGCGCCAGCGCCTGGGGCACCCGCGGGTCCAGCAGCAGCGCCCCCGGCGCCGCCGCGGCCAGCCACTGCGCCAAGGGCAGGGCGTCCGCCAGGGCCGGCAGGCGGCGACGCCCCGACTGCTCGCAGGCGCCGATCGAGACGCCCCGCCAGTGTTCCAGCCGTCGCTGGAGCCGCTCCCCCTGGAGCTGCACCATACTGCGCTCGGTAAACAGCGGCCAGAGCCCGGCCACGCCCAACTCCACCGCCTTCTGGATCGCGTAATCCATGCGCTCCCCCCGCGAGATCCCCAGGCCCAGAAAGACCCGCAGGACCGGCTCGGGCTCCACGGCACCGGCCGCGCCGATCGCAAGGACCACCCCCAGCCGGCCGACCGCCACCACCTGCGCGGCGCGGTCCCGCCCGTCCCCATTGAAGCACGCCAGCCCGTCCCCGGGTCCGAGCCGCAAGACCTGTGACAGATGGCGCGCCGGCCCCTCCGGCAGGCGCAGTTCGGTCTGCGGGTCGAGCGGGTGGTCGAGATAGACGCGGGGGATACGCATGGGCGGCGGGGGCGGGTGCCGATGGTTGGTGGGCTGAGGGCGCTATCTTAACGCTCGCGACAGGCGTGGCGCCTGGATCGAACTCTTCGCCCGATTTCCGTCACGATGCTCGTTAATCTGTGACTATTTTGTGGTAATATCGGAAAGTTCGTATCATCGTGAGGAGCGATCATCCGGTATGGAAGACCTGACACCATCAGACCTCAAAACGATCCTTCACTCCAAGCGCGCCAATCTCTATTACCTGGAACATTGCCGGGTACTGGTCAACGGCGGCCGGGTGGGGTGCGGCCTTGACATGACGTGCCTTTGAGGAGTATCTCGTAACCTTCTGTGACTAGACGAGAAGGTGCAGTCGTGACGAAGGTGGTCAGGAGATCGGGCGACGAGGTGACGGTCGAGGTGACGGTGCGACTCAGCGGCAGCCTGCTGGACATGGAAGGAGCAATCCAGGAAGCCACCAATGCGGTGGGATGCTGCGCCACTGAGGAGGCGCCGCAGCCTTTCGACACCGATGGCAGTGCGATCCGCGTCGGTGCGATCAAGCTGACCGCGCGCGGGCGCGATCCGAAGGAGTACCAAACGCCTTACGGGCCGGTCGAGGTCGAGCGTTATGTCTACCAGAGCTCGCGCGGCGGGCGGATTTACTGTCCGCTCGAGCACCAGGCGCGGATCGTGCGCGGGGCGACCCCCCGGTTCGCCAGTCAACTCAGCCACAAGTATGCGCAGCTCAACGTGCGCGCGGTGCAGGCCGACCTTGAGCAGAACCACGGTCGGACGATCGCTACCTCGTCTATTCAGAATGTTGCGGAGTGGGTAGGCACCATCGCCACGGCCAAAGAGGAGGACTGGGAGTACGCGATGCCGGCGCTTGAGACGCCCATCGCGACCGTCGTGGTCAGCCTCGACGGCGCCATGATCCCCATGGCCGACAGTGCGGGCTGGCGCGAAGCCATGGTCGGAACCCTCTCGTTTTACGACGGCGAGGGCGAGCGCCAGCACACCATCTACCTCGCTGCGGCACCCGAGTACGGCAAGCAGGAGTTTCGGCAACGCATGGAGCGCGAGATCCGACGCGCCAAGCAGCACTTCCCCGAGGCGCTGTACCTGGGCATCGCCGACGGGGCGGCAAGCAACTGGCGGTTCCTCGAGCAACACACCGATCGCCAGTTGATCGATTTTTTCCATGCAACGGAATACGTCGGCAAAATCGCCCAAGCGACCCATCCGCAGCGCCAGGCCGAAGGCAAGCGCGCGCAGTGGCAGAGCGCGCACTGCACGATGCTCAAGCACGACCCCGCCGCGCTTGACCTGCTTATCGGCGAGGCCGCGCGCCTGTCGCAGCGCCACACCCTCTCGCAGACGCTGCGCGACGACGTCCTCAGCGCTTGGACCTACTTCACCAACCATCGCCACCAAATGGACTACCCCGGCTTCGTCGCCGCGGGACTGCCGATCGGATCGGGCGTTACCGAGGCCGCCTGCAAGACCTTGGTCAAGCAACGGCTGTGTGCCTCCGGGATGCGCTGGAAGAACAAAGGGGCCAAGATTGTGCTCAGCCTACGCGCACTGACGCATACCACCGGAAGATGGGCACAGCTCTGGCAGAAGATCGACCAGGTGGGGGTTGAGTGCCGCGGTTAGGCATATTATTTCAAGGCCGCACCCTTCATGGCAGGATATCTTTAGACTTCGACCATCCATCGGCAACTCTTTACTTGCTTATTAATCAATAACTTAAGGAAATCACCAAGGCTCTTCAGGACTTAAAGGAATCAAAAAAATACTTAAAAGTCAGTCGCATAATAGCGATCTCCTGCGTACACGGGCATTGCGAAATTACGCTGAACGGAAAAACATAACCATTTGATTTTTTTAGGGTGCTAGGCGAACATCGCATAGCCGTGCAGATCGAGGTACACTCTTTGGAATAGTCGGCGATGGTTTGTGATGCCATAGCATCGACGCTTGAGCACTTTAATCTTATTGTTAAGTCCCTCCACGAAGCCGCTGTTTTTTCGACCGATAAAATAGTTTGTAATTTCTTCCATGTGACCTTCGAGCGTTTTCAGGAAACGGTTAAAGCATGTGAGTTTGCTATTGATGACCCGCTGAATCCAGCCTTTTATTTTTCGCTTTCCTTGACCCTTAGATAATGGGGCATTGAGAATAGAAGTTAATGAATTGCATAACTCGTAGGCTTGTCGTAATTTCGGCGAGAAATCAAACAGCCGATTTAATATTCGCCGTTCATCAGCAGTAAGTTCATCAAATGGTTTTCGCACGATCCAGAGCACGTTTTCTAACGAATTGTAGTTTAGCTTCGATAGTTCTTTTTGCAGCCGCCTCATTTCTTTCTTCCGTAAGACTTCTAAGGCTTCACGATACAGTTTTGCAACATGAAAACGATCCGCGCAGACCGCAACACGCTTCCCGAAAACGGCCTTTGCTGCACCGATAAACCCCTGATACAAATCGGAGCATACGAATTCGACGGTTTTCCGTAACCGCTTGGGAATGCTGCGAAAAAACTCCAAAACAATTGCTTTCGTACGATTGACCAGGATGCCTAGAACGATTAACTCATCTTCGACATAACTGCTGATAATAGTCACGAAATCACGATGTCCCTTTTTCAAGGCGATTTCGTCAATCCCGATGACCTTGATCGATTGGATTTTTTTCCAATCCACCGCGGCATCAACGGTTCGGTCAAGGATGCCCTCAATTGCGTCGGGTCCAAGATCCAGCTTATGGCTGACATCTTGAATCGTGCTGTTTATCAGGGAGCGCATAACTTCCCGTTCAAAAGCTTTAGTGAAAGGACTCTTCGGTGTATACCAGTCAAGTTGTTGAGTTGTGGTCGGCTCTTGATCGCATGTCTGGCATTGGTAGCGCTTTGGTCGGATCACAATATAGGTCTTATAACCAAAAATTGGCAAATGACGTAGGCGGATCTCTTGGCCGACTCCGTAACAATTATCGATCGGCTTTCCACAACGATGACAGTGACCGCCATCCTTAGTACTCGCGACGAAAATATTGACTGTATTTTTACCCTCAAACTCAATACGCTCAATTTCAATATCTGGCAGGCCCAATAAAATCTTGAATTGCTCGTTACTGATCATATTAATAACTTAGACCGAATTGAAGTCTGGCGCGAAGCTGCGCATATATATCTGATTATACAGCATTTACGACCCCACGAAATCCTGAAGAGCCTGCGCTGCTGCCCGGTTCCGGCAACACGAAAAGACCGTTGGGATCGGCTGCCTGGCAAATGATGGGGCTATGGGTGGTGACCAGGAACTGGATGTTGGGGAAGTGCCGCTTGAGCCAGAACCCGATCTCGCGCTGCCATTCCGGGTGCAGATGGGCATCGACCTCGTCGATGAGGACCACTCCACTGCGTTTGATGCGAAGCGTCCCGTCTACTCGCTCGGTCAGATCCTCGGTGCCGTAAGCGCTGATCAGGTGGCGCAGGATGTCCGTGAGCAGGGCCAGGGCCGCGCGATAGCCATCGCTCATCTCCTCCCAGGAGAGTTGCACCCCGTTGCGATCCCTGAGCCAGAGGCCATCGGAGTCAACGCGATCGACGACGATCTGATTCGGCATCAACTCATCGCGGAGGATCTCAAGCAGCAACTCCAGTTGTGCCCGTTCGGCAACCCGGTTTTCCAATGCCTTATGGTTGAGGTTACGTAGCCACTGATCCACTTCAGCCAGAGATGCCGCCTCTTGGAACATGGTAACGAAGCGCTCGGTTGAGGGCGACACCATCTGACGTGCGGCCTCGGGGGAAGCGCCGAAGACACGGCGGAAAGGGCCGTATCCGCAGGAGAACCACCCCTTGGCATCATTGGCCCAAATGGTGCGGTCAGGGGTGGAGTAGTTTTTCTGATTCTGCTTCTCGTCCGGAAGGACCGAGTAGAGCGTGGTCTCCCTTCCGCCATTCTTTAGGACCAGCTTGGCGGGAAAACTCTTCGACAGCGACGGTGCGCGACCACCCGCCGCCAGGGAGTCGTCATCAGTGCGTCTGACGATTTCCAATTGGATGGACGCCTCGTCAGCGATCCCGTCCCGAATCCAGCCCTTGAAGTTCGGTTGCAAGGCGCGAGCGGCATCTTTTCCGGCAAGTCCGACCGCAATAGCCTTTAAGAGCGTACTCTTGCCGGAACCGTTATCGCCGGTGAAGACCGTCCACCCCGCGTAGCTGCCATCGGGCCGCGCGAGGTCGAACGCCAACTCGGCGAAGCCGCGGACGTTCTTCAGGATCACCTTGCCGATATACATGCGCCCTCCGCTTGTCTGTGCTGGTGAATCGATCGGATCCGGCTCATGTCGATGACTCGTTACGCCAGTTGGGCGATGCGCCAGATCGAGGTGGCTTGATTGGCCATCCAGACCTGACGGGCGGCGATCCGCTCGGGCGTCCATTCGGCGTAGTCCTGCGCCAAGAGATGGGTGATGGCAAAACCGCTGCGCGCGTAGGCGGTGCGCTTGACTGGGTATGGGGCATTACCCAGGTCCCGGTTGGCCCCCGCCTTCATCAGGGTCAGGTTGCCCAGGCGGTCGGCCAGGGCCTCTGCCTCTGCGTCCGTAAAGCTGTCCCAACCCGTCTGCGCATTCTGGGGCAAGACGTGCTCCAGGGTGAACGCGTCGCTGGTGAAGTCGTAGTCGTGTTCCGATGCCAGGTGACGCTCCAGGGCGCAGAGGATGTAGCGGGCCACGCGGTTATTGCGCGATTGGGTGGTGCGGATGGTCTTGTCGGCGAACGCGGCCCGAAAGGCGGCATCGTTGGGATAGACACCGGTCATGGCGGCCAGTGCGGCACTTAAGGACGGGATCTCGCCGCGGGCGATGCGCTCGGCAACCGCGTTGTAGGTGCGCTCCTGCTCGGCCGGGCTGTAGCCGCAGATGATGTTGTAGCGTAGCGAGATGACGACGCAGGCGCGCACCAGGCCGAGGAATTCGGTCTCCGCGAAGTGGCGCCTGGCCGACAGGAGCAGGGGGAAGGGCTGGCGAACATTGAAGGTGCGCAGGGTGCCGGCCAGGGCCTTGAGTTCTCGCGACCAGTCGGAGACCTCCGGGGAAGACATTGCCAGATAGGTATCCAGGTCCTCTTCCATGTCGCGCAGGAGTTGGAAGACCGCCTCGCGGGTCTTGACCTGGCCGCGAATCGTCTTGAACAACTCGGCCTGGCGCGCGAAGGGGCGGCGGCTGTTCCAATGCACGCGCAGGAAGTCGGGAAAGCTCTCGGCCCCCAGGCGCCCGACCATGGCCTCCCAGCGCCCTTCCAGGTTGCGCAACTCATGGTCGTTTTCCCCGCCCCGGTCCAGCACCGAGAACAGGTAGTTCTTGAGCAGGTCGGTGGCGGAGAGTCTCACCCCGCGGGCGTTGAGGGTCTCGAAGACCTTGTAGGCGTTCAACTCGTCGGTCACGGTGATGACGGTGAAGAAGAGCCGGTCGGTCAGGTCCTCGGCCAGTTGGGCCAGACGCGGGCCCTGGTCTCCGGTCTCCTGTTTGAGGCCCTCCCCGATGCGCTTGTCGAACCACTCGAAGGCCTTGCGCAACAGGTGCTCGGAGGCCCGGAAGCCGCGGCGCGGCAAGTGCCCCAGGGGGACGAGATAGTCCTGGAAGTAGCTGTTGTTGTTGCGGTTGAGGGTCAGCTTGGGGCGCGAGACCAGGGTGACGGGGTCGAGATAGCCGATGTAGGTCTGGCGGATCTGGGTGATGCGCCGGGCGTTGTCCGCCGGCTCTTTGCCCGCGTCGACCAGACGCTGCAGGTGTTTGAGGATGGCCAGGATGATGATGGTAACCGTGGTCAGGCGCTGTTGGCCGTCGATGACCTCGAAGGCCTTATCGTCGGGTGACTGGAGGACCAGATAGCCCAGATAGTGGGCCGGCTCGCCGTCGGGTTGCAGGGTGCCCTGCAGGTCCTGCCACAGATCCTCCCATTCCTCGTCGGTCCAACTGTAATCGCGCTGGAACCGGGGGATGCGGTAGCTCAGGCCATTGCCGATGAGCTTGCGGAAGGTATTGTTCTCGGTTTTGAAGTTGGTTGCGGCCATGGTGCCTCCGCCGGGCCGGCTGGCGGGCGAACGATGATGAGCGGCTGATCCGTATCTTGGTTGGCGGATTCTACACGCAATAGTGAGTGGCCTTGCTGGGCCGGGGCAGGATGCCCCGGCCCCCGGCGGATCAGCCGGCGAGCACGCTGCGGATCAATTCCACCAGCGCACGGTTATCGAGCGGTTTGCGCAGAACCCGCGCCGTCGGGTCCATGGCGGCGGCATCGGCGGCGCCGGCCGGGTCGCCGGTCATGAGAATGACTGGCAGTTGCGGACGGTCGCAGCAGAGGGCGCCGTAGAGGGCCAGACCGTCCAGGCGCGGCATGGCGATGTCCGACAGGACCAGGGCGACGGCCGGCTCCAAGGCCAGGCGGTCCAGCGCGTCGGCGCCGTCGATGGCGGTGAAGACCTGGTAGCCGGCGGCCGCCAGCACCCGGGACAGGGCGTTACGGACCCGTTGGTCGTCATCGACGACCAGGATCTGGGCGCCGGTCGGCGGCCCGGCCGGCCGGTGCCGCGCCGCGTTGGGCGCCAGGGGGATGGGCGGCAGGACCACCGCGTCCGGGGGCTGGGCAGCGGCGGGTCGGTCGGTGCGGGGCAGCCAGAGACGAAAGCAGGTGCCGGTGCCGGGCACCGAGCGCACCTGGATGGCGCCGTGGCTGCGCAGGGCGAATTCGCGCACCATGAAGAGGCCGAGCCCGGCCCCGCGACCGCGTGATTTAGTGGAGAACAGCGGTTCGAAGATGCGCCGACGCACCGCCTCGGTCATCCCGGTCCCGGTGTCGCGCACGCACAGCTCGGCCCGCTCCCCGGGCCCCGGATCACCCAGGTCCGGGGGCTCCGGGTCCGGGTCGGCGCGCGCCGCGACGCTCAGCGTCAGGCGCCCGCGGGCCCCCATCGCGTCGCGGCTGTTGAGTGCCAGGTTGAGCAGTGCGGCCTGGAGCAGGGCGGGGTTGACCAGGGCGCGCACGCCCGGCTCCAACGCCAGGACCAGTTCGATGCCGGGCGGCAGCAGCCGACTCACCAGCGGCGCGAAGGCCTCCACCAGTGCCCCCAGGTCGCAGGGGGCCACGCTGCGGTCCTCGCCGCGCCCGAGCGAGAGCAGGCCCGAGGTGACGACCTTGGCCTGCCCGATGGCGGCCTGGGTCTCGTCCAGGACCTCGCGCGCCGCGGTGCCGCCGCCGTCCCCCGGCAGCAGGCGCCTCAGGTACTGCAGGTTGTTGCCGATGGCCCCCAGTACGTTGTTGAAATCATGGGCCACACCCCCCGCCAGGTGGCCGATGACCTCGCGCTGGCGCGATTGCAGCAGCCCGCCCACGACCGCCTGCTCGCGCAGGTTGGCGCTGATGCGGCTCGCCACCAGTTGCAGAATCTGGTGTTCCGGTTGGCCGCACGCGGGGCAGCGGCGACGGTCGGCCAGGTCCAGGACGCCTTGATGGGGCAAACCTTCGGCGTCGCTCCAGTTCAACACCACCCGGGCCAGGAAGCTCAGGCCGGTGCCCAGGGCGGGGTGGTGTATCCCTTGGGGTTCGGGCTCGGTGCGGCAGGGTTGGTCGAGGTCGATGGGCGCGTCCAGGGGGACCTCGCGGGTGGGTCCGATGGCCAGTCTCCCCACCGCGGCGATCAGGCGGTAACGCCCGTCGCGGACCTCCGCCAGGGCCGCGAGTTCGACCCCGATGGAGGCGCAGCCGAAGCGCAGGAGTTCCGCCAGGTCCTGGTCGGCGGGTTGGTAGCGGGTCCCCAGGCGGCAGAAGGCCTCGAGCTTGGCGCTGTAGTCCTGCAAGGCCAGTTCTGCCAGGGCCCGGGCCTCTTCCGCGCATCGCCGTTGCGTGATGTCCTGGACCAGACCCAGGGGGATCGGGGGGCCGCCGTGACGCTCCGGCAGCATGGCGACGCTCAGTTCGCCCCACACCAGCGTGCCGTCGGGCCGCAGATAGCGCTTGGTCATCTGGTAGCTCTCGCGCTGACCCGCCACCAGTTCCTGGAACAGGCCCATATCGGCGTCGATGTCCGCGGGGTGGCTGAAGTCCTCGAAGCGCAGCGATTTGACGGTCGCGGCGTCGCGTCCCAGGAACCGCTCCAGGGCCGGGTTGACGAAGCGGGGTCGGCGGTCGGGCCCGACGATGGCCATGCCGAGCGGCGCCTGTTCAAAGACGGCCCGAAAGCGCGCCTCGCTCTGTGCCAGGGCCGTGAAATTCTCGCGCAAGGCGGACTCCATCCGGGCGAAGGCGGCGGCCAGTTCCGCGGTCTCGCGTAGGCGGCTCGGGCGCGGGGGCAGCGTCGGGTCGGCGTGGTCCAGGCGCCCGGGCAGGCGCCCGGCGGCCTTGGCCAGGGCGGCGATGGGTCGGCCGACCCGTCGGCTGATAAAGAAGGCGCCGCTCAGGGCGAGCAGGGTGATGAGGCCCAGGCGCCAGAAGACCCCGAGCTGGACCTCTTGCAGGGTCTGCACCGGCTCGGTCGCCGCGAACTCGGCGACCAGTTGCACCCGCGTACCGTCCAGGGTCAGCGGGGCCTCCAGTTGGTAATGGCCCTTGCGCCAGCGCTCCATGCGCGAGTACCCGGGGCGCCGGGCAAGGTGGAACCGCAGACCGGCCGCGGGCCGCGGCTCCGCCCGGTCGGGCCCGGCGTCGGCGTCCGGCGCCGTGAGCGTCAGTTGCAGCCCCTGCACCTGGGGCATCAGTTGCGTGATCCGGGTTACCAGTGTCGGCAGCGCGTCGCGGGCCGCCGCCGGGGTCGGCGGCGGGTCCGCGGCGGCGAGGTCGGTGCTACTGAGCCCCAGCGCCAGGTGAAGGGTATCGGCGACCCCCAGTTCCATGGCCTCGGTGAGGCGCTGATTCTGCCAGATGGCGACCCCGAGCGACGGGGTCAGGACGGCGAGCACCAGGGTGACGAACAGGAAATCGCTGAAGGACACCGCCGCCGGGCGGCGCCGCAGCCCCAGGAGGCCGATCGCCAGGGCGCCGGCCAGGGCCGCATTGAGCACCCCGTTGATGGCCTGTTTGAAGGCGACCAGCAGCACCTCCGTCATGCTCATGGCGAGCGGTCCGCCGTAGCACAGCACCACCAGGGGCATCCCCAGGAAGACCCAATAGAGCCCGTCCAGGGCGGCCAGCGGCAGCACCTCGCCGCGCGGGCGCAGGTAGCGCCGCAGCAGGCCCACGCTCAAGGCCTCGGCCAGGATGATCAGCCAGGCGTAGGGGTGGTGCCACAGCAAGATGGTGTTGACACCGCCCACCGCGGCGACCAGGACGCCGGCGCCGGTGCCCAGCCACTTGATCGCCAGCATGGCGAAGATCGAGCCGAATACCAGGTCCAGCCCATAGGCCATGGGCAGGTGCACGAGGCCCCCGGCCCCGGCCGCGGCGGCGAGACCGACCAGCAGGGCGAGGTCGGGTATCCGCTCCGGGCGGGTGTAGCTAGGCGGGTTCGGCACTGGCATCAACCGTGAATCTGACTGGCAGCCTGTCAATTGTTGAAAATTTCCGGGGTCGGGCGATAATCAGGCGCCGCCGATACACTATGCGATTATTCACCAATGACCGACCGCACGCGCATCATTATCGTCGAGGACGACGTCCCCCTGGCCCGCAGCCTGCAACGCCTGTTGGTCGACGACGGTTTCGACGTGTCCCTGGCCTTCGACGGGGCCGAGCTGAAACGCCTGCTGCAGTATGGCGAGGTCGACCTGGTGCTGCTGGATCTCAACCTGGGCGCCGAGGACGGCATGGATATCGCCCGCGAACTGGGCGGGATCAGTGCCACCGGGCTCATCATCGTCACCGGGCGCGGGCGCAAGTCCGATTGTGTGACCGGCTTGGAGGCCGGGGCGGACGACTATGTGACCAAACCCGTCGAGCACGATGAACTGCGCGCCCGCATCCGTGCGGTGCTGCGCCGTCGGCGGCGGGGGCGCGACGGGGTGCCGATCCTGGTGGTGGGCCCCTATCGGCTCAATACGGCGGAGCGCTGCCTGAGCGACGAGGGCAGCGGCGCCCGGATCGAATTCACCGGCCGGGAGAGTTTCCTGCTGGCCTGTCTGATGTCCCACCCGGCCGAGTCGGTGCACCGCGCCGACCTCACCCGCGGCGACGCCTGGAACCCGGACGATCGGGCGACCGATGTCCATGTGAGTCATATCCGGCGCAAGCTGCAGGACGCCGGGATGTCCGGGCTCTGCATCCAGCCGGTGCGGGGTATCGGCTACCGGCTCACCCTGGCCCCGCCCGCTGAGGCGGCCCCGCCGGGTGAACCCTGAGGCAAGCAGTCCGCCGCAACGTCGCGCAGCGACGCTGTGGGAGCGGCTTCAGCCGCGACGAGACCTCGCGGGTTACCAAGCGGCGCGGGTCACCGCCTCTGCGTCTCTGCGCCTCTGCGTGAAACCTCTTAAAGAATCTCACGCAGAGGCGCAGAGACGAATCGCGTCAGTCGGGTTACCGGGGTGACGGACGAGCCTTCATGGCCGTTAGCCGCGACGGGCCGCATGGGAACGCCGCTGGAAACCCAACGCGATTCATCCCCCCGCCTCACCGCTGATGGTCAGCACAACCTGCCGCCGATGGGCGCGGGTGCGGTGCTCATAGAGATACAGCCCCTGCCAGGTACCGAGCGCCAGGCGGCCGGCGCGCACTGGCAGCGTCAACTCGGTCTTGGTGAGGATGGCGCGCAGGTGGGCCGGCATGTCGTCCGGCCCCTCGTCGCTGTGCTCGAAGCGCGGATCACCGTCCGGGACCAGGCGCTGCAGGAAGGACTCCAGGTCGCGGCGCACCGTCGGGTCCGCGTTCTCGCACAGGATCAGGGACGCGCTGGTGTGCTGGATGAAGCAATGGCACAGTCCGGTGTGAACCCCACTGGCCCGCACGCGCCGCTCGACCTCCGCGGTGATCTCGTAGGTACCGCGCCCGCGGGTGCTGACTGACAGGACCTCTTGGGCGATCATCGCCGAGTCCCCGGGACCGCCGGGCATCGGTCCGATGCGGCAGTGGTGACATGACAGGTTGGGACGCTCATCGCAGCGGGCCTCCAAGAAGAAATGATGCTACCGTCCCTTGATTGTCCAACCCCCCGCCGCGAGATGCCAGCGATCCCCGACCCGACCCCTGACCCGCCCCCGCCGCCGCTCGCCCTGGATCAAGTCCCGGTCACCGACCTGCAACGGGTCGGTCCCAGGATCCAGGAGCGCCTGGCCCGTCTGGGCATCCACAGCGTCCAGGACCTGCTCTTTCACCTGCCGGTCCGCTACGAGGACCGCGGCCGGGTGGTGCCGCTCACCGACCTGCGCCCCGGGGTCGAGGTGCAGATCGAGGGGGAGGTCGGCGAGACCCAGATCAGCTATGGTCGGCGCCGGTCGCTCAAGGTGTGGCTTACCGACGGGGCCGGGGCGGGCGACCAACCGCCGACGTGCGGCGTCCTGCTGCGCTTCTTCCATTTCTCGCCCCAGCAGTTGGCCGCCCTGCGCCCCGGGGTGCGGCTGAGCTGCTACGGGGAGGTGCGCGAGGGGCCGAACAGCCTGGAACTGGTCCACCCGGAGTACCGCCTGTGCGGCGCGGATGAAGCGCCGCCGCCCGTGCCGCGCCTGACACCGATCTATCCCTCCACCGAGGGCCTGCAGCAGTCGTCCTGGCGGGGTCTGACCGATCAGGCCCTGGCGCTCCTGGCGCAGCGCCCCCCGGGCGAGTGCCTGCCGGCCGCGGTCCTGGCCGGGTCCGCGCTCCCGGACCTGGGCGTTGCGCTTGACTATGTCCACCGCCCGCCCCTGGCGGCGAGCCTTGCCGACCTGACCGAGCGCCGCCACCCGGCCTTCCTGCGCCTGGCCTTCGAGGAACTGGTGGCCCATCAGGTGAGCCTGCGGCGCCTGCGCCTCGCCCACCTGCGCACGCCGGCCCCGGTGCTGGCCGGTGACGGGGGGCTGCGGCGGCGCCTGCGCGAGGTCCTGCCCTTTGCGCTGACGCCGGACCAGGAGCAGGCCGCTGCCGAGATCGCCGCCGACCTGGCGCGCGCGCTGCCGATGCAGCGCCTGCTGCAAGGCGACGTGGGCTCGGGCAAGACCGTGGTGGCGGCCCTGGCCGCACTCCAGGCGATCGAGTCCGGCCGCCAGGCGGCCCTGATGGTACCGACCGAACTACTCTCGGAGCAGCACTACCGGGGCCTCGCGACCTGGCTCCAGCCGCTGGGCCTGGCGCCCGTCTGGCTCACCGGCCGGCACAAGGGGCGTGAGCGTACCGCGATCCTCGCCGCCATCGCCGCCGGCCGCGCGCCGCTCGTCATCGGCACCCATGCCCTGATCCAGGAGGAGGTGCGCTTCGCCGACCTGGGGCTCGCCATCATCGACGAGCAGCACCGCTTCGGCGTCCACCAGCGGATGCGCCTGCGCGAGAAGGGTGCCCAGGAGGGCGGGGCGCCCCACCAGCTCATCATGACGGCGACCCCCATCCCGCGCTCGCTCGCCATGACGCTCTATGCGGACCTGGACCTGTCGGTGATCGCCAAGGCGCCCCCCGGGCGCACCCCCATCGTCACCGTGGCCCTGCCCGACGGCCGGCGCGACGCGGTGATCGGGCGGGTACACGACGCCTGCGCCGCCGGGCGCCAGGCCTATTGGGTCTGTACCCTGATCGAGGAGTCCGAGGCGCTCCAGGCCCAGGCGGCGCAGGAGACCGCCCGACAACTCGGCGATTGCCTGCCCGGGGTGCGGGTAGGCCTGGTCCACGGCCGCCAACGCGCCCCCGAGCGCGAGGCGGTGATGGCCGCCTTCGCGGCGGCCGCCCTGGATCTGTTAGTAGCGACCACGGTGATCGAGGTCGGCGTCGATGTCCCCAATGCCAGCCTGATGATCATCGAGAACCCGGAGCGGCTCGGGCTCTCACAACTGCACCAGTTACGCGGCCGGGTCGGGCGCGGCGCGCGCGAGAGCCATTGCGTGCTGCTCTATCATGCGCCGCTGACCGCCCAGGCGCGGGACCGGCTGGCCCTGATCCGCGCAACACTCGACGGCTTTCGCATTGCCGAAGAGGATCTCAAGATGCGCGGGGCCGGCGAGGTCCTGGGCACCCGCCAGACCGGCACCCTGGAGTTCCGGGTGGCCGACCCGCTGCGCGACCAACACTTGACGGGTGCCGCCCAGCGGGCGGCCGACCTGATCCTCGCGCGTCACCCGGACCTGGTGGAACCCCTGATCCAACGCTGGCTCGGGCGGCGCGAGGCGTTCGGGGTGGTATGAGCCGCGGACCCTGGTGTGGTCGAGATCCCGGGTACGCTTTCGTTGTCGTTGTCGTTAATCTCGGGGCCGAGGCAGATTGTCCGCAAATGAACGCAAATCGAAAGACCAATTCGACCATTTCCAAGGCCGTGATCGCAGCGACGGCAATTCACGGCCATTGCCCGGTCTCAGGGGCTGCGCCTGGGCCGCGTCCATGAGCCCCGCTGCGCCCGCCGACTACCTGACCCGCTTTGGGCTCCTGCACACGCGCGACCTGGACGAGTCCCGCGTGGTCATGGGGGAGATCTGGGGCAAGCACGAGGTCGAGGTCATCGGCCCGGGCCCCTTCGAGACACTGGTCAATCACACTGAAGTCGGGCAAACGGGACTGACCTATGTCCGCTGCCCCACCCCGCTGCGGGTGCACTGCACCCTGGGCGGCGACCGCGTCACCGTCTATCTGCACGAGGAGGGCCGCTCCGAGCACCGGCTCAATGCCGAATCGGCGGTCGCCGCCCCCGGTTCCGCGGTCATCCTGGTCCCGGGCCAGGAGGCGCGGATGGACACCGGGGCCGTCCGGCTCCTGGCCCTGGATTTTCCCTGCACCAGGGTCGAACAGGCCCTGCTCGCCCGCGGCCTCCCCAGGGCCCGCTTCGAGCACTGGGTGAGGCAGCGTGACCTGACCTCACCGGCCGGTGAATCCCTGCGCTCCCTGACCCGGTGGGCGGCGCAGGAGTTGGATCGGCCCGGCACGCCCCTGGTCGGCGGGCCGGTGGCGGAACATCTGGGGCAAACCCTGTTCGGCCTCTTCCTCGCCTGCGTCGCGGAGCCCCTTCCCCCGGCCGCCGCGCCGACGCCCATGCTGGGCAAGCTCAGGCTCAGCGACCTGGAGGGCTTTATCCTCGCCAATCTCCAGCAACCCCTGTCGGTCGATACCCTGGCGCTGCTCGCGCACGTCTCGCCGCGCACCGTGCAGTTGGCCTTCCGGCGTTACCGCCAGTGCACCCCCATGGAGTTCATCCGCCGCGCCCGCTTGAACGGCATCCGCCAGGAACTGCTGGCCGGGGGCGGGGCGGGCACCGTCACCGAAATCGCCATGCGATTTGGCTTCTTTCACATGGGCCACTTTTCCGAGGCGTACCGGCGGGAGTTCGGCGAGAGCCCAGTCCAGACGCTGCGGCGGCTGCACGGTCGGCTCGCGCCCGGGGGCCCCTGCACACCAGACTAGACCGCGGCACAGGGTCCCGTTGCCGCCGCCCGCCCGCAAGGTACCAGAGGCGCTTCACTTCGCTTTTGGGATAGGGACGTTTCGCTATCCGGATTGCGAAGACCAACGCGGGCAGTCAAGCTTACCGCGTGTCGGAGCCCCGGTTCCGGTGCGCAGTCCCGTCGGCATGTCCGCGCGATTTGCAGCTCCGCCCAGGACCTCGAGGCCCATCCGCCGCGTCGGCAACGCGCCCCGTCAACGAAAGCCCAGCAGGCCGCCGCCCAGGCGAAGCCAGGAGGACCCATGTCAAGCGAGCATCGATCCGCGAGCGAGGACACGCTCGACAGCACCCGCCGCGACTTTATCAAGACGGTCGGTGTCGCCGGTCTGTCCGGCGGCGCTGCCGGTGTGGTCGGGCTCGCCGGGCTGCTCAGCCCAACGCAGGCCGCCGAGGCCGTTACCCTGTGTGCAGGCGACACCCCCGACGAGGCCCGGCTCGATCTGGGCGGCACCCCGATCTACGACGTCGCCACCGACTATCCCCTCTGCAACGAGGGCGTGTTGCCGCCGCTCAAGGCGCGGGTGCTGGCGCTGAAACAGCTCATCCTCGACAAGAACCTGCTTGGTCCCGATGGTCAGGCGAGCATCGACCACTTCGTCGACTACTATGAAAACAAGGTCGGTCCGCAGTTCGGCAAGGCGGTGATTGCCCGCGCCTGGATCGATTCGGCCTTCAAGGATGCCCTGCTCAATCCCGAACATCCGAACTTCGAGCCCTACAAGTCATCCGACAAACGTGGTCCCTTCGCGGCGACGTGGTTCATCCGCGATTTTCTCGACCACGCCTCCTCGATGCACCACACCCCCCCGGTGGACGGTGATTGGCTGGCGCCAACTGAGCTGCTCGGATACACCATTGGCCCCGAGGGTGAGTGGCTGCGGGTGGTTGCGAACGGCAAGGCCAACTCGACCGCCCCCTTCGTGCACAACCTGGTCTCATGCACCCTGTGCTCCTGCTATCCCCAAGCCCTGCTGGGGGTCCAGCCGGTCTGGTACAAGTCCAGGCAATACCGCGCCCGCAGCGTCACGGCACCGCGGGGCATCCTGCGCGAGTTCGCCGCGGAACGGGGCGCGGCCTATCCGGGCCTGCTGGAGGACTATCTTGCGCGGGTCGATGAGGTGCGCGTGTGGGACTCCAACTCCGAGGTGCGCTTTCTGGTGATCCCAGAGCCGCCCGCGGACGCGGTGGTCACGGGGATCGTCAAGGACAGCGCGCAAGAGATCGCCCTGCGCAGCCGGGTGACCCGCAACGCCATGATCGGCGCCGAAATTCTCTACCCGGTGTCGTAGGGGTCGATATGGAAGGTCCACACAACCTGCATACCTGGACCGGCAGCGATCCCATTCCGGACAAACTCCAGCCCGAGGGCGTCGTCTGGCCCGAGCCCTGGGAGGGCGAAATGGGCGCGATCTTCGCCATGTTCTCGGCCGTGGCGTTTCCCGCCAAAGGGTTCAATCTGGACGTGGCGCGCTGGCTGCGCGAGACGCTCCAGCCGCGGGATTATCTGAATACCCCCTATTTCGACCTCTGGCTGCGTTCGGTTGCCACCTTCCTGGATTTGAGCGGTCGCGCCAGCCGCGCCGAGCTGACCGACGGCTACCCCACGCCCGACTGGCCAGCGACCGGGGATAGCACCGCGGTGCGGATCACCAACGACCCCGCGCTGGATCTGGCAACGGCACTGCGCAACCGCGCCTTGGACGAATCGGTGCCGGGATTCGGGCCGCCGCAAGCCAATGGCAGCTACCAGCCGGATGCCGATCACCATTATGTCGAAGGTCAGGCCAACAACCAGCCCCGCTACCGCATTGGCGACCGCGTGCGCACCGTGCTCCAGGTCGGCACCGGCCACACCCGCGAATATCCCGTGTATCGCGGCCGCACCGGCGTGATCACGGCGAGCTACGGCATCGTCAAGGCGCAGTCCACGCCGGACGGCGTGCGGGTCTTTCAGCCCTATTACCAGCCGGCCTATCCCGACATTGCCTGCCGCGACAGCCAGCGTGACGGCATCGGACACCGCCAGGAGTTTCTGGTGCCGGTCTACAACGTGCGCTTCCCGGCGAGCGAATTGTTCGGCGCCGGTTATGCCGAGGAGGGGCTGTACGTCCATGTGGATATGTTCGAGCCCTATCTGCAATTTCTGTCGGCGGCCAGCCCCGGCGACCTCAATGGCGACGGCGTCGTCAATCTTGCGGACTATGCGGTGTTTCGCGCCGCGCTCGGCAAGCGGCGCGGTCAGCCCGGCTACAACGAGCGGGCCGATTATGACCGCGATGGACAAGTGAGCAACACGGATTATCGCACCTGGCTCACCTACTACCGGCGTTGATCGGATCAAAGGGGCAACATAATGAACAAGATATCCGGCAGGTGGTGGGTCGGGTTACTCGGTCTGATGCTGGCGCTGCCACTTGCCGCGGTACCGCTGGGTCGACTTGAAGGACCCGCGGGCCCGGTCGCGGTTGGTGAGTCCTTCGACATTTCAGTCTATGCCGACGGTGTCGGCACCGACGAGGTCATCGCGTTCGGGTTCGACCTCGACTATGCCGCCACCTGGACCTTTATCGGTGCGGCCATGGGTCCCGGGTTCACCGACGATTCGACGTTGTTTCCTGACACGATGGTGGCAGGTAACATCGACCCGAGTATTCTCGGGCCGAGCGGCGACAACATCCTCCTGGCGACGCTGTCATTACGACCGTCGGTGGCGGGTCGATTCAACTTCGGCGTGATCTCCAACGTCAATGACCCGAACGAGGGGCTGATCCTGTTTAGCGGGCCACCAGCCGCCGATCTGACGACCAGCATCCAAGTCGAGGTCTCGGCCCCCGGGAGCCTCGCCCTGCTCGGGCTCGGCCTCGCCGGGCTCCCGCTTCCCAAGTACCGCCGCGCGGCGGTCGCGCCGCACGCCTAGGAGGTCACGATGGAAGGTCCGCACAATCTCCAAACCTGGACTGGCTTCGACGCCATTCCCGACAAGGACCAGCCCGAGACCACGGTCTGGCCCGAACCCTGGGAGGGCGAAATGGGGGCCATCTTCGCGATGACCACGTCGGTGTTTTATCCCGAGAAGGGCTTCAACCTGGACGCCGCGCGCTGGTATCGCGAGACCATGCAATGGCGCACCTATGGGAATACGCCTTACTTCGACCTGTGGCTGCGCTCGGTCAGCACCTACTTCTCACTCAGCGGTCTGGTCACGCGCGCGGACCTCACCGAGGGCTATCCGCCGCCGGACTACCCTCAGCCCGGGACCAGTACGTCCGTCGCGATCATCGACAAGGATTCACTCGACCTGGCCGCGCAGTTGCGCGGGCAGGCCCTCACGCAGGCGGTTCCCGGATTCGGTAAGCCGCAGACGGACGGCCGGTACAGCTCGCCCAGTTACCAGGAGGGCACGGCCGTCAATCACCCGCTGTTTGCGATTGGCGACCGGGTCGAGACACTGCTGCAGATCGGCACCGGGCATACCCGCGAGTATCCCGTCTACCGCGGGCGTCCCGGGGTGGTCGTCGCCAGTTACGGCATTGTCGCGGCGCAGTTCACGGGAGAGGGACCGAGTCGGATTCGGGTCTTCCAGCCGTATTACCAACCGGGCTATCCAGACATTGCCTCGCGGGCGAGCCCGGTCGACGGCGCCCCCCGGCAGGAATTCTTCGTCCCGGTCTACAGCATCCGCTTCGAGGCGCGGGACCTGTGGGGGGACGGCTATGCGGAGGAGGGCGTCGCCGTCTATGTGGACATGTTCGAGCCCTATCTCAAACGCGCGGCGGGGTGACACCAATGACACCGGTATGTAAAGTCGATGACGATGGGGCGGACCTGGACCCGCTGGAGATGCTGCCGCTGCTCAAGGACGCGGGCCGGCCGGTGTTTGCCGATTCCTGGGAGGCGCAAGCCTTCGCCTTGGCGAATCTGCTGATCGAAAAGGGTTTTCTTACCCGCGCCGAATGGGTCGCGATCTTCAGCCAGGAGATCAAGGCCGCCCAAGGGCGCGGCGATCCGGATCGGGGCGACACCTATTTCCTGCATTGGGTCGCGGCCCTGGAGCGGATAATGGTCGAGCGTGATCTTATCAGCGGGCCCGCCTTGCAGGAGCAGGAACTCCTGTGGCTGCGCGCGGTGGAGAACACCCCCCATGGTGTAGCGATCGCCCTGGAGAATGCCTTTAATCCACCGGTCAGGGACCCTGACCACCATCACGATCACCATGGGCACGACCATCACGACCACGATGGACACGACCATGACCGGGACCTGCTGATGCCGATGGCCGTCGTGCCCCGCGACGCGGTTGAACCGGCCGATCCGATCCCGCAGCCGGAGTGACCCGCACACCGCCGGGGCCTCGTCGCGGCTGAAGCCGCTCCCACAGCGTCGCTGCGTGACCTTCACGGCGAAGCCTTGCCCTCCTGTCGCCTTGCGCCCGCGGGGCGATCCGCCGACTCGACCTCACCCAGCTTGGCGGAGCCTCCCGCGGCATTCCGCCGCTCTTCGTTTTTGGGCCAACCCGCTTCGCTGATTGGATAGACAGTCTTGTGTTAAGGGGCTTAACGTTTTACCTGGCGATAGTCCTGCCGCAATGGTCCAGCACCGCCCAGAAAACCATTGATTATCAAAGTCAGGCCTTGCCGGCTACCGCAGCGGCCGGGCACTGCCGCGACGCTTTAGTGTCGCTGCTTGCCCCCGGCCGCCGCGTGGGGGCCAGGCCGCTTGTTACACCCAACCACCGAGAGGAAACGCACATGAAGACCACCCTGACTCTGAGCATGGCCGCCGCCCTCGTCGCCGGCTCGATCAACCCGGCCCTGGCCGACGATCAGGCCAAGATCGACGCCACCCTGAGCCGCCTTGGGACCTCGTGCAAGAACGCGGTGGCAGCGAAGTTTCACGGCGTGAGCATGGCGGATATTGAGGTGACCGTGGGCGCCACCCTCCAGCAGAGCCTCGACAGCGGCTCCATGGGCCTGAAGGACCTGCGGCAGTACGGCGCCTCGTATAACTGGGCCGTGCCCGGCAAGAAGGCCGAGGGTTCATGCGAGGTCAACGCCAAGGGGAAGGTGACTCAATTCACCGGCAAGTAACGGCCGACGGCCTGGGTCATGATCTCGACCACCGGTCCAACCGTTCTGAAGTCCGAGCAGCGCGACTGGCTTGAGAGCCGCAATGCTTGCGCTGCGGCGGCTAATCCGAAGGCCTGCCTGAAGGAGGAGTATCACGCGCGGATCAAGGAACTGAAGGACCGGTAACGGGGCCGTCGCGATATGAGACTTTGGCTTATGAAGGCCAGCGGCTCGATCGGGGTCGCCTTGCTTGTCACGGGCATCGTGTTGCTGATGATCGCGTGGCAGAAGCCTGACTATATCGACGCCGCGGGTATGTTGATCGAGCCATTCGCCTACCGGGTCGCAGGAGTGGGTTTGACGGCGCTGGGTACCGTGCTGTTGGCGGTGCGCTACCTCGTTTACAGGCGATCGTGATGGGCGCGTACCGGCACGGCTCTTAGGCCAGGGTGAGCAACATGTCCTTCGTATCGCCGACTCCGCTGGTCAATCCGCTGCATTTCGCGTTGGGGGATAGCGCTGCGGGCAGCGTGCGGGCGGCCTGCGACTCCTGCGGCATGCCGGGCGCCGTGATCGGTTTTTCCAACGACCTTGCCGCGGGTCCGCTCGACGACAGCCAGGCCCGCGATCCCGGCCTGCGGGGCTTTCTCGGGGGCGGTGGTGAAGCGGCGATCGATGGCGACGCGCGCCTGTCGCAATGGCGTGCGGTCCTCGGGCGTCTGGAGCGCGAACCCCCGGAGGCGGTGATCCTCTGGGGTGGCGACAACGTCGCCGAGGTGATCTTTGTCGCGATGGCCTGCGACCGGCTCGCCGGGAGGCCCGAGCGGCTGTTGCGGGTCCAGGTGCCGGGGATCGAGGGGCGTCCCTATGTCGCCATGCACTCGCCGGAGCAGTTGGCGCGGCTGTACGCGACGCGGCGGCCCTTGAGTGGCGCGGACCGTCGGGTCCTGGCGCAGGATTTCGCGCGCATTCGCGACACCTGCGGTCCCGTGCGGCGGCTGGAGTCGGGTCGGGTGGTGGGGGTGCCCGGCGATTACTACGATCACTTGCTGCTGGCCGCCTGCGGTCCGCACTGGCAGGCGGCGGGGCCGGTGGTGGGCACGGCCATGGCACACTGTGACGGGCCTAATCTGATGGGCGACGGATTCTTCAGCGCCCGCCTCAGTGTTCTGATCGAGGCCGGCCGCATCGAGGCCAGCGGGCCGCGCACCGCGCTGCGAGAGTACCGGGTCAGGCTCGCGCCCACCCGGCAGGGCTGAAGCCTTGGATTCCGGGTCACGGGCCGTAACACGCTCTTGATGTGGCTCATTCCACTCATGTTCGCCCAGGTCGGCGCGCTGGCGGCGCTGGTCAAGCTGCTGTAAGTGCGTCGGACCCCGGCTGCCCCGGCTGCCGCGGCCGGGGCGCCCGGCCCTTGATCGTGCAATAATCTCAAGGGGCCGCCCCAGGCCCGGTCGCGTTCCTTGAGATGATGCCCAGTCGTTGAGACCATGCCGAGCACTGACGTTCCCCCAGCCAAGATCGGCGATTGTCGCCCAGGTCCGGACCCGGCAGCCTGGCGCGGGCGCCTGCGCAACTACTACTTCCTGGTGCGCCTGCACCGCCCCATCGGGACCTTCCTGCTCATGTGGCCCGCCCTCTGGGCCCTCTGGCTGGCGGGCCAGGGGCATCCGCCCTGGCCCGTGGTGCTGATCTTCGTCCTCGGGGTGGTGCTGATGCGCTCCGCCGGGTGCGCGATCAACGACTTTGCGGACCGCCACTTCGACGGACGCGTCGCCCGCACCAATCAGCGTCCGCTGGCCACCGGGGCGGTCAGCCCCGCGGAGGCGGTCGGGGTCTTCGTGGTCCTGTCACTCCTCGCCTTCGCCCTGGTGCTGCTCTTGGACTGGCGCACCGTGGCCCTGTCCACCGTGGCCGTGCTCCTGACCCTGGTCTATCCGTTCATGAAGCGCTTCACCCATGTGCCCCAACTCTTTCTCGGGGCGGCCTTCGGGTGGGCCATCCCCATGGCCTACATGGCCGTCGCCGGCGCGATCCCGGTGAGTGCCTGGTTACTCTTCATCGCCACCCTTATCTGGGCTCTGGTCTACGACACCCAGTACGCGATGGTGGACCGGGAGGACGATCTGAAGATCGGCATCAAGTCCACCGCCATCCTGTTCGGGGTCTGGGACCGGCTGGCGATCGGCCTGCTCCAGGTCCTGATGCTGGGCCTGCTGCTCGGGATCGGCCTGGACGCCGGCCGGGGCGCCTGGTATCTGGGCGGATTGGCGGTCGCCGCCGGCTTGGGCGTCTATCAGCAATGGCTGATCCGCAAGCGCGAGCCCCGTGCCTGCTTTCAGGCCTTTCTCAACAACAACTACTTCGGTCTGGCGGTGTTTGTGGGCCTGGTGCTGGACTATGCCGTCGGCGGCTGAACAGGTCGTCTGCGCCTGAACGCAAATGCGTGCAATTAATTGAGGATTTAGACAATGTTTCGTAGCCTGCGTGTTTTCTCCCGGGTCGGCGTAGTGGCCGCCTTCCTGCTGTCCATCGGCTCGGTCTGGGCCGCCGAGGGTGGCAGCGAGTTCGTGACGCTGACGCCCGCCGTACCCACCGCGACCGGTGACAAGGTGGAGGTCGTGGAGGTCTTCTGGTATGGCTGTTCCCATTGCTGGCACCTGGAGCCGATCATGAATACCTGGGTCGGCACCCAGCCCGCGGGCGTCGCCTTCCGCCGGGTACCGGCCACCGGGGCGCGCTGGGACCCGCATGCACGGGCCTATTACGCCGCCGAGGCCATGGGCAAACTCGATGAGTTCCATGTGGCCCTGTTCAAGGCCATGCAGGTGGACCGGCGGCTCATCTTGAAGGAGGACGACCTGGTGAAGTTCGCCGGTGAGATCGGTATCGATGAGCAGGCCTTCCGCGATGCCTATAACTCCTTCACGGTCGAGACCAAGGTCCGCAAGGCCCAGGACCTGAGCGGACGCTACGGCATCGATGGGGTCCCGGCGGTGATCGTCAACGGCAAGTACCGTACCAGCCCGGGCCAGACCGGCAGCAAGGAGCGGTTCATCGAGGTGCTCAATACCCTGGTGGGCCAGGAGCTTGCCGCCAAGGGGTCGGCCGCGGCGACGACGGTACCAGCGCCCGTCGCCGCGCCGGCACCCGCTGCGGCGAGCGCGCCGGCACCCGCGGGTGGATACTGATCTTAAAGACCGGACCGCGAATGACTCGCGGGATCGGGACCGGTGCACCATCGCCCCGGGAGCGCCGCGCACCGCGCTCGTGCGGGGCATCCCCAGTGTAAGTGCTCGGGGCACCAGTACCCCGTTCCAGCTATTCTTGCGCCTGCTCAAGCCCCAAAGGGGCGCGATATACCAGCCCAGGGCAACGCCCTGGGATAGCGTTGTTGATTCGGCCTAGCCCTGAAAGGGCGTGACATAAGGAGCCACGCCGTTATGTCACGCCCTTTCAGGGCTGAGCGCTGCGATAACCCATACCCAGGGCGTTGCCCTGGGCTGGTATGTTCGACCCCGTTGGGGTCGATACGCAAGATAAGCTCTCAGGCCGGACGGGGCATGCGCCCCGGCCGGAACGTTTTCCCCT
>NZ_CAIKKU010000292.1 GCF_903828115.1 uncultured Thiodictyon sp. | reverse complement strand
CTGCCAGGCCTTGCCGACCTGCTCTGGGCCGAGCAACAGGAGCGGGCAGGCCGGTCTTGCATCCGGCCCGTCCCGGGCTGGGTCTCCCTGGAGAGGGCAATCGCCGGGCTCGCCGACCTGCTGGACGACAGCGACCGCCTGGACCTCGCCGACCTACGCGCCCGCGACTGGCTGGCCGAGGACGCCGAACTGACAGAGGCGGAGGCGCACCTCGCCAGCCTGAACACGGCCAAGGCCTCGAAGGCGGGATTGGATGAGGCGCGCCAGGGGCTGGCGGGGCTGCGGACCCGTCAGGCCCAGCGCGCCGCCGACCTCAAGGCCCTCGCCGACCGGATGCCCTGGGCGCTCTACCGCGGGGCCGAGGACGCAGACATCGAACGGGAGGCTCTGGTGCTGAGGCTTTTGCGCGAGCGCTTCGCCGACTGGCAGAACCAGGGGTATATCCCCAGCCGCCGCATCGAGCCGGGTGACGAGACCGCACGGCTGCAACGCGAGCGCGGCTGGACGCATTGGCATCATTTGTTTACACCAAGACAGTTGCTTTTGCACGGATTGCTCGCAGCAATTAGCTTAAAGCACCTGAATACGGGTATTCAGGTTGCCCTGCTATTCGGCATTGGCAAGTGTGCAAACTGGAATTCAAGACTTTGCCAGTGGATTCCCGATGCCACAAAGGAAAATGGAGGGCAAGCATTTACGAATCAGGCATTTAATACGCTGCTTAATTACTACGCCCGGCCGATGCTTCTTCTCGAGACTAGCTTTAAATACAGCCTGCAGTCTGGCGCCATAGAAGGGAAAAGCCATTCCAGGCCGGCGAGTGTGCTCGGCGATCTTCCATCCTCAGATATTTGGATAACTGACCCGCCGTATGCCGACGCGATCAATTACCACGAACTCTCGGAGTTCTTCCTCGCCTGGTACGAGAAGCACCTGCCCAGGCTCTTCCCGGATTGGTACCCGGACAGCAAGAGGGTCCTGGCCATCCGCGGCTCGGGAAAGGCATTCCGCGAGGGAATGGTGGACGCCTACCGCAACCTCGCAGCCCACATGCCAGACAACGGGCTCCAGATCGTCATGTTCACCCATACGGACGCCGGAGTTTGGGCGGACCTGGCGTTGATCCTTTGGGCCGCAGGACTGCGCGTAACGGCGGCCTGGACGATCGCCACGGAGACAGAATCAGCACTCAAGACGGGTGACTACGTCCAGGGCACCGTGCTCATGGTGCTACGCAAGCAGACCTCGGACGCGGTCGCCTTCCTGGACGAGATCGTCCCCCAAGTCGAAATCGAGGTCGAACAGCAACTTAAGTCCATGCTGGGGCTGGACGACCGGGAGGACCCGAACTTTTCCGACGCCGATTATCAACTCGCCGCCTATGCCGCGGCGCTACGGGTGCTGACCCAGTACCAGGGGATCGAGGACATCGACGTGGCCTACGAGTTGGCCCGCGAGCGCAAGCGCGGCGAGGTCTCGCCAATCGAGCGCATCATCGAAGATGCGGTGAAGACCGCGAGCAACTATCTGGTGCCCGACGGCATCGAGCCACACCTCTGGAAGCGCCTCTCACCCGAGGAGAAGCTCTATCTCAAGTGCCTGGAGGTCGAGTCCCACGGCGACTATCGCAGCGGCGTCTTCCAGGAGTTCGCCCGCGGCTTCGGGGTGCGGGACTACCGCTTCATGCTCGAAAGCGGCAAGGCCAACCAGACGCGGTTGAAGACCGCCACCGAGTTCAAACGCCGGGACTGGGGCACGGAGGGCTTCGGTTCATCGTTGCTGCGTCATATTCTATTTGCCGTCTACCAGAGCGCGGACCAGGACAGCACCAAGGTTGGGCTGACCTATCTCAAGACCGAGATCCTGGATTACTGGGCACGGCGCGAGATCATGGTCGGGATGCTCAGCTTCATCGGTCGGCTGCCGATCCCGCACTGGGCATCCGACGCCGAGGCTGCCCGGCTGCTTGCGGGAACCATCGAGAACGATCATGTGTAAACCATACCGCTCGGTACCTTTACCGCTCCATAGAGAAAAATGCTCACACAAAGACACAAAGCGCACAAAGAATGAAGATCTTCTCCTTGGTGTTCTTTGTGTCTCCGTGTGAGCAGTTCTGAATCGCCATTGATGTCCTGGTGCCTTGGTGCCTTGGTGCGAGGGATCGGTTGTCGCGAAGCACGTCCGGGGAGAACTGAACAGATGAGTTCGATACTGCCGATTAATATCCGCGACCTGCTCTACGCTCGCGGCGTGGAATCCGCTCGTATCGAGATGAAAGCATCCTGGGACGAGAGAACGACCGGTCTACAGGTAGTCCACACCATTTGTGCCTTTGCCAACGATTTCCAGAATCTGAACGGCGGTTACATTATCATCGGCGTAGACGCGCCGGACGGGCGTGCCGTCCTGCCGCCGACGGGCTTGGAACCGGGTGCTATGGAAGATATCCAGCGATGGATACGCGGCAAATGCAACACGCTGGATCCCGTCTATCAGCCGATTATGTCCCCTGAGATTATCGACGACCAGCACCTACTCGTCATCTGGGCGCCGGGTAGCGATATGCGCGTACACCGTGCACCGCGTACCTTCGATAAGGGCCCGCAACAGCGACCCTACATCCGACTCGGGCCGGAGACTGTCGAGGCGAAGGGCGACATTGAAGCGCAACTGCTGCAACTCACGGCAAAGGTCCCCTTCGACGACCGGCGGGCGCTCGCGGCATCGGTCGAAAAGTTGCGGGAGAGCCGCGTCCGCGAATTCCTGGCCGACATCGACAGTGGTCTTACCGAAGAACGCGACGCACTGCAAATCTACCGGCGCATGCAGATCGTCGCACCCGTCAACGGGCATTGTGTCCCGCGCAATATCGGGTTGCTGTTCTTCACTGACGACCCGGAGGAGTGGTTCCGCGGTGCACGCATCGAGGTGGTACAGTTTGCTGCAGACTCCTCGGGCAATGCGTTGGAAGAGCGGGTCTTCCGCGGCCCGCTTCACCACCAGTTGCGGGAGGCGATCAGCTACCTTCGCTCTTTCTCGACGCGACATCTACAGAAGTTGCCCGATCGGCCGGAGGTCAAGGGCTGGGTAAGCTATCCCCTTGCCGCTATGGAAGAGGCATTGGTCAATGCGGTCTACCATCGCAGCTACGAGGGCACGCAAGAGCCGACAAAGGTCTATCTCTATCCGGACCGCATCGAGATTATCAGCTATCCGGGGCCGGTGCCGGGAATCGAACTGCACCACTTGGAGCCGGGTGCCCGGGTCCCACCGGTGCCGTCGAGAAATCGCCGGGTCGGCGAGTTTCTCAAGGAACTGAGGCTCGCCGAGGCGCGCGGCACGGGTATCCCGAAGGTCTTTCGGTCGATGCAGCAGAACGGTTCGCCCCTGCCGCGATTCGCTTTCGATGCCGCGCGGACCTATTTTCAGGTCACCCTGCCGGCCCATCCCGAATATGTGGCCATTGCCGCACTGCGCGACGCCGCGCACCTGCGGGCAATCGGAGACGAGCGAGGCGCGGTTGACCGCTTGGTGATCGCTCATGCCGAATACCCGGATTCAGAGACGCTGGCGGTTGCGCTGATTCAAGAGCTGGCCAGGCAAGGCAATAGTGAAGAGGCGCAACGGGTATTTGCTAAGTTCATCGCCAACCCTGGGCACTTGGGCGGCGCACGCGCAATCATGGCGATGGCCAATGCCCTGCTCGATGCCGGGCATGTCAAGGAAGCCGCACGGGTTCTGGATCGCTTGCCCGGCCTGTTATCGGCGAGTGCCGCTTTCGATGCGGCGATCGCCGAGCGGAGGGCGCAGCGACCGGAACGGGCGCACCGCTACTTCGAGCGCGCCGGGGATCAGGTCTATAATGACGTTCGCGCGCTGCATGAATTTGCCCAGACCAAGATCGTGCTGGCGGGAAGACAACACTCCGGGGGGCAGCGTGCCGGCCCGTTCCAGCGCGATACGCGCAGCCGACTGCTGCGAGATGCGAGGGAAATGCTTGAACGGGTTCTGCAAATGGATGCCGCGCCGACCCGGCATGCGTGGGCCTGGTTCGACCTGGGGCGGATCCTCAATTGGACCCAGGGACCGCGTAGCGACGTCGAACAGGCATTCGGAAACGCCATCGCTCTTCAACCGAACGAAACGCGCTTCCGCACCGAGTTGGAACGTATTCGTGGATCGAACTAGACTGTCGGTGAGTCTGTGCTGCATCGGCGGCAGTGCGAGTCAGTTCAGATGATCAACCGCTTCTCCTCCCGCCGCGAACGCCTGGACCGCAGCTTTCTGGCCGAGCGCCTGCGCGGTGCCCGTCGCTATGACCGGATCGCCGGGTTCTTCTCGTCTTCGATTCTGGAGGTGGCCGGGGAGGAACTGGAAGCGCTCGCGGGCCAAGTGCGCCTGGTCTGCAACTCGGGGCTGCATCCCGAAGACGTCGCCACGGCGAAGCAGGCGGCCCAGGCGGCGATGCGGCGCGAGTGGTGCGACACGCAGCCCGAGCGGTTTCCGGAGGCCGCGCGGCCCCGCTTTCAGCGCCTCTTCGACTTCCTGCGTAGCGGCAAGCTCCAGGTGCGGGTAGTCCCGGACGCCCACTTCGGCCTGATCCACGGCAAGGCGGGGGTCCTGACCCTGGCAGACGGGCGGCAGACCGCCTTCCTGGGGAGCGTCAACGAGTCCCTGACCGCCTGGCGCCTGAACTACGAGCTGTTGTGGGAAGACGACTCGGACGACGCCGTACGCTGGGTCCAGGAGGAGTTCGACACCCTGTGGCATTCGCCCTTCGCGGTGGAACTGGCCGATGCGGTGGTGCAGGACATCGGCCGGCTCGCGGTCCGCTCGGTCATCCCGGATCTCAAGGCATGGCGCGCACGGCCCGACCCGGCGGCGCCGGTCATCGAGTCCCCCGTCTATCGCAAGGATGTGGGGCTCTGGGAACACCAGAAGCAGTTCGTGAAGCTCGCCTTCGACGCCCACCTTGGGACGGGCGGGAGGCCGCCCGGTGCGCGCCTGATCCTCGCCGACCAGGTGGGCCTGGGCAAGACCATCCAGCTCGCCATGGCGGCGCAGCTCATGGCCCTGTCCGGGGATCGGCCGGTGCTCATCCTTGCACCCAAGCCGCTGATCTGGCAGTGGCAGGGGGAGTGCAAGACCCTGCTCGACATGCCCTGCGCGGTCTGGGACGGGCAGCACTGGGTGGATGAGAACGCCATCGAGCACCCGAGCGCCGGACCCGAGTCCATCCGCAAGTGTCCCCGGCGGGTCGGCATCGTCTCCACCGGTCTGATCGTCGCGGGCTCGCAGACGCGTGACTGGCTGGTCAACGGGCGCTATGAGTGCGTGATCTTGGACGAGGCGCATCGCGCCCGGCGCCGCAATCTGGCGGCCGGCAAGGAATATGATCCGGCCGAGCCGAACAACCTGCTGCGCTTCCTGTGGGAGGTCTCGCCGCGCACGCGCAGCCTGCTCCTGGCGACCGCGACCCCGGTCCAGATCCATCCCATCGAGGCCTGGGACCTGCTGGATGCGCTGGCCAGGGGCTCGGACGCCGTGCTTGGCGGCTACGGCAGCCTCTGGCGTAAACCCCAGCAAGCGCTGGAGTTGCTGCTCGGCGAGGTAGATGCGCCAACCGACGAGATCACCCAGTGGGCCTGGATGCGCAATCCGCTGCCGCCGGCCGCGGAGGGACCCGACTACAGCGCCCTGCGGCGGGTCCTGCGTCTGACCGACCAGGATTTGAGCGCACCGGGGGGAAGCTTCGAGCGACTGAAGCCGCCGGACCGCGCGCGCATCCGCCGGGTCTTCCCGCGCTTTGTGGAGCAAGCCAACCCCTTCATCCGGCATATCGTGCTGCGTACCCGTGAGTACCTGGAAACCACCATCGATCCCGCGACCGGTGAGCCCTTCCTCAAGCCCGTGCAGGTGCGCCTGCACGGCGAGCGCGACGAGGATGCAGTCCTCTTGCCCCCGTTCCTGGAGGTCGCCTATCGCCTGGCGGAGGAGTTCTGCCGCCTGCTTGCCGAGCGCGCCAAGTCCGGCTTCTTCCGGACCCTGCTGCTGCGCCGTGTCGGCAGCACCATGGAGGCAGGCCGCAGGACGGTGGAGAAGCTGCTCACCGAATGGACGACGCTGGACGACGATGAGGACGACGAGGAAACCCTGGGACAACTGCGCACCCTGACGGCGGCCGAGCGGGCGATACTGCAACGCTTCCTCAAGGCCTTGGAGGCGAACCAGGAGCGGGACCCCAAGTACCAGATCGTGCGGGCACAGCTCCTGGACCAGGGTTGGCTGGAGTTGGGCTGCATCGTTTTCAGCCAGTATTTCGACTCGGTCTACTGGCTGGCCGGGCAGTTGACGGCGGATCTGCCGGGGGAGGAGATCGGCATCTACGCGGGCGCCAACCGCTCCGGGGTCATGCATAACGGGGTGTTCACCGGCACCCCACGCGAGGTGCTCAAGGAGCGCGTCCGGCAGGGTGAAATCCGGGTGCTGATCGGGACCGATGCCGCGTCTGAGGGGCTCAATCTCCAGCGGCTCGGGACCCTGATCAACCTGGATCTACCGTGGAACCCCTCTCGCCTGGAGCAGCGCAAGGGCCGCATTCAACGCATTGGCCAACTGCGTGATACCGTGGACGTCTACAACATGCGTTACGCGGGGTCGGTGGAGGACCGGGTGCACGAACTGCTCTCTGAGCGCCTGGAGAACATCGCCAACCTGTTTGGGCAGATCCCGGACATCCTGGAGGACCTGTGGATCGACCTCGCCCTTGGCGAAGTCGATGCGGCTCGGAGCACCATTGATGCGGTACCCAAGCACCACCCGTTTCAGCTTCGTTATCACACCGTCGAGAAAGTCGACTGGGAAAGTTGCGCCCACGTCTTGGACGCGCAGGAACGCAAGCGCTTCCTGGCCCGGGGGTGGGGCGAATAGGTGCACTGGGTAGAGCGCGGACACTGACTGGTCGAGGAGGCAGGGAGCGCCGGGTGCGATCAGAACTGATGTGTTGACGCCGATCCCGTAGGGTACGCATCGCGTACCCACCGAGCCGCGGCAACCTCTGGGGCCGGGTACGCGATGCG
>NZ_CAIKKU010000291.1 GCF_903828115.1 uncultured Thiodictyon sp. | reverse complement strand
GTCCGGTACTTTCCGAGCACCAACGATCCTGATGACCGCATCATCGGTGCCGCTAGCAATCGTCCAAGACGCCCACGTCCAGAAATGGATCTGCTGTGTATTTATCCAACCCGGATGGAAAGCACTCACCACATGAACAAGGCGGCAACAGCCTGATCACCCACCTATACAAGTCGGAACACGCCACCCCAAATAGGATTTGGTCGGCCGAGGGATACCGCTGGATGCGCATTGATTCGTCACCCTGCTTCGTCGAACGGGCCGGAAGCACTGCAATCGCGATCGCGGCCGTGGGCTCCCAGCCGAATACTGCATCTGACCGGAATGGCGCTAAGATAAGCCACGAGTGAAGCTGACGTGCCGGGGTCATCGCAGTCGCCGAGAAGCGGATACGCGCATAAGGCGACGGGGGCGGTTAAGCAATTGGTAGGCTTTTGGTCGGCGTTTGCGCGCGCGGGGTTCATGGCGGTCGGGGCGCAGGGGCACCTGATCGTTGGCAATGCGGGCAAGCAGGGTGCGCCGGGCCAGACGACGATGGCGGCCGGAGTGGAAAGCCCGGTCGGCCCAGGCGTGCAAGGCGTCGAGCGCGCCCTTGAAGCTGAGACGTTCCAAGGGGACGGCGTGCGTGGTAGCCGCGTCCAAGAGCAAAGCGCGGATGAGGTTGTAGGTGATGGCGTGCATCCACAGTTCGCGTTCGATTGTAGCGGGCGAGAGGCCGCGCAAGACGTCGAGCGCGAGGTTTGTTTTGATCTGGCGAAAATGGAGTTCGACCTGCCAACGCCGGGCGTAGAGGGCCGCAATGGCGGAGTCGGGGAAGGCCTTGGCGTCGAGCAGCGAAGTGACCACGATCACGTGGTGCGGGCGGAAACCGCGGGCCTGCACCTGAAAGCGCACGAGCCGGACCAGCAGGGAGGGCGGCTGTTTTTTCCAGGCGCGGCGCGACATCCCAGATGGGCGCGTCGGCTTGAGCCAGGTTTCCAGCCACGAGCGCGCGCGGCCGGGACGGACGTGGCGGGCCTGATGCAGCCGGATGACGAAGTCGACCTTCTGGGTCAGAAGTTGGACGAGAAAGAGCCAGCCGCAGTAGGCGCGGTCGGCGACCAACACCTCCCCGGAACGCAACGTCGCCAGCAGGCGGCGAGCGAGCTTCACGTCGTGGGTCTTCCAAGAGGCCTCGACCCACGCGATCAGCCGGCCGGTGTGGAGGCAAAACAGGCCGACGAGTTTACCGGTGGGAAAGCCGCAGCCCGGTTTCTGCCGGCCCGCATAGGGCCAGCGTCGGCGATTCTCCTCGGTGTCTGGCATGGAGAAACCGGTCGCATCAATCAGGCGCACGACCCGCCCCCACCACTGGGCCTTGGTCCGCGGTTCAAACCACCGATTCAAGGCGGCGAACAAAGTCTGCAGCCAAAAGAGGGACAGAACCTTGCGGGCCTGGCAGTAGGCGCTGGTATTGTCGTCCGGCGGCTCGTGCCCCCGGGCCACGGCGTCGGCCTGCAAGCGCATCAAAGCCCACCGGCAAGTGGCCCCGCGCAAAAGCACTTGGCCGAGAAAAGCCCAGAACACCGCGACGCGGGGCAACTCGCGTTGCCGGCTCCCAGCCCCGGTCTTGGCCGGTACGAGCAGCCCGGTAAAATACCCGCCGAACAGAGCCGCCAGGCCGCTGAGCGAATCGGTAGCCTGGCCCGCGCGCCGCAGCGAGACGCCCAGCGGGGCGCATTGGGCGCGCAGTTGGGGAAAATACGGGGTAAGGTTCGCCATAGGCCGTATAGTAACGGCCTAGACTTGACCAGGCGAGCCTTTACTGCCACTAAATCAGGCCATGCGACCGCCGCGCCTCGCCCAACTGGAAGCCCGCTATGCCGAACTTCGCCAGCAACTCGCTGGGATCGGCTACCTCAGCAATGGTTCCGTCTACCGCCGGCCGGCCGGGCAATCGGGCACCCGCTTCACCTGGTCCACCAAGGTGAAAGCCAAAACCGTCAGCCTCGCGCTCTCTGAGGAACAGGCCGACTGGCTGGAGCAGGCCATTGTGGAGCATCACCGCGTCAAGAAGCTCCTGGCGGAGATGCGTCGCCTCTCTCGTCAGATCATGCGTGCCCGGTTTCCCGATACAAAGCGCCGCAGGCCTCTGAACAAGAAAGTTTTACGGCTTATCTAAGCGCCATTTCGACGTGACCCCATCCCGATTTCCCTGCCCCCCAAGAACGATGCGATTTCCTTCCGGTAATGTGATCAACAGGCGTGAGTTTACCAAATGGTTGGTAGCCGGTTCAACAATGGGTCGCTGCACGATCTCGCCAAGCACCGCTGCCACGGCGCCGACGACTATCCGTGTTGCCGCCGTTCAGATGGCAGCTGAGTTGGCGAATGTAGCCGCCAACCTGGCGAAAGCCGAACGGCTCGTCAGGGCGGCTTTCGCGCGGGGTGCACGGCTCGTAATCCT
>NZ_CAIKKU010000290.1 GCF_903828115.1 uncultured Thiodictyon sp. | reverse complement strand
TTCGCCGCCGACACGGTCGAAACCGAGCAGCAGCGCTGGCTGAAGTTCTTCAACGAGGCGGAGCGCCTGGACGAGGACGCCCTGCCCGGGTGGATGCAGACCCCAGAGATGAGGCGAGCCATGAACACACTTAGGGCATTTTCCGAGAAAGAGCACGCCTATTATGCGTACCAGGCGCGGCAGGACTATCTGCGCGAACAGCAGAGCATCCAACTCGAATTCGAGGACCTGCGCGCCGAGGTCGAGCAGGCGCGTGCGGACGCGGAGCAGGAGCGGGCGGCGAAGGAGCAGGAGCGGGTGGCCAAGGAGCAGGCCCGCGCGGCAGAGGAGCAGGCCCGCGCGGCCGAGGAGCAGGCCCGCGCGGCAGAGGAGCAGGCCCGCGCGGCAGAGGAGCGGGAGCGGGCGGCCAAGGAAGAGGCCCTCGCCGAGAATGAGCGGCTGAAGCGCTTGCTCGCGGACAAATCCGAGTCGTCTGGGACCGGGACGCCGTAGACCCGCAGACTTGGCTGACGAAGGAACCCCAACACAATGGTGTAGGCTAGAGGCTGTCGGGGCTCCTTCCTTACGCCAATCTACGGTCCTATGCGGGCTTATCAAGTCGCTTTCTTTACTCTCGGAAAAGATCTCGAGTCTGGCACCTTATGCCCACTACGCCGGAGGCAATTTTCCGGGTTCATAATTGAGCCTGGCCCCTTTTCCCCACTGATTATGATTCAGACGCGGCCTAAATTAGCGCCATTCGGTACTGACCCCTTTATCCTGCTGACCCCTTTATCCTGACCCCTTTATCTGCTGACCCCTTTACTCCATTTATGCTGCTACTGACCCCTTTACCCTGAGGGCGCCACGCGCGCGGCGGCGGAAAAGCATCAGGTTGGCAAAACTGATCAAGACCAATCCTATCGACGACGGCTCAGGCACGGTTTCAACCCCCACCTCCGACGCATTAAACCTAAACAAATGGGCCGTGCCGTCATCGAAATGGAATCCAACGCCGTTCGGAGCGGCCAGCCCAATGACGGTGTCGCTACTATTGACATCAGGACTACTCCAACTCAAATTGGAGAGTGCCGTTTGAACATCCGCCAGATTTGCAACAAAAGTCGCCTCAGCCACGGCGTTGCCGTTGTTGTAACCGGTTAGATAACTCTGGATCGCCGAACTCATGAAAACATTGACGTTGGTCATGTCCACGCCGTTGACTGTACCACTGATGTTCTCCTCCCCGCCGCCTCCCATGCCGAGCACATAGAAGGTCGTATCACCGGCCGGTAAGAGAAAAGCCAGCGTGGACAAATTTGAAATCTGATCCGGCCAAGCCTCACTGTTCTGATACAGAAGATTGTTGATGGCAGCGGCAGTGCCGCCAAAAATCGCAAAGTCGTTGTCGGCCACTATTGCCATGAAAAAAGAACTTGCCACACGGGGATGAGCGATGGGTCATGCGGGATTCTCCAGTCGCGGGGGGGAGTGGGGGAGTCGGCGCCCAATCCGCCGGGATTCAGGATGTCCGGGGCGGGACGGGGTATTCACCCCGTCCCAAACGTTTTTCTTCGGACCGGGCCATTGGCGCCCAGCCCCCGGGTACTCGAGCCCGCCCGTCTGGTCGGGCACCGCCGCCCTCAACCGTCCCCGAGATACTCCCAGACCAGGCGGCGCACCTTGCCCGACAGGGTGAGCGGGTAGCCGTTGGGGTAATCGGCCAGATTGATGACCGTCGACCTGTCGTGCAGCCGCGAGTTCGCCAGGATGGCGGGGTCGCCCTCCCAGGTCAGCACCACCTGCGTGCCCACCGGGTCGGCACGGAGATCCAGAGCCCATTGCCCCGCCTGACCGCCAGCGGGCCGGAAATCGCTCGCGTAGTCGCCCTTGCGCGTGCCCCAGGTGGGCCGCGGGAAGGCGAGCGTGAGGTAGGGTGAGGCGAAGGGCGTCATGGCGCTCAGGTCGGCCGGGTCATAGCCGGTCGCGGCACCGGTCCAGTGCCCGAGCCGGACCTGGGTGTTCCAGCCGCCCTGGGCGTTGCCGGCCCGCAGGCGCACCAGCCACTCGCCGGTGCCCGGGGTCGGCGGGCCGACGGTCGAGACCTCGGCGGGGATCAAGAGTTCGATGGTCTTGTTCGCCCCGCCGGGCAGGACCTTGACCCAGAACGCCTTGAAATACGGC
>NZ_CAIKKU010000289.1 GCF_903828115.1 uncultured Thiodictyon sp. | reverse complement strand
TGGAACGAGCGCGCACGCCGTTTGATCATGCACCATGATCGCCTGCTGTGCGTGTCCGAAGCCTGGGTCTGGCTCACTGAGGCGCGGATCCTTCTACGACGCATGACGACAACGACTTAATTTTGTCTATACCCTCTGAGAAAGTCCAGGTGATCGATGCCGGTCTTTTTCTGGGTCTCGGACAGGCCGATGTCCTGGACCTCCTCGACCAATTGCGGGGCAGGTGTGAGCCCGTGGCGTTTGATCAGGAACTTGGCGATCGGGCCGCCCATGACGCTGGCCAGGATCAGGCCCAGGGTGGCGCTGGCGATACCGATCTCCATCGCGTTGCTGATCCCGTATTGGGCGGCGATGACGGGCGCCCAGGCGATCGTGGTGCCGTGGCCGCCGATCAGTGACACGGTCCCGCCGGTGATCCCGACCGCCGCCGGCAGGCCGAACAGGGCCGCCACCCCGATGCCGGTGAGGTTCTGGGCAAACATGAAGGCGATGGTGACGGTCAGCAGGATCAAGAGCGGTCGGCCGCCGGCGAGCAGGTCCCTGGCGCTTGCATTGATGCCGATGGTGGTGAAGAAATAGACGAGCAGGATGTCGCGCGCCTGTAAGTCGAACGTCACCGCGACCCCGGAGGCGAAATAGAACAGCCCGAACAGGACGGAGAACAGCAGGCCGCCGGTGACCGGTTCCGGGATGCTGAACTCGCGCAGGATGCCCACCTTGTCGTTCAGGCGTTTGCCGATGAACAGCACAATGATGCCGATGGTTACGGCGAGGAATGATGCGATGCGCAGAACGCCGTCTTGAAACTCCATGAGAACTCCTGATGAGGGTGGGTAACGATGCAAAAAAAATAAAACATCTTATGAAAACGATCCGGTAGGATCGATGACATAGTTCCACTGTCCACGCAGTGCGTCGTGGCGAATGAATTTGTCTTTGATATTGTGGAACGTATCGGAGCACTTCCGCCCCAGTTCATAGACCTTATCGAGAATGCGGGCAGTGACCCGCAAACCAGTTTCGGTGCGCGTATTTTGTACGGTTTGCAGGGCCGTCTGCGGCGAATCTAGAATGACGCCACGCCAAGAGCGCTCGACTTGGCTGAACAAGCGCTGTTCAATAGGGTTCCACTTGGAGGTGTAAGGTGGGTAGTGTGCGATACGCAGGCATCGCCCCACACGCATCGCGAGGGCGAGCGCATCCTCCTTGAAGCGTAGGGAACGCGCGGCATTGGCGCCGCCGGCATCCATGAGTAAGAGAATCTCTTCGGCGTCAGGGTAGCGTGCCTGGAGGTGCTCTTCCCACGCCAGCGCGATGGCGTCGCAGATGAATTCGCTGGTTTCGCGCGAGGTCCCCAGCGTCATGAAGCCGAGATTGTCGAAGTAATCATAAATGCCATGAGGCACCAACAGACCGCTAGCCAGGTGGCGGAAATCGTGATCGTAAACGAGCTGATTTGCGGTACTGTAGCAGTGACCACGCCGATGCAGGTTGCCCAGCAACTCTTTCTTCTTGGTATCAACAGACAACACCGGACAACCCCGGTCCCGGGCCAGATGACGCAACGCATTGATATAAAGGAATTGTTCGTTGCGTTCATGCGGGTCGACCGGGCCGGTGATCAACTCTTTGCGCAGGGCGCGCGGACGAAAGCCCGCGTCGTCCAACAGGTGCGCGGCCGTGTTTCGGCTGATTGGGTAACCACGCTGGCCGAGTTCCTGCGCCAGTTGCAGCGGTTTCAGATCGGTCCAACGCACGTCCGGGTCGGTGGGACTGTCGGCGCTGTGCGCTTCAAGAATGTCGTCGACCGTCTCCGTCAACCCGGCTTGGCATTGGGCGATCCTGGGCCGGCCGCCGCCCGGGCGGCGGATACGTTTCGCATCGCCACTGGGGCGTTGCGGATGGTTGGGATCGTCGTTGCCCATCGCCTCCAACTCGCGGATTCCGGTGTAGATCGTGCGCCGACTCATGCCCAAGACGCGGGCGACGTAGGCGACGCCACCGTAACTGATCTTCAACGCCTCGACGGCCGCGTAGCGCCGCCGGTGGTCCTCCGGCAACGATCGGCAATAGCGCCGCATGAAGTCTTCGTGTGATGCTTCATAGCCGGAAAACTCGTTCATAGCGCTACCAACGGACGGGGCTGAGGATGCCTTATGCTCGCACCACGAGTGATCTTGTTCAACTGCCTACTGCCTATCGCCTTCTGCCATGCCGCGGCACGGCGGCGATCAGCGTCTCGCCCGCCGGGTGTCGCGTCGCATCATGGCCTTTAGGCTAATCCCGGCCTCTCGGGCGTGGCACCTGGTCGGGTTGAAGCCCGAGCTTGGCCGGAACGATGATCAAGGCCTTCTGCGTGAAGGAAGACGGTTAACTTGTTAATGAAACGTCCCTGGGCGAATGGCGCCGGGGCCTAGCCGTCGCGCGCCCGGCGGCACGGCGGCAAGTTTGCCTGGACTGCGTGGGACCCAGGATACCTGGTTTGCGGGATCATCGGCAGGGGGTGCCCGGGGGTCCCGGGGGCGCGGCCCCAGGCGCTATACTACGCGGGCGCCGGAGTCGGCAGCCGGTGCGCGACCGGGCCTTGATCGTTCTTCCGGCGAATGTAAATCAAGGGTTTACCGTAAGAGTCGCGCAGCGACGCTGTGGGAGCGGCTTCGGCCGCGACGGGCCGCGCGGGGAACGCGGCGTCGGCGTTCGCTGCGGCGCCTCATCGCGGTCGCAGTCCGCTCCCACAAGGAACTTTCAGGTTCCGGGGTGACGGACGAGCCTTCATGGCTGTTAGCCGCTCAGGCGTGAAGGCGCCACTTATTTCCCATGGATGTCTCGGGAGCCGCCACCGGCTAACGGCCATGGCGCCCACGCCACCCCGGAACATGAAAGTCCTCTCGACCGCTGTCCCGACTGCCGGCGTGCGAGGCTGCGTAGTCAGGGCTTCCAGCCCTGACTGTTCCAGTCCCAACGCCGTCAGGCCAGGATGGCCTGACTACGCACTTTCACGGTAAAGCCTCGACCTCCGGTTTGTGGACGAACCGCCACTGGCCGGAACGATGATCAAGACCTGCGACGGCGGACATGCCGGACGACGGCCGGTAACGGCCAACCAAAAAACCTGAGAGGACCTGTCTGAAATGACCTATTGTGTGGGACTTCTGCTCGACGAGGGCATGGTAATGGCCGCTGATTCCCGCACCAACGCGGGCGTCGACTATATCTCGACCTACAGCAAGCTGCATGTCTTGCAGCCCGCGCCCGACCGGCTGTTCGTGCTGATGGCCGCCGGGAGCCTGGCGACCACGCGCGAGGTCCTGGACCGCATCGGCCGGGATCTGGATCAGGCCATCAATCCCCGGCCCAGCCCCTTTCAGCAGGCGCCCCTGGTGACGCTCCTCAACGTCAATTATCTCTTCGAGGCGGCGACCTACATCGGCCAGGTGAGTCAGGCGGTGCAAAACGAGCACGGTCCGGCCCTGCGTCAGGCGGGTGTCAGTGCCGAGGCGAGCTTTATCCTGGGCGGCCAGATTGCCGGTCAGCCCCACGGGTTGTTCTTGATCTATCCCCAGGGCAACGCCATCGCCGCCACGCCCGAGACCCCCTATCTGCAAATCGGCGACAGCAAGTACGGTAAGCCCGCGCTGGATCGCATCGTCCACCCGGGGCTGTCGCTCGCCGATGGGGCGCGCATCTGTCTGGTCTCGCTGGTCGGGACCGCGCGCTCCAATCTGTCGGTCGGGCCGCCGTTCGAGGTGGCGATCTGTCCGCGCGATCAGCTCGCGCCCTCCCATTTGCTCAAGCTGCCGGCGGGATCGCCGGATCTGGCGGCCGTCAGCCGGAGTTGGGACGAGAGCCTGACCCAAGCCTTCTTCGCGCTCCCGCGCTTCAGTTGGGAACCGGGTAATCCCCAGTCCTAGCAGCAGTCCATCAAGGAATGCTGTTGGCGTCGTTGTCGTTGTCGTAATCGTAATCGTAATCGTAATCGTAATCGTGTTTATCGTGGCGCCCCGGATTATCTTGCACCCCCAATTGCATCGCTTCTCCGATTACGACAACGACAACGACAACGACCGTCTTCGTGTTTGACTGATTCTTGACGCGTTACCTTATGCCTATGTCTGACTGTATCTCCACCGGCCGCCTGGCCGCCCCCGCCGAGGTCGCGCGCCTGGTCGCCGCGGCCCAGGCCCGCTTCAAGTCGAATGAGGAGGGGCGGGTTGCCGACTATATCCCGGCCCTCGCGCAGGTCCCGGGCCAGCTCTTTGGGATCTGTCTGGCGGGGGTCTCCGGCACCTGCTTCACGGCCGGCGATGCAGACCACGGGTTTACGCTTCAGAGCATCTCCAAGCCCTTCGTCTTCGCCCTGATCTGTCAGGCGATCGGTGATGAAGAGGCGCGGCAGCGCCTGGGTGTCAACAGCACCGGTCTGCCGTTCAACTCGGTCATCGCCGTGGAGCGCGGCGACGATGGGATGACCAATCCCATGGTCAATGCCGGCGCCATCGCGACCACCAGCCTGGCGCCCGGCGCGAGCGCCGAGGCCCAGTGGCGGTTCATTCAGGACGGCTTGTCGCGCTTCGCCGGGCGGGCGCTGCTGATCGATGAGGCGGTCTACCAATCGGAGGCCGCCGCCAACCAGCGTAACACGGGCATCGCCAAACTGTTGCAGAGCTACGATCGGATCTATTCCGACCCGGTCGAGGCCACGGACATCTATACCCGGCAGTGTTCATTGCGCGTGACCACCCGCGATCTGGCCGTCATGGCGGCCACCTTGGCCAACGGTGGGGTGAACCCGGTGACCGGCGAACCGGTGATCGCGCCCGACCACTGCCGCCGCATCCTCGCCGTCATGGTCACCGCCGGGCTCTATGAGCATTCCGGCGACTGGCTCTATGACACCGGGTTACCCGGCAAGAGCGGGGTGAGCGGCGGACTGATCACGGTCGCCCCCGGCAAGGGCGGCCTTGCGACCTTCGCACCCCTGCTCGATGCCTCCGGCAATAGCGTCAAAGGCCAACTGACGGCCCGATTCCTATCCGAACAACTGGGCCTGAATCTGTTTGCTTCCCGGCCGTGCCAGGCAGGTCAATGCGGGCCTTGATCATAATGACCCTCTCTCTCAACAAACCCAAGCTCGACAATCTCGCCTCCGACATCTGGAAGTCCGCCGAGCGCCTGCGCGGCAAGTTCAAGTCCTACGAATACCAGAGCGTCATTCTGCCCATCATCGTCATCCGCCGGCTGGAATGCGTGCTGATCGACTGGCGGGTGCAGAAGTCCGCCGAGGTGCGCAAGAACCGTCCCACCCTGAGCGAGAAAGAAGTCGCCAAGTGGGTCAAGGGGCTGGAACTGAACCCCCAGCAATGCCCGTTCTCCAATCGCACCGACTGGACGCTGCGCTCGGTCTACGCGGAGGACCAGGCCCTGCTGGAGGACAACTTCCGTGCCTACATCAACGGCTTCTCGCGCAACGTCGATGACATCATCGAGCACTTCAATTATCGAGGCACCATCGGCCTGATGGTCAAGAATAACCGGCTGGCGCCGATCCTCAATCAGTACAAGGAATTGGCGCTCGGCCCCGGCGAACTCTCCGGGCTGGAGATGGGCTACATCTACGAGGAACTGCTGCGGCGCTTCTCGGAGCAAAGCGGTGACGAGGCCGGGGAACACTTCACCCCGCGCGAGGTCATCCGCCTGATGGTCGAGTTGCTCGATATCCCCATTCCGGAGCGGCACCTCTCCATCTACGACCCCGCCAGCGGCACCGGCGGCATGTTGTCCGTGGCGAAAGAGCACCTCTTCTACAACACCGGCATCTTCACCTACGTCTGGCTGCTGCGCAACGACAAGCCGGCCAGCCACCAGGGGCGCGTGATGCTGATCGACGCCCGCGGGCAATTCGAGAAGGAGCCCAAGTCATTCAGTGCCGCCAACCTCAAGAAGGAACAGGAGTTCCACGCCAGCGACCTGAGCTTTCGCGTGCAGTTGAAGGTGCAGGGCGAGGAGAAGACGGTCGCGTTTACCGTCACACCCAAGGACAACGCGGCCAAGAGGTTCAAGGAGGCCCTGGCCGGCGCCGGGGAGACGCTGGCCGTAGAATGGACCCACCGCCACTATGTGCAGGACGATGAATACATCCCGCACGGCGAGGACATCGCCGCCTTTCTCACGCGCGAGATCGCCAAGCCGATCATCCGCTGGGAGGAGACGAAAAAGGACGGCAAGCCCATCCTCGGCTACGAGATCCTGCCGAATAAATATCTTTATCGCTACCAGCCGCCCAGGCCCGCGCAGGACCTGCTGGCCGAGTTCTGGCAGTTGGAGAAGGAGGCTGAGAAAATGTTGGAGGGATTGGCTAAATGAAGAAGACTAATCCGACGGTTCTGGTCTCGCCCGAATACCGACGGTTCATCGAGGACCTGAAGGCATGCGTCGTCAGCGCCCGCATTTCCGCGGCAAGGAAGGTCAATCACGAACTGATCATGCTTTATTGGGATATCGGGCGCCGGATCGTCGACAAACAGCAGGTGCTGGGCTGGGGCGAATCCGTTGTCGAGTTGGTGGCCCAGGATCTTCAGACGGCATTTCCGGGAACCACCGGCTTTTCGTCCTTCAACCTCTGGCGGATGCGGCAACTCTATCTCGAGTATACGTCGCCGGAACTTCTGGCACAGGCTGTGCCGGAAATCGAAGGCCCTGATGGAGACAACCCGGGGCAGACGGGCGCGGAAACCGCCGGGCAACTCGTCGTCAGCGACCTGGACCAATTACTGGCACAGCTTGTGCCAGCATTGCTTGGCCCAGTTCCTTGGGGGCATCATGTTGAAATAATGAAGAAAATCAAGTCACCCGCCGCCCGTATCTGGTACCTGCGCGCGACCGCGCAATTCGGTTGGTCGCGCAATGTCCTGCTCAATCAGATCAAGGGCGGCGCCTATGAACGAGCGGTAACGCAGAAGAAGACCCGCAACTTCCAGCTTGCCCTGCCGGTGTATCGGGCGGAACAGGCCGATGAGATGATGAAGAGTGCTTACAATCTGGAGTTTCTCGACCTCCATCGTCCGGTCAGGGAACGCGAGTTGGAAGACCGCCTCATTGCCCGTGTGCAGGCGTTTCTGCTCGAACTCGGCTATGGCTTTTGCTTCGTGGGGCGACAATACCGGCTGGCGCTGGGCGAAAAGGAATATTTCATCGATCTGCTCTTCTATCACCGCTTCCTCAAGGCACTGGTCGCCTTCGATCTCAAGGTCGGCGCCTTCGAGCCGGAGCACGCGGGGAAGATGGATTTCTACCTCAACCTGCTCAACGACAAGGAGCGCGGCCCCGGGGATCAGCCCTCGATCGGGATCATCCTCTGCGCGGAAAAGGATGATGTGGAGGTCGAGTATGTGCTGCGGACCAAGGGCAATCGCATCGGTGTCGCTGCCTATGAATTGCAGTCGAAGCTGCCGGGCGAATTGAAGGGTAAGCTGCCCACTGCCAAACAGCTCGCTGATATCGTTCGGGTGGAAATGGGGGAAGGGCGGCGATGAGCCCCAAGAGCAGTTTCCTGAAAGACATCCCGAAGGGTTGGCGATCCGACCGCATGGGCAATGTTGCCGAAATCGTTTTCAGCAACGTAGATAAGCATACTTTCGACTTTGAGATTGCCGTCCGCCTTTGCAACTATGTGGACGTTTACAATAACGACCGAATCACGTCCGATATTAAATTCATGGAGGCTTCTGCGGAGCCCCGCGAGATTGTGCGCTTCCAGCTCCAGAAAGGTGATGTCTTGGCAACCAAGGACTCCGAGAGTCCGGACGACATTGCGATTCCATCATTGGTGGCGGAGACCTTGCCTGGCGTTCTTTGTGGTTATCATTTGGCGCTGATTCGCCCTAGGGCACATCAAGTATATGGGCGGTATCTTGCTTGGCTTCATTGCAGCAAGGCGTTCCGCTCCCACTATGAGGCTCAAGCCCTACCGCCAATCCCTGATCCACGAAGGCGTCACCGGCCAACGGCGGATCACGGATACCGACCTCAACCGGGTCGCAGACTATGGCTAGAAAGAAGAAGCCTCCGGAGCTGACCTTTCAGCAGCACATCGCGGATTACCTGGTCCGCGAGCACCGCTATGCCGTGCTGGACCAGCCGGACATCACTGACACGGAGCACTTCATCGCCGAGACCGAGCTCTGGGCCTTCCTTGAAGCCACTCAACCCGACCAACTCAAGAAGCTGGCGGACGATTACGGCACGGACGCGCGGGAGGCGGTCTTCAAGGCGCTACGCAATGAACTGGAGCACCGGCCGCTGTGGCTGCTCTTCCGCCAGGGCCTCAAGGTGCGCGGTCTGGGGTTCCACCTCTATTATCCCAATCCGCACTCCGCGGCGAGCGCCGGCGCCGACCAGTACGCCAGGAACCGCATCAGCTTCCGCCCGCACTTCTATTTCGGCGACGCGAACCAGGAGATCGATTTCGTCGTTTATCTCAACGGCCTGCCCGTCGTCGCGCTGGAGCTGAAGCACGAGCGCAATGAGAACGTGCATGACGCGGTAGCCCAGTTCGCCAAGCGCGACCATAGTCACAGGATCTTCCGGCATCCCTTTCTCTATCTCGCCGCCGACACCAGCCACGTGATGGGCGCCACCGACCCGCGCAAGGAAGATAACTTCCGCTGGCATAACATGGGGCTGACCAACACCCCGACGGATGCCGACGAGTATCCGGTGGAGTTCCTCTACCGCGAGGTCTTGTCGCAGGAGCACCTGCTGGAGGCGCTTTCGTTCTTCCTCATCCGCGTCCCCGGGCGGGAGGCCGAGGACGACAAGCCGGCGCGGCCCGCCTTCACCATCTTCCCGCGCTATCACCAAGGCCGTCTGGTGCGGCGGGTGGCGCAGGACATCAGCGCCCACTTCGCCGCGACCGGCGATATCGGCAAGAAGTATCTGGCCGAGCATTCCGCCGGCAGCGGCAAGACACTCTCCATGCGCTGGCTGGCCGACCGCATGCACAGCCTGTTCAAGGCCGGCACCAACGAGAAGTTGGTGGATATCACCTGATGAAACAGATTCGCGCCACCCTGGTCACCAAGGCGGCGGTGCAGTATCAGGGCGTGACGACCAGCGGCGGGCCGGTCAGGCTGAAAGCGGGCAAGGGAGCGGGCGGAGCAGGTCCGGTGCCGGTGAAGGTGTCGGTGCAGGACGTGATTGCGCAGATCCGCGCGACCTTCGATATCACCGATGAAGAGGCGCTCTACATCAGACAGGGGCATTGAGTGACCAGGAGTTGCTCGCCGTGCTCCTCGGCCAGGGCACGCCGGGCCTGGACGTGATGGCGCTGGCCGCCAAGCTGGCGCGGCTCATCGACCAGAAGGGACTCGACGTGAAGGCCGAAGACCTGGTGCAGTTCGCCGGTGTAGGTGATGCCAAGGCGACCTTGATCCTCGCGGCCATCGAGTTCGCCCGTCGGCGCATCAAACCGGAAGGGGCGAAGATCGAGGCCCCGGCCGACCTGTTACCGCACATCCACCACTACGCCGACCGCAAGCAGGAGCATTTCCTCTGTGCGAGCATCAACGGCGCGAATGAGATCCTGAACATCCGGGTGGTGTCGATCGGGCTGATCGACCGCAGTCCCGTGCATTCGCGGGAGGTCTTCGCCGACGCGCTCGCCGACCGCGCGTCCGCGGTCATCGTCGCCCACAATCACCCCAGCGGCGGTCTCGCACCGTCGCCGGGCGATATTGCCGTCACCGCGCAACTCAAGGGCGCCGGCGCCATCCTCGGCATCGAACTCCTGGACCACATCATTTTCAACCGGACGGGGTATTTCAGCTTTTTGGAGGCGGGGATGCTCTAGTAGGGGTCGCGGGGGGCAGATTTGGTATCACCGCGTGCTGCCCATCCTACGAACGCAGCCAGTTCCTGTGGCCTGCCGATGTCACGCCCCTTCAGGGCTGGCATCTTTAACAACAAACCACCCAGGGCGTTACCCTGGGCTGGTATGTGGCGCCCCTTCGGGGCTTAAGATGCGTGGCGGCGGCAGGTATACCCTCCCGCACGAAACCAAGGCGTCTGGGCGGGAGGATTGACCCCAACGGGGTCATACATACCAGCCCAGGGCAACGCCCTGGGTTGTGCACAGGAATACACTCAGCCCTGAAAGGGCGTGACAGATGACGGGATCGGCACCGGCTGAGTTTCGACGCTAATCACCTCATCCTTTGAATTGCACGGCATTCAACGCGGAGGTGCCAGGTCCTGGGCGCCGCCCTCATTCGCCAGCGCCCGCGAGGTAATGGCCCCGTAGAGCGTGACCATCTTGGTGCCGATCTCGGCCAACTGGGGGTTGCGGTCGAACAATGGCTTGGCCCGCTCGGCGTCGGCGAGGACTTCGGAGAGGAAGCGCAGGTCGTAATCGTCGAGCCGCTCGCCGCGCTCGACCTTGGCCTGGAGATCGAGCACCCGGGGCAGGCGCTGGGTGCGCAGCCGCTCGAGCATGACGGTGATCACGCCCTCGTCGGTATTTTTGTCGGTCATGGTGTCGATGCCTTTTGTGTGGGTGGAGGGGAGGGCGTTGCGGCCTCGGCACGCAGGATGCGCCGCAATTCCGCGACCGCCAAGGGGTGGTCGAAGCCGCTGTGCCCGGTGGGGACTATGACCTCGGACTCGGCGAAATCCAGGTGCGCGCTGCGGTAGGGGACCACGCCGTCGGAACTGGTCGCCAGGGGGCCGCGCCCGCGGTCGCCGATGATCGAGTGGGATGGAACCTTCGGCCGGGTCTGATCGAGCAGGCGCAGAAACCGGGACTGCGGCGACAGGCCATGGATGCTGGTCGGCAGGCGCCCGGCGATGGTGTCCGGGATCAGGTGGGTGTAGTGGGCAAATTCGCTCAGCAACCACTCGGGGAAGCGGATCAGCCGGATGCCCCAGGCGCCCAGGCTGGTGACGGCGAGCGCGCTGCCCCGATGGGGCGTGAACATGAAGACGGTGCGGCTCACGTCGGTGCGCGGGGCGAAGACCAGGGCGCGTCGGACCGGGTTGTCGGCGGGGAAGGAGGCGAGTTGCGGGCTGATGGTCTGCGCCTGGGCCAGGTCGATCCGCGACACCTGGGCGCGGGCGAGGATGCCGCCCATGCTGTGGCCGATCAGGACCATCGGCCGGTGGGGGCCGTGCGCGCGCGTGGTGTCGTCCAGTGCCTCGCGCAGTTGCAGTGCCGATAGGGGCACCGGCTGGCTGGTGGGGTAGTAGAAGAACCAGAACTGAAAACGGGCACGGATGCGCGGGTCCGCCAGCAGGGGCTTGACCAGGGGCGCCCACATCCGCGGGGTCGACATCAGGCCGTGGATCAGGACCACTGGGGTCTTGTCCGGGTCGAAGGGCTGCAGGAAGACGATCCGGGGCCGCCCGCGAAAGCGGTCGGAGCGCAGCAGGTTGGTCAGACCCTCACCGCGCCGCAGGCCGATCGCCCGGGTGGCGTCCAGCGGGGCCTCCAGGTCCATCGCGACCGGTACCACGTCGCGTTTGCCGGGCACGCGGCTCACGCGCTCGGGGTCGACGAGCGCCGCGCCGCAGGACCCGGGCGCGGCGCCGGTCGGCAGGGCCAGCAGGGTGACCGGGACCTGATAGCCCGCAAACGGGGCATTGGCGCCACCGGGGAAGACCCGGCCGATGCTCGGGAGCCCCAGCCCGGCGCGGTGCAGACCGGGTTGCGTCACGCGGGGACGCCCGACGGGCGCGAGGTCGGCGAAGCCTGCGGGCGCGTAGACGCCGGGCTGGTCCTGGCGCAGCAAGCCCCCGAGGGGGTCGGGCCGGGCGGCGTCTTTCAGCAGTTCCGGCAGGTGGTCCGCCGCCAGTGCGCGATAGTCGGCGCCCGCCTGGGCGCGCTGTCGCGCGCTGCTCTGGGGCGAGGCGAGCACCCGCGCCGACTCGTCCAGGCGGGCGCACAGCGTCGGGCCGCTCGTCGGCGGCACCGATTGGCAGGCGGCGAGGAGGAGGCACAGGAGGAGTCCTGCGAGCGTTCGCGCCGCGGGGGCGGATTTGATGGGACCTTTCACGGTGTCACTCGCATGTATCAGGAAACGGCAGCGCCGGCCCGGACGACGCGGGGGCCTCTCATGCGCAAGGCCCCGACGTTCCAACGCAAGCGCCGACGCTCTCATGATACGCCGCGGCGTGGCAACACGGCCTCAATGATCGCCCCGGCCATCGGGAGCGCCGCCTCTGGCTGGAGTCCAAGGCTTCAGCCTTGGCCCGCTCCAAGGCTGAAGCCTTGGACTCCAGGCGCTTGGGCTGCGGCGCTTCACTCAACGGCATTGGCGCCGAACCGGGATCGGGGAACTGCGCTTCGCGGGACCGGCAGTTCGCTTTTATTTTCTTTCTTTTGACACTATCTTGCACAAGGCCGTTTGCCGAATCCCGTTCGCTAAATCCGGATCGGGGCCGCCCGGCTCTGTTTCGACCACTCCCCCAGACGGACCGCACCAAGCGGCCGAGGTGTCAGTCATGAGTTTGTTGCAGCAAGTCGTTGAGGGTCTACACGTCGCGAAGATCGAGGGTCTGGCCAAGACCTTCACCCGCCTGGGGCGGATCGGTTTTTGGCTCCAGGTGGTGCTGGGCTCGATCCCCCTGGTCGTTATGTTCTATGTCTTTGTATTTTCAGGCAGCATCTCAGGCCCGCGCAGCGGCCTGCCGATCGTCGGGCTGCTGAGCCTGGCCAATATGCTGGTGCTCCTGTTTACGATCGTCTGGTTCAGCCCTTTTAAGGTGCACACCATGTGGATTACCCGGACCCAGCAAGCAATCGGGCGGTCGAGACATGCGGTTTGCCTTTGAAGTTCGTGCGCGGGGTGGGCGGTTTCTTCGGGCCGCGCGTGGTCTTTCGGAGTTTGTGCAGATCGACATAGTTCGCCAAGATGAGTAAATACTCAGCCAACTGCTCTGTACTGGCGTCGGCGAACGATGCCCATTCGCCTTCGGATACC
>NZ_CAIKKU010000288.1 GCF_903828115.1 uncultured Thiodictyon sp. | reverse complement strand
GTCTCACCGCAGCCCACGCAGGCCCCGGAGAACTCGAACAGGGGCTCCAGCATCATCGCGTGCTTGATCTTGGTCGGGTCCAACTCGCGGCGATCGTACTCCGGCAGGGTCAGGAAGAAGTCCCAGTTGGCCTGCTCGATCCCGTGACGCTCATGGGCGTCCACCATGTTGATCGCCTTGTGGTTGGGGTCCTTGCGGTCGCGGATGGGGCAGACGTCCACGCACAGTCCGCAGCCGGTGCAGTCGTCCGGGGCGATCTGGTAGCTGATGTGCATCCCGGCGGGGAAGTCCTTGCCCTTGATCTGGATGTGCTGGAAGGTGGCCGGGCCGTCCGCCGTCAGCGCCTCCGGGAAGACCTTGGCGCGGATCGCCGCGTGGGGGCAGACCAGCGGGCACTTGCCGCAGTGGGTGCACAGGTCCCGATCCCACTCGGGGAGCTTGAGTGCCAGGTTGCGCTTCTCGTACTTGGTGGTGCCGGTCGGCCAGGTGCCGTCGACCGGCATCAGGCTCACGGGCAGGCTGTCGCCATGGCCCTCGATCAGGCAGGCGGTGACGTTGCGGATGAACGCCGGCGCGTCGCCCGGGACCGTCGCCGGGCGGTCGAAGGTGCTGGTGACCTCACCCGGGAGCGTGACCTTGTGCAGCCCGGCCAGGGTCGCATCGATCGCCTGGTAGTTACGGTCGAGCAGGCGCTGGCCCTTCTTGCCGTAGGTCTTCTTCACCGCATACTTGATGTGCTCGATCGCCTCCTCGCGCGGCAGGATGCCGGAGATGGCGAAGAAGCAGGTCTGCATGATGGTGTTGATGCGCCGCCCCATGCCGGTCGCCTCGGCGATGCCGTAGGCGTCGATCACGTAGAAGCTCAACTGCTTGTCCAGGATCGCCTGCTGCATGGTGCGCGGCAGGTCGTTCCAGACCCGATCCGCCGGGGTGGCGGAGTTGAGCAGGAAGACGCCGCCGCGGCAGGCGTGGTTGAGCATCGCGTAGCGGCTGAGGAAATTGGGCTGGTGACAGGCGACGAACTTCGCCTCGTCATCGCCGACCAGGTAGTTGCTGTGGATCGGGTTGGCACCGAAGCGCAGGTGGCTGATGGTGACGGCGCCGGCCTTCTTGGAGTCGTACTGGAAATAGCCCTGGCCGTAGTTGGGCGTCTCCTCCGCGATGATCTTGATCGAGTTCTTGTTGGCCGAGACGGTCCCGTCCGAGCCCAGGCCGAAGAAGACGCAGGCGGTGACGCCGGGGGCGTCGGGGCGGTAGCTCGGGTCCCAGTCCAGGCTCAGATGGGTCAGGTCGTCGTGGATGCCGATGGTGAAATTGTTCTTGGGCGTGTCCTTCTTGAGTTCATCGAAGACCCCCTTGACCATGCCCGGGGTGAACTCCTTGGAGGAGAGGCCATAGCGCCCGCCGATCACCCGCGGCATGGTGGCCATGCGCCCGTCCGCCAGCGCCTGGGCGAGCCCCGTGACCACATCTTTGTAGAGCGGCTCGCCGTCGGCGCCGGGCTCCTTGCAGCGGTCGAGCACCGCCACGCGCCGGGCGGTGACCGGCAGGGCCGCCAGCAGGTAGGACGGATCGAAGGGGCGGTAGAGGCGCACCTTGATGAGCCCGATCTTCTCGCCGCGGGCGACCAGGTCGTTTACCGTCTCTTCGGTGGCGCCGATCCCGGAGCCCATGATCACGATCACCCGCTCGGCGTCCGGGGCCCCGACATACTCGAAGAGGCGGTACTGACGGCCGGTAAGTTGCGCGAACTTGTCCATGGTCTGCTGGACGATGGTGGGCACGGCCGTGTAATAGCCGTTGACCGTCTCCCGGCCCTGGAAATAGACGTCCGGATTCTGGGCGGTGCCGCGCAGGATCGGGTGGTTGGGGTTGAGGGCGCGGTCCCGGCAGGCGCGCACCAGGTTCTCGTCGATCATGGTGCGGATCGTCTCGACCGAGAGGCGCTCGACCTTGACCACCTCGTGGGAGGTGCGGAAGCCGTCGAAGAAGTGCACGAAGGGGACGCGGCTCTGCAGGGTGGCGGCCTGCGCGATCAGGGCGAAGTCCATCGCCTCCTGGACCGAGGCCGAGGAGAGCATGGCGAAGCCGGTGGCACGCGTTGCCATCACGTCCGAGTGGTCGCCGAAGATCGACAGCCCCTGGGCCGCCAGGGCGCGGGCCGCCACATGGATGACCGCCGGGGACAACTCACCGGCGATCTTGTACATGTTGGGGATCATCAGCAGCAGGCCCTGGGAGGCGGTGAAGGTGGTCGCCAGCGACCCCCCTTGCAGGGCGCCGTGCAGGGCCCCGGCGGCGCCTGCCTCGCTCTGCATCTCCACCACCGACGGCACCGTGCCCCAGAGGTTCTTGACCCCCTGGGCAGACCACTCGTCCGCCCATTCACCCATGTTCGAGGAGGGGGTGATAGGGTAGATCGCGATGACCTCGTTGGTCATGTGAGCGACATAGGCGACGGCCTCGTTACCGTCGAGGGTGACCAGTTCAGCAGATTGCGACATCGCTTGCTCTCGTAAGTGTGGAAGGACCGGGGCGAGGGCGCGGACGACGATCCACGTCCCCCAAAATTTTTGGTGGGGAACTATAAACCGAAAATCGCCCGCGGGGGGCGCCGTCGCACGCCGGTTCGGCGGAAAATTGCAGGCTGGCGCGATCTTTATCCGGTGGCTTAAGGTGCGCACCGGTCACCGCCGCGGCCGCCGGGCCGCGCCAATCCGCCAAGACGCCAAGATGCAAAGAATAACAACACCGTGCCCGCCCTCTTCCAAACCCCGGGCGGGACCCTCGCCCGCCGCCGCTAACCAACAGAAAAACAATTGCTTATGGGCCCATGAACCGGCCTTTCGAGGATGAACCCCGCCGTGGACCCAACCCTGCACCTGCGCCCCATGCAAGCCCCCGATTTGGATGCGGTGATGGCGTGCGAGCGGGCCAACTACGAGTTCCCGTGGCAGGAGGAGGTCTTCGTGGAATGTCTGCGGGTGGGCTACAACTGCTGGGTCGCGGAACTGGGCCGGGTGGTGGTCGCCCATGGCGTCATGTCCGTGGGGGCCGACGAGTGCCACATACTCAATCTCTGCGTCCATCCGCACTTCCAGCGTCTGGGCTTCGGGCGGCGGCTGCTGCGGCGCCTCCTGGGGCTCGCCAGGCGGCGCGGCGCCGACACCGCCTTCCTGGAGGTGCGGGTTTCAAACCAGGGCGCCCGCGGGCTCTATGCCGCCGAGGGCTTCTGTGAGATCGGCACCCGCCGCGGCTATTACCCGGCGCGCAACGGGCGGGAGGACGCGGTGGTGCTGGCGTTGGCCCTGTGAGCCGTTCTCTTAGACCTATCCAAACCTACGCATAGGTAGCTTCAGTGCTAAGTTCCTGCTTCAACGAGGCTGCCCGGGGAAACGGCTTGGTTTTCGCCAACAAAGCTCCCCTTGGTGGGGAGCTTTACGCCGATGAGGCGAC
>NZ_CAIKKU010000287.1 GCF_903828115.1 uncultured Thiodictyon sp. | reverse complement strand
CGCGCACGCCGTTTGATCATGCACCATGATCGCCTGCTGTGCGTGTCCGAAGCCTGGGTCTGGCTCACTGAGGCGCGGATCCTTCTACGACGCATGACGACAACGACTTAATTTTGTCTATACCCTCTGAAAGGGCGTGACATAACGGCGCGGCGCCTTATGTCACGCCCTTTCAGGGCTAAGCGGAATAAATAACGCTATCCCAGGGCGGTGCCCTGGGCTGGTATATCGCGCCCCTGCGGGGCTTGAGCAGGCGCAAGAATAGACGGGTATCGGGAATTGCGCGTCGCGGTACTGGTGCGCAACCCTACCGAACCCGCGCCCCGATTCCACCGGAGCCCTTGGAGTCACGGAAGGAGTTCCAGGGACCGAACCCGGAGTCATCGTCGCCCCAGGGGTCCGACCGCTGGCCGACGGCCGCAACGCTGCCGTCGAGTACCCGCTGCAGCCGCTCGAGCACATCCGCGGCGAGGCGGGCATTACCCTTATTCTCGTGATAGTGGGCGATCTCCAACAGCTTGGAGACGGCGACCTGCGCCTGATCGGTTCCGGGTTCCTGTTCCACAACCTTCAGGTACATGCCGGCCGCCAGGTGCAGCCGACCCTCACCGTGGCGCTGCTGCGCCATGCGCAGCATCAGGTCACTGCTGGTGCGATCCAGGTCCCCGCGGCCGGTGCCGACGGCGCGCCCGGCGACCCGGGCGGGAGGGACGGGCGGGAGGGACCAGACGGACGGGGAACAGGCTGTCCGGGAACCCTCGGTCATGGGGCAAACCCAGGGCTGGGATTGACCCGAGGCGCACAGGACCGGGGCGATGAGGCTCCCAATGATCTCCATCAAGGCGAGATCCGACGGGGGGGAGCACTCCTCATCGCAGCGGCACAGTGCGGCCAAGACCCCGATCGGCAGCTGCTCACGCACGATGGGCACGGCAAGAAAGGCGATCGGCTCGGGCGGGATTGCGTCCCGGTCTTCGACGCGGGCCAGAAAGCCGGGGTCCTGATGCACGTCGGCGACCAACACGGCCTCGCCGGTTTCAAAGACCCGCCCCGTCACCCCCTCCCCGACGCGGTAGCGGCCGCAACCCACCTCCACCGGGGTCAGCCCGTGGGCGTAGCGGACGTAGATCTCCCGCGCGTCGGGGTCCGCGATCAGCACCCGTCCGCGCACCAGCCGGTGGGACACGGCCAGATAGCGGAGGATGTCCTGGATACGGGACTCGGCATCATCCCCACGGCTGACGATGCGGGAGATCTGCAGCAGTGCCAGCAAATCGGCCCCGGGAGGGGTGTGGCTCAAGGGTGTATCCATGACGAACTCCGGTTGACAGGATCATCTTCATAGTTATCCTGAGCGCCCGTCGCAAGCCAGTAAATATGCGTAAATTTACGCATTCTTTACCGATTGATCCAAGCGCGACGGGCCGGGGGGGTGCGATCAGAACTGATGTCTAGACGCCGATCCCGTGCCCTACAGCGACCGGACCTTCTCACGGGCCCGGCGTCGTTGTCGTTGTCGTTGTCGTGATCGGATT
>NZ_CAIKKU010000286.1 GCF_903828115.1 uncultured Thiodictyon sp. | reverse complement strand
TGGTCTCCCAGCGGCGCACGGTCGCGGGCGAAACCCCAAGAGCTTCCGCCGCCTCGCCTATCCTTACTTTGTACACTTTTTTGCTCATGTTTGGCAAAAATGTACAACTTTAATCGCAACAGTTCAAGCCCTTGTTCAGGTGGGCATCGACGTAATCCGGCGCCCGCGTCAGCGCCTCGCCGTAGGCGGCGATGGCCTGCGTATAGGCGGCCTCGGCCCCGGCATGGTCGCTCAGTGCGGCGCGCAGTTCACCGAGACTCAGGAGGGCGTTGCCCTTGTTCATGTGGGCCATGACCTGGTCCGGCGCCCGCGTCAGTGCCTCACCGTAGGCGGCGATGGCCTGCATATAGGCGACCTCGGCCCCGGCATGGTCGCTCAGTGCGGCGCGCAGTTCACCGAGACTCAGGAGGGCGTTGCCCTTGTTCATGTGGGCATCGAAGTAATGCGGCGCCCGCGTCAGCGCCTCGCCGTAGGCGGCGATGGCCTGCATATAGGCGGCCTCGGCCCCGGCGTGGTCGCTCAGGGCGGCGCGCAGTTCACCGAGTTTCCAGAGGGCGGTGCCCTTGTTTATGTGGGCAGCGACGTAATCCGGCGCCCGCGTCAGTGCCTCGCCGTAGGCGGCGATGGCCTGGGTATAGGCTGACTCGGCCCCGGTATGGTCGCTCAGGGCGGCGCTCAGTTCACCGAGTCTCCAGAGGGCGAGGCCCTTTTCGTTGTAAGCAGCGACCTCATCCGGCGCCTGTCCCAACGCCTCGTCGAGGCTCGCGAGTGCCTCCCGGAACGCGGCCTCTGCCGTCCCATGCCGGGAGCGGGCACCCGCCAGTTCCCCAATCTGCCGGGCAACCACCCCCGCAGCATAGGGCGTCTCCAACCGCAACTCCGGCCGCAGCGCGGCCAGCGCATCGCCGAGCGCATAGCGGGCATTGGCGAGCGCCTGGTCCATGACCGCGATCCATTCCTTCCAACCCCGCTCCCAATCCTGCCGATTGGCATGATAAATCGCCTCGGCGACCGCCTCCGGCTCCCCCTCCCCGCGCCCCCGATAGATGACCTCCAGCGCGGCATGGGCCTCCCGGGACCGCTCCGGCTCCAGCCCGGCGATGAGGCGTCGCAGCAGGTCGTGGATGCGGTAACGGTCCGGCCGGGCCGGATCGCGCCAGACGAATGAGAAGCCGGTGAGGGTGGCGAAGTCGGCTGAGCTCGAGTCGAAGCGCAGCCGGTCGCCCAGGGCGAAATAGAGTGCGCGGTCGAAGCCGCGGGCGGCGGCCAGGGCGGTGACGGCGGATTGGACCTCGCCGGTGCAGTAGCTCAGCAGACGGGTGACGAGTTTGCCGCCAAGGTCACGCCGGTTGCCATCGGCACCCGATGGAAAGTCCGCGGCGGTCAGCCGCTCGCCGCGCTCGCGGGCGCTCAGGCACAGGTCCGCGGCCAGGCCCAGATAGAGCGGATGGACCTGGTCGGGGGCGATTTGTGTGTAGCGGATGAGGGCGGCGCGCAGTGCCCGGTCGGGGTCGCCCGTGCGCTCGCGGCCGGGCTCGTGGCTTAATGCACGGGTGAGATAGTCGTCGGCATCGGGTGGGTCCAGGTGGCCGATGAGTTGGGTGTCGATCAGGTCGCCGGGGATGGGACAGTCGAGCGCATCGGCCCAGCGCGGCGGCTCGCGCCCGGCCAGGGCGACGACGACGCCGTGATTGGGGCGATAGAGTTGGGCGAGCAGCGCGCGCAGCCATTCATCGCGCTCGAAATAGCTCGCCGCGGACTCGGTATGGCGGCCGGTGCCCCAGAAGGATTCGTGGGTGTCGATGAGCAGCACCAGCCGCGGCGGGGCGCCGGGCAGGCGCATGGCGGCGTCGATGGATTCGCCCAGGAGGCGGGGCAGCGCATCGCCCAGGCGGGCGCCCTGGTCGGTGGCGGCCATGGCCTGGAGGGCTTGCAGCCGGGCCTCGTCGAGCTTGAGGCCGGTGCGCCACAGGGCGAAGTCGGTCTTCAGGTGCTTGTCGAACAGGCCGATGACCTTGACGGCCAGGCCGGTGATCGGGGTGTCGTTGATCAGGTCGAAGAGGGTGCCGGCGAAGTCGGCCTCTTCCGCTGGGAACAGGGCCTTTATGCGCTCGGCGGTGAGTTGGCCGCGCCCGCGCAGATAGAGCATGAGGGCGTAGTCGAAGAGCGGGAGCCGGAGCCCCTGGGCGCCCAGGGCGCGGCCGATCATGAGCGGCCCGGACCAGTAGCCGCGCGGGTCGTCCTCGGCGCTGCCCAGGCCCGCGAGGTCGTGGTAGACGCAGGGGACGGCGACGGACCCGTCGGCCGAGCGGGCGAGTGCGTCGTAGCCCGTGACGCAGGCGCGGTCGTCGGCGCTGGCGTCGAGTCGCGCCCAGGCGTCCGCCGGGAGTCGGCGGCAGTAGCCCTGCATCAGGAGCTTGAGCAGCAGCGACTTGCCGTTGCCGCCGTCGCCGTGGAAGAACAGCATCCGCTCCAGGGGCGGCGCGGCGTGCAGATAGCGCAGGAACAGGCGCCGCTCGGCCAGGCGGTCGGCGAAGAGCGGCAGGGCGCGGTCGTGCGCGGTGATGCTGGGCGGCTGTTCGAGGGGCATGGGCGGCATTCCCTGGGGCGTTTCAAGCCAGCTTATCAGTTCTCCCCGAGGTGCTCCACGCGCCGCGTTACTCCCATTAAGCTAAGTCTGACGTCCAGTCCAGTGCGGCCTGGGAGCGCCGCACCCCAGTGCGGCGCGATCTCGCAGATCACCCCGCCGCTGTGGGTTGAGCAAGGCCGCGCCGCACTGGGGTGCGGCGCTCCCAGTCGCCGTTGTCTCGTTCCCACGCGGCGCGGCACCGCTGCTAAGTTCAGCGCCGCAGCCCAAACGCCTGGAGTCCAAGGCTTCAGCCTTGGCGCGCTCCAAGGCTGAAGCCTTGGACTCCAGGCAGAGGCGCCGCGCCCCACTGACGCAGGATGTCGAGGATCGGCGCTATCGCGGGCGGCGGCGGGTCGCCGGGCAGCAAGCGCAGGAGCAGGCCGCGATGGGCGGCGCTGACCACCACGGGGGCGCCGCCGCCGGGGTCGCGGGCGGACTCCAGGGTGACGACGCCGTCACCCAGGTCGGCGCCGATACTGTTCCACCAGGCGGCGAGGCGGCGGCGCAGGGCCGCGGAGCCGGTCGCGGCGGCGGCGGCCTCGAGGCCCGCGGCGAATTCGGGCGGCGCGGCGAGGAGCCGGCCCTCGATCGCGCGGATCGGTACCGCGGGCGGCCAGGGGCGGGCGTTGAGTGCGCGCAGGAAGTCGCTGCCGGGGCGCAGGTCGATCTTGGCCTCCCCGGTGCCGTCGCGCAGCGCGGCAAAGAGCGAGAAGCGGCGGCCCTCGACGGTCGTGAACTGGTCGCGCAGTTCCAGCCAGACGCGCAGCCGCGCCCATTCGGACCCCTGGTTGGGGGTGCCGACGAGGATGACCCCGGCGACCGCGGGGCCGTCCACCGGCGCGCCCTCCCCCGCCGGGTGGCGCCGACGCGAGACGAAGTCGCGGGCAACCAGGCCGCCCATGCTGTGTCCGATCAGGACCAGCGGGGGCCCCGGCGGGAGTTCCGGCCAGTGGCTCGCCAGGTAGTCGGCGCTACGGTCGATCCCCTGGTCATTGGGGTAGCGGAACTCCCAGACCTCGAAGCCGGCGGACTCCAGGGCCGGCGCCAGGTCGTCCCAGATGGTCCCGGGCTCGTCGAGTCCGTGGATCAGCAGGACGCGCAAGGCCGAGGCCGGAGCGGGGGCCACGCCGCGTTGGCGCAGGCCGTGCCAGCCGTCGTCGGGGGCCATCTGCGCCGGAAACCAGTGGTACAACTGGTCGTGGACCAGGACGCGCAGGCGGCGCTCCTGGCGCGGGTGGTCCTCCGACCACCAGGACCAGGCGGCGGTGACGGCCAGCAGCGACAGGAATGCGAGGGTCAGGAGGCGCCGCGGGCGTGGTCTCTTGGTTGTTGGCTCGGTCATGGGTGCAGGTCCCGGCGGCTCTGGCCGGTGCGGTCGGTCAGCATGGTGCGTCATCCTAAATCCGGCAATTGCTCTCACAAAGAACACAAAGAACAACAGATCACTGAAAGCGTTGCGCCGAGCACCGCCCAGATGACCTCCCCGACCGACATATCGCTCTGAAAATCTTTGTGATCTTTGTGTCTCTGTGAGAGAAATCCTGTTTCTGGGGTCATTCGTCCCGCGTGGGAGCGGCCTGTGACGGCGCCGCGTTCGGCGCCCGGCCCGTCGCGGCTGAAGCCGCTCCCACAGGCGTCGCTGCGCGACGTCTTGGGGGCGGCCGCTCGGTTATGGGGGCTCGGCGGTGAGTCCGGCGGTGACGAAGGCGAGGGTGGCGGCGGCGTCGAAGGCGTTGCGGCGGGCGTCGGCGCGGGCGTTCTCGGCGTCCAGCAGGGCCTTGTCGGCGGCGGCGGCGTCGGTCAGGGTGCTGACGCCGACCTCGAATCCGGTGCGGGCCGCGGCGGCGCCGACCCCGGCGGCGGCCACCAGTGCGTCGGCCGCGTGATAGGCGGCCAGGGCGCTGCGCAGGGCCTCGTAGGCGGCGGCGATCTCCGCGGCGGCGGCCCCGCGGGTGGTGGCGACCGCGGCCTGGGCCGACAGGATGCGCGAGCGGGCGCTTTGCAGCCGGCTGTCGCGCAGGCCGCCTTCATAGAGCGGCAGGGTCACGCCGATGAGCACGCCGGTCTGTTGCAGGGGCACGGCGAAGGTGGTGCCGCCGTTGAAGCTGAACTGGTTGTCGCCGGTCGAGAGGCTGGCGATGAGCCCGACCTTGGGCCGGAAGGCAGCGGCCACCCCGCGCTCGCCGGCCTGCGCCGCCTGCAGTTGCGCCACGCCGGCGACGATGTCCGGGCGCTGGACCAGGGCGCGCGCTATGACCTGATCGAGGCCCTCGGCGGTCGCCGCGGGCAGGCCCTCGGCGCTGTCGCGCAACCGGATCAGGGTGCCGTGGGGCGTGCCCAGGGCGGCGTTCAGCGCCACCCGGGCGGTGGCCGCCTCGCCCTGCGCCTGCACCAGCGACAATTGCGCCTGCGCCAGTTGGGTGCGCGCCTGGGCGATCTCGATGCGGGTGCCGACGCCGCGCAGGGCGCGCGTTTCGGCCGCCGCCAGGACCTGCCGGGCGGCGGCCAGGGCGCGGCCGGCGGCGGCCTCCTTGCGCCCGGCCGCGCCGGCGGCATTGAAGGCGCGGTTGACATCGAACACCACCTGCTGGTGCGCCTGGTTGAACTGGACCCGGGCGACCGTCGCCAAGTGGTCCGTGACCTCAAGCGCGGAGGTCCGCTCGCCGAAGTCGAACAGCAGCCACTCGACGGTGAGGATCGGGATCACCGCCTGCACGTCGGTCGTCAGGGTCCGGGTGCCGCCAAAGGGCAGGGTCACCGGGGTCGAAAGGCGCTGATAGCCGCCGACGACGCTGGCCGCCAGGCGCGGCAGCAGGGTGGCGCGCGGGACCCCGGTCGCCAGGGCGGCCTGGCGCGCCTGCTCCCAGGCAGCACGGGTCGCCGGGTTGCGCCGCTGCGCCAGGTCGATGAGCTCACCGCGTGAATAGGCGTGCGCCGGGTCCAGGGCGGCCGGATCGGACCCCTGGTCCGCCCCCCGCGCCGCGGCCGGCTGGTCGCCATAGCGCTCAAGCGTCGACTTGACCTGGGCGCGCAGTGACTCCGGCAGGACCCAGGGTTGGTGCGGCCCCGCCGATGGCTCGACCGGCAGGGTGGCGTCGCAGCCGCCCAGCAGGAGGGCGCCGAGCAGCAGGCCGAGCAGGGTGCCGAGTCCGCGATCAGCGTGCATGGCGCGCCTGCGCGACCAGGTCGGCGAGCAGCCGGTCGAAGGCCCGATAGAGACGCTCGCGCTCGCGCAGCATGGCGGCCGACCAGGGTTGCCCGCCGTCGGCCGACGGCTCCAGGTCTGGTGCCGGGTCGGGATTCAGAGCCCCACTCAGGTCAGGGCTCGCCGCCGCCGCGCGCACCCCGGGATCGGTCTCCCCCATCCAGTCGAGAAAGGCGGCAATGGCATCGGCACGGACCTGATCCCGGCGCCGGAGGTCTTGCGCGAGCGCGTCCGGCAGGGCCGGTGCATCGTCGTCGGTTGCCCGCTGCTGGGCCAACATGGCGGCGTTCAGATAGAGGTCCTCGCACAGCACCACCAGCCGTTGTGCCGCCGCCTGCCGCTCGCGGTGCGGCCGAATCCGCCGCGGCTCGAAGTTCAGCAGGTCCAGGGCCGAGGCGGCGGCCGCGAGTTCGGTGTTGAAGCGATCACCGGCGCGGGCCACCGCGGCGCGCCCGGCCGGTGCGCCGAGCAGGCTGCGCACCGTCTGGAGCGCGGCGCGGAAATGCGCCCGGATCTTGCTTTCGGCGCTGACCGGCCAGAGCGAGACGAACAGGACGGCAATCGCCAGGTTACCGATCACGACCCCCACGATCCGGTCGCGGGCGATGCTCAGATCGTAGGAGGGACCGAAGCCGTGCAGGGTCGCCAAGTAAAAACACAGGGCGATCTGCAGGCCGATGTAGGAGGTGCGCTCGCTCGCGAGCCCGATCCAGGCGGCGACGAAGGTCACGGCGGCGATCACCAGGGCCAGGTCGCCGATGGAGTGCATGGACGGGAACACGAAGACGATGGCGACATAGCTCAGCAGGGCGCCGATGAGACAGCCGATGAGGCGCAGCGTGAGCTTGTGCAGGGTCTCGGCGACCGAGCCCAGGGCCACATAGAAACAGGTGATGACACAGGTGTGGATGCCGGGCCAGTCCAGACCGATATAGAACAGGTAGCACAGCATCACCGCCAGGGTGGTCTTGAGTGCAAAGCGGGCGTACTCGGGGTTGCTGAAGGCATCGGCGGCGAAAAAGGGTGCGGCCGGGGCGCGCTCGGTCAGCCCGCGCGCACGCGCGATGGCCGCGGCCTCACCCGCGGCGACCCCGGCCAGGGCGATCAGCACCCGATCGATCTCCTGCCCGGCGGCAGTCGCGGCCGGCTCGGGCGGCGGCGCGGATGGCGTCGGCCACACCGCCGCGGACCGCTCGGCACGCCGATCGAAACGGGCCAGCACCGCCCCCAGTGCCCGCGACCGCGGCCGGGCGCGCCCGTACCCGGTCAACTCGAGCACCGGCGCCGCGGCCCGGGCCGTCAGCAGGCGCGTGGAGAGCCGCTCCAGCGCCTCGAGTCGGGCCAGGGCCGGCGCCGGCAGTTCGTGCAGCAGCCGCACCATCTTGTTGAAGGTCGCGGTGGCGGAGTCGCCGGCGCGCATGAGCCCGAGCAGTCGGCGACGGCTCACGGGTCCCGGCGACTCCAGCATCAGGGCCGCCGCCGCGAAGCGCCGCCGCAGGGTATCGCCCCAGAGTCGGGCCGGGTCGCGCCCGACCACCAGATTGAGCAGGATCAGCAGGCACATCGGCACCAGCACCATCGGGATCATCCACAGGAAGGCCCGGGTGATCAGCTCCGGATAGCCCACCAGGTCCGGCGCGGTCAGGGCCATCGCCAGGACCATGGCGAGCGAACCGGCGACCGGGCCGGATTTCGTCGTCGCGGACAGGAACATGCCGCCATAGATCAGGGCGCCCATGGTCAGGACGCGCAGCATTGGCGCGTCGGCCGTAGCGCCGGTGACGACGAAGGCCAGCGCGACCGCGAGGACCACGACGACGATCAGGGCCAGGCCCTCGATGGCGCTGGAGCCGGCATCGTCCTTACTGACGAAGAAGATCAGATAGGCCGCGAGCGCCGCCTCCGGGATCTGCCAGGCCATGCAGACGATGACCACGGCCACGCAGAGCACCGTCATGCGCAGCACCCGCCCGAGACGGCCGGGAAAGGGCGCCAACTCCTCCCGGAGCAGGTCGCGCAGGCGCGGCAGCACCGCCGCGCCGGGCGTGGGTTCAGTCCGCGCGCCGCTGCTCATGCAGGACCACGACCACCGAGGCACCGATGCGCATCAACCGCTCGGGCGGCGACTCCAGGCGGATCCGCACCGGAAAGCGGGCCGCGACCCGCACCCAGTTCAGGGTGCGGGCCACATAGGGCAGGCCGCCCAGGGCCGCGATCTCACTGTCGGAGGCCACGCCCCAGCCGATGCCCTCGACCCGGCCCCTGATCCGCACCCGCGGGTCGATCATGACGAACACATCGGCCGCGTCCCCCACCTGGATGCCGGCCAGTTCGGTCTCGGCAAAGAGCCCGCTGGCGGCCCAGGTGGCGCTGTCGATGAGGGTGAAGAGCGGCACCCCCGGCATCACCACCCCGCCCGCGGCGACCTTGAGCCCGACGACCTTGCCGGCCACCGGGGCGCGCACCTCGGTCTGCTCCAGTGCCCGCCGCGCGATGGCCACCTGGGCGCGATTCGCGCGCACCTGGGCCTCCAGGGCGCTGGTGGTCTGGACCGCGGTGGTGGCGGCGCGGGCGGCGCCCTGCGCCTGGCGCAGCGAGACCTTGGCGTCGCTCACCGCGGTGCGCGCCTCGTCCAGGGTCTGGCGGGACACATAGCCGGCGGACTCCATGGGCACCAGCCGCTCCGCGGTGCGGGTGGCCAGCGCCAGGTTGGACTCGGCACGGGCCACCTGGTCCTGCGCCACCACCGCATTGGCGCGTTCGGATTCGCGCAGGCGTTGCTGATCCGCGAGGCTGCCCTCGACCACCGCCAGCTCGGCCTGCGCCAGTTCCAGTTCCAACTGGTAGGTCTCGGGGTCGAGCCGAAAGAGCAACTGCCCGGCGGCGACCGACTGGTTCTCCGCGACCGCCACCTCGGCGACGCGCCCCGGCACGACACAGGAGATACGCACGACATCGGCGTCGATCTCGGCGTCGGTGGTGCGCGGCGACAGGGCGAGCGCCGCGGCCAGCCGGTAGGCGACCACCAGCGTCGCGACCGCGACCAGGGCGAACAGGAGCCGGCCCAGAATGGAGCGGAACTCGATGCCGCGCTCGGACAGGGGGTTCACGGATCAGGCGCCGGTCCGGGGTCAGATCGTCGCGCGCGCGAACAGGAGCTGCCACAGACCCATGGCCGCCAGGGCGCTCAAGAGCAGATAAAAGACGCCGGGCAATGGGATCGAGCGCGCCACATCGGCCCACACCAGCAGCGCGTAAACGAGGCCCGCCAGGACCATACCCAGCATCACGCTGGGGATCCAGGCCGGGAAGTAGGAGCCGGCGAAGACGACGATCGGGGCTGTTTCCATGGGGATCTTTGGCGGCGTGGGGGTTGCGCGATCGGATGGGCCCCACCCTGGGCGACGGGTGCGGGCGATCACAGGTTAGCCCAATCGTACCTGGCGCGGCAAGCTGCTACCGGACGTTCCCACGGACCGGGCGTCGTTGTCGTTGTCGTTGTCGTTGTC
>NZ_CAIKKU010000285.1 GCF_903828115.1 uncultured Thiodictyon sp. | reverse complement strand
CCCCCCCCCCCCCCCCCCCCCCCCCCCCCCCCCCCCCCCCCCCCCCCCCCCCCCCCACGACGGGTAACTTTAGCTTAGCGCGAAACCGGTGCGCCGCGGACAACTCCCCCGCTCGCCCACCGGCGTGCGCCTGCCCCTCAGACCCCCAACTCCGAACTCCGAACTCCGAACCCCGAACCCCGAACCCCGAACCCCGAACCCATGGCCAATTTCCAGACCCATCTCAACGTCGGCATCTTCGTCAGCGGCGGCGCCGTCCTGGCCCTCAAGGGGTTCGATCTGGTGCCGCCGGGTCAGGCCCTGGTGCTCCTGGGCCTGGGGGTGACGGGCGCCGTGCTGCCGGATATCGACGCGGACATTTCCGCCCCCGGGCGGACCTTCTTCGGCGTCCTGGGGGCGGCCCTGGCCTTTGGCTGGACCCTGCCCCTGGTGGGGGATTATCGCCCTTTGGAACTGGCGGTCGTCTGGTTCGGGCTCTTTCTCGGCGTGCGCTTCCTGTTGTTCGAGACCTTTGCCCGCTTCACCGTCCATCGCGGCATCTGGCACTCCTGGCTGGCCGTCGCCTTCGCCACCCTGGCGACGGTGACGATCAGCCACCGGTTCCTGGAGCAGGCCCCGCGCGCCGCCTGGGTCGCCGGCCTGATGGTGGGCCTGGGTTATCTCACCCACCTGTGCCTGGACGAGATCTACAGCGTGGACCTCTTCAACGCCCGGGTGAAGCGCTCCTTCGGCACCGCGCTCAAGCCCTTCAGCCTGACCGACCCGGCGAGCAGCCTGGCGATGGCCGCGGCGGTGGGCGTCCTGGCCTGGTTGGCCCCGCCGCTGGACTTCATCCAACTGCCGACCCGGGCCGAGTGGGCGGTCTGGATGCATCAAGGCTTGGCCCAACTGGGCGCCTGGTCCGACCTCGGGGTGGCGACGGTGCGGACTTGGCTCCACTGAACGGATGGACCCCTCGTGACACCGCTTTACGGTGTCACGCATGTGTCAGGCGCTGTGCGCCGCGAACCTGGCCTTGATGATAACCATACCGGTCAGATTGTTACTGCTGCAAGGAGATTTTTCGCTGTCGATCCCATTGCGTCCCGCCGCGGGCCGTCGTTCGTCGCCGTGCGCCCGGGCCCCGGCGCTATTGCTGGCCGCCGTGTGCGCGTCAGCCTTGGCGGCGCCGCTGGACCCGGGCAAATCCGGAGCCCAGGCGCCGACGGCGTCCCCGGGGTTACCGACCCCGGCGGTGTCGTTCGAAACCTGGCGCGAGGCATTCAGCGCCCAGGCCCTCGCGCTCGGCCTAGCGCCGTCCACCCTGGACGCGGCCTTTGAGGGGGTCAGTCCGCTGCCCCGGGTCCTGGCCCTCGACCGGCGTCAGGCCGAATACACCCGCACCTTCTTCGACTATTTGACTGCCGGGGTCTCACCGGCGCGCATCACCCGCGGCCGGGAATTGCTCCAGCGGCACGCCCGGTTGCTCGCCGACGTCGGGTGCCGTCACGGCGTCCCGGCCGAATTGCTGGTGGCACTCTGGGCGATGGAGACCGACTATGGCACCCAAACCGGCGGCTTCCCCGTCATCGCCGCACTCGCCACCCTGGCCTGGGACGGGCGGCGGCGCGACTTCTTCACCGCCGAACTGATCGAGGCCCTGCGCATCGTCGACAGCGGCCAGGCCGCGCCCGCCGACCTGACCGGCTCCTGGGCCGGGGCCATGGGACAGCCCCAGTTCATGCCATCCACCTATCGCCGCTATGCCCGCGACGGCGACGGGGACGGCCGCGCAGACATCTGGCACAGCGTCGCCGATGCCCTGGAATCCGCGGCCCGGTATCTGAGCGCCGCCGGTTGGAACCCGGAACAAGGCTGGGGCAGCGAGGTCCTGCTGCCGCCGGATTTCCCGCTCGCCCAGGCGCGCCTGGGTCTCACCAAGGCCATTGATGAGTGGGACCAACTGGGCGTCCTGGGTGCCGCCGGGGAGCCGCTGGCCGGCGGCGAAACCTTAGGTTCGATCGTGCTGCCCGCCGGCGCTCAGGGGTCGGCCTTCCTGGTGCTGCCGAACTTCCAGGTCATCTACGCCTGGAATCGTTCGCTGTATTACGCACTCACCGTCGGCTACCTGTCCGACCGGCTGCGCGGCGCCGGTCCCCTGATCGGTCGGCCGCCGCCGGGGGACCAGGCCCTGCCGCGCGCCCGTGTCATTGTCATGCAGCAGGGGCTCAAGGCCCTGGGATTCGAGCTTGGCGAACCGGACGGGATGATCGGCGTCAGGACCCGGGACGCACTCCAGGACTACCAGCAGGCCCGCGGTCTGCCCGCCGACGCCTACCCGACGGCCGAGTTGATCGCCCGGATCGAGCAGGAGGCCGGCCAGGCGGACCAGGAGCGCGCCGGGCGCGCCGTGGGGCCTTGATGGAATTCCCCGAGCACCTTCGGCGCCCCCATCCGGCTGAAGCCTCGAGCTCCGGTTTGGGCGTGATCGCCCAGTCGTCGCCGGGATGGGGCGCAGCGCAATCCAGGTCTCCGCGCTTATGAGGACTGCCAGTTCTCGACGCGCAACGCGGGCACCCGGCCGAATTCAGAGACGTTACGGGTGACCGCACAGAGTCCGGCGGCGCGGGCGATGGCGGCGATCTGCGCGTCGTAAGGGCCGATCGGCTGTCCCTGGCGGGCCAGGACGGCACGGATGTCGCCACAGTGTTCCGCGGCGCGCCCGTCGAAGGGCAGGCTCGTCACCTGCTCGGCAAGATCGCGAAGGCGTGCTTGGTTCTCTGCCACGCGCTGACTCTTGCACGCGCCAAACCAGAGCTCCGACCATACTGGGGCGCACAGATAAAGCGCCTCCCAGCCGACCCGATGCACCCCGCCGACCACGCTTGGATGCCCTTTCATGAAGGCGATCCAGGCGTTGGTATCCAGTAGGTAGCGGCTCACTCCAGCGACTCACGGGGGACATCCCGGCCCAGGTCGGCCGCATCGACATCGTCGGGGAAATCGGCGCCCAGGCTGCCGGCAAACCGCTCGATGAAGCCCTGGGTGGTCAAACGCGGAGCGGCCGCTGCCAGACCGTAACGCGCCTCCAGAAAACCGATGAAATCGAAGGTCTCCCGTTGCAGGTCGGGCGGCAGGGCGCTGACATGGGTGTAAATGGTTTCCGCCAGATTCATGGGTTGGCTCCGACTTGTCTTGGTGCGCAGGGGTGCGGTCGGCGGTACACGCGAGCGCGGCGAGGCGCCGAGCGACCCCAGGTCCAAAGGTCAGTGCGCAACAGCGACCGCTCCATTGCGCGGTCTTCGCCATGTCACGCACCGAGTTGAAGGGCCGGGTTTCGCGTGCCGCAGCCGCCGATGGGCAGGCTGGCGCCAGTCTATCCGCATCGCCTGACCGCCAGCCAGCCCGTCATGCTCGCACTCCAGCGCCTGAGCCGTAAAGCTCAGGGTCGATAGCAGGATGAGCAATGGCAGGATCTTCACTGGCGCCGACTTTGATCATGGCGGCACCGAAGGCGGCGGAACCGCTGCGCGTTGCGCCTTACGGGCTTGTAGGCGGCGAGTCGACAAAAGCCTTACACTCAACCGCCAAGAGGCAATCGCCGCGCACGCGGCAGCGGATCACGCGAGGCATCACGGCATGTCGGACAACAACCGCATCTTCATCTCCTGCGCCTCGCGCGAATTCCAACACCCCGGCGCGCCCTTTGCGGGGCTTCGCGAGCACCTGGCCCGGCAACTGGTCCGCGCCGACTGCGAGGTCAAGTGGCAGGAGGTCTTTCGCCAGCCCGGCGACGACACCGACACCGTGCGCAAGGTCGGTGACTATGTGCGCGACTGTGCGGCGGTGATCCATCTGATCGGCGCCGAACCCGGCGACCGGGCAAACCCCAAGGCGGTGGCGGATTTTCTGCAAGCCGAGCCCGCGTTTCTCGGCAAGTACCCGGAGCTGCGCGCCGCACTCGGCGATTTCAGCGACCTGACCTATACGCAGTGGGAGGCCTTCCAGGCGCTGCACTACGGCGTGGGGCTGTTCCTGTACGTCACACCCGCCGGTGCCGCCGCCCAGCGCGAGCACCTGAGCCGCCTGCGACTCGCCCGCCGCTACCCCGGCGAGCCGTTCGCGACCGTTCGCGACCGAGCGCGACCTCTACGGCCAACTCCTGGGCGACCTGCGCACCATCATCCCGACCCTCGCCCCCGCCCCCCGCCTCGCCACCTCCCGCATCGTCTTCCGCCACCAGGCCGAGCACTTCCTGGGTCGCGACGCGGATCTGGCCTGGCTGGACCAGACCTGGGCCGACGGCACCAAGGCGCTGGTCATCGTCGCCTGGGGCGGGGTCGGCAAGACGGCGCTGCTGATCCAGTGGTTGCAGACCCGCTTCATCGACCGCGACTGGCGGGACCCGGACGGCGCGCCGCTGATGGATGCCTATTTCGACTGGAGCTTCTACGACCAGGGCACCGGCACAGCCGGCGTGGGCATGGGCGACGGCGACCAGCCCGCCGCCCGCGTCGGCAACCTCGGCGCCTTCTTTGAGCAGGCGCTCACCTTCTTCGGCGACCCGCAGCCCCACCGCCCCGGCTGGTCCAGGCCCAGCGCACGCTGTTCGTACTCGATGGCCTGGAGCCGCTGCAACACCCGCCCGGCAGCCCCCAGGACGGCCACTTGCTGGACCCGGACCTCGCGACCTTCATCCACGCCCTGGCCCAGCGCAACCCGGGGCTCCTCGTCATCACCAGCCGCGAGCACCTGCCAAGCTTGGTCGGCGAGGCCCGGCGGGACCTCGAAGACCTGGCCCGCGACACCGCGGTGGCCCTGCTGCGCCAACTCCAGATCACCGGCACCGATGCCGAACTGGCCGCGGTCTGCGAGCGCTTCGGTTGTCATGACCTGAGCCTCGACCTGGTCGGGCGCTTTCTGGTGCGCTTCCATCGCAACGATATCCGCCGTGTCGACTGCATCCGCGACCTGCACGAGGCCGACACCGAGACCCGCGACCTGCGCCAACGTACCGCCTGGCGGGTGCTGGAGACCTACGAGACCTGGCTCGCCCGCGCCCAGGGCGCCGACGACCCCCGGGAACTGGCCCTGCTGCGTCTGACCGGTCTCTTCGACCGCCCGGCGGGTGCGGACCTGCTCGCGGCGCTGCGCGCCCCGCTTGGCGGGTCCTATGGAGCGCCGGCCTCCGGCCGGCACCCGGCACCGCCGTCGACCCGGACGGACTGGCCCCGACCGACCCGCTCGCAGCCTGCATTGATGTGGAGCGGCGGGCGGCCAAGATGTTCGAGTGGCGAGTCCCGACCGACCCGCTCCTCGACATCGCCCTCGACCACCTGACCCTGGCCCGCGTCCGCCTGCTGCGCGCACTGCTGACCGGCCACCTGCCCCCGCCCGGCCCCGACCCCGAGGCGCTCGGCGCCGTCGCCGGACTGCGCCGAGCGGGCCAGATCGACTACCTGCCGCGGGGCCTGCTCACCGCCGCCTGGTCCCAGGCCCTGCGCGGCGACCCGGACGCGGCCCGTGCCGCACTCGACGAGGCCCACTGCGCCTTGCGAAGTCGCGTCGCGGCTAAAGCCGCTCCCACCGGGTCCCGCAGTTCCGGGTTCCGGGGACAGTAGGTTTGATACAACTTGATGCCAGTCTCGATTGAGTAAACTGTCCCTGGAATTCCCCGTTCCACCTTACTCTTGGACCCCAACGGGGTCCCGCATACCAGCCCAGGGCAACGCCCTGGGTCGAGCGAATACAGAGGATTAGCCCTGAAAGGGCGTGACATAGGGGCGCGGCTCCTTATGTCACGCCCTTTCAGGGCTCGATTCTATCGAACGGCCACCCCAGGGCGTTGCCCTGGGCTGGTATGTCTCGCCCCTTCGGGGCTTAAGATCAACCGCAAGATAAGCTGAAATGGG
>NZ_CAIKKU010000284.1 GCF_903828115.1 uncultured Thiodictyon sp. | reverse complement strand
GTCGTTGTCGTTGTCGTAATCGTAATCGGAGAAGCGATGCAATTTGGGGTACGAGCGAATCCAGGGCGCTACGATAACCTCGACAACGACAACGACAACGACAACGACAACGACAACGACGCTGAGAGCATTCCCTAATGGACTTGTTTAACTTATTAGTGAACCGCTCCCGCCCAACAAAGCGCACTTGACCACGCGGTAACCGGAGCCCCGAAGGGGCGTAACATACCAGCCCAGGGCAACGCCCTGGGTTGTGCGGATGAAGGGCCTAAGCCCTGAAGGGGCGTGACAGAGGATCGGCGCTACCGTCCGACACTGATGCGGACCGCCTGCACTGCGGCGTGTTGGATCGTCGTCAATATCACATGATCACGGTGAAATGGGTGAAGGTCATTCACCTATCCTCACGCCTTCCCACGATAGGCCGCCGGCGTTTCCAGCGGGCGCAACTGCGGTTCGGTGTGGCCGGTGCGCAGGGCCACACCGTGAAAGGAGTTGCGCTCCACGTCTTCATTGCCCCACTGGTCCCAGCCGTCGCGCTCAAAGCGGGCGAAGAGTTCGAGATAGGGGCCGGGGGAGCAGCGCTCGATGATGTCGAAGATCTCGTCCGGCTTGCGCGAGTGCTCGCGCTTCTGGGTCGAGAGCAGATTGACCTGGCGGCGTCCCGGCGCCAGAGTCCGCATACCACCGCGCACGCCGAACAGGACCATCTCGGTGACGTTTCTGAAATAGAAGCCCACGCCGCGCCCATCCGGTCCGCCGTCCTTGCGGACCTTATACCAGATCAGGTTCGACTTATAGGTGAAGCCCCAGGCGGCCATCACGCGCAGGCCCTCGGCGAGCAGGGCGTTGGGTACCCACAGATACAGGTGACTGCGCTCGGCGGCGATCTCCTGCACCGGCAGGTCCATGATGTCATTGACGGCCATAGTCGGGTAGCGGAGCAGGCGCTTGTGTTCGGGCGCCATCTTGCCGGTGCGGTTCTGGAACTGCCACGGGGGGTCGGCGAGGATGGTGGAATAAAGCTCATCCACCTTCGACAACAGGTCCTCACCGGGGATTGGCCCGGTAATACTAACAACTTTGGTCATATAGGGTGTCTCTAATCCCAAGAACGAGCAGTGGGCAACCGCCGCTGCCGCCTACGCGAAGCGTCGTCGCCGACAAAATGTCTGCCCTCTCAGGGTACTCGCGCGGTCACGGCTGTCCCAAAGAACCCCGTAACTGCTCGACCGCCGGGTCCCCCGGCGCTACGGCAGCGAGCTTGTCCAGCCAGGCGGTCGCGGCCTCGCGTTGCCCGAGCTTGGCGTGGTACTGGACCAGGGCGACCAGCAACTCGGTAGCGGCCGCGTCGCGCGCGGCGGCGGCGGCCAGGATCGGCAGGGCCTGCGCGGTGTGGCCGGCGCTGTCCAGGGCGATGGCGTAGACATAGGCGTAGCGGTTGTTGGTCGGGGCCAGTTCGGTCGCGCGTTTAAGATCGGTCAGGGCCGCGTCCAGGCGCTTGGCCCGCACCAGTGACAGACCGAGCGCGTGGTGCAGGTCGGCGCTCTCGGGGTCGACCGTGAGGCCGGTGCGCAGTTGCGCCTGCGCCTCGGCCTCCCGGCCCTGGCCGCGGTAGAGGTCGGCCAGGTTGGCATGGGCGGGGATGAAGCGCGGGTCCAGGGCCAGGGCCTCGCGGTAGGCGCGCTCGGCGACCTCCGGCTCCCCGGCGGTGAGTGCGATCAGGCCCAGGTTCAGGTTGGCCTCGGGGCGGTCGGCGTTGACGCTCTCGGCGGCCACATACTCCTGCAGGGCACTGTCCAACTGACCGGCAAGCTCCGCGCCCATCGTTTGGGTCGCGAGCGGCGCCAGCACCCGGGTCGCCTCCAGGCGCACGGTGCGCGCGGGGTCGGTGAGCAGGGGCCAGGCCTGTTCGGTGCGGGTGCGCAGGTCCGTCAGATCGAGGTAGCGCACGGCGGCGGCGCGCACCAGCGGGTCCGGGTCCTTGAGCAGACGGGGCAGGGTCAGCATGGCGTCCGGGCTCGGGTGTTCATGGAGCCGTTCCAGGGCGCCGGCGCGGGCGATGGCGGGCTGGCCCGGGTCACCGGCCAGGGCGAGCAGGCGCGCCGGGGCGTCCGCCGCGCCGGTGTCGGCCGCGTGCAGGGCCTCGCCGAAGTGGGGGCCGCGGCGGGCCGGGTCCGGGAACCAGCCGGCCACGGCGGCGGCGGCCCAGGCGGCGTCCTTGTCCTGGTGACAGGCGTTGCAGGCGTTGGGGGTGCCGAGCCGGTCGGACAGGTCGGGGCGCGGCACCCGCAGGCTGTGATCGAAACGCGGGTCCACCACCATGTAGAGGCGCCGGGGCATGTGGCAGGCGACGCAGGCGGTGCCGGTGCCGCCCTGGGTGTGGTGATGGTGGCTCTGGTCGTCGTAGCGGTCGGCCTGGTGACAGCGGGTACAGACGGCGTTGCCCGCGGCCTTGAGTTTGAGGCTGTGGGGCTCGTGGCAGTCCGAGCAGACGACGCCCTGGTGGTACATGCGGCTCTGGATGAAGGAGCCGTACTCATAGTCCTCGTCCTTGATCTGGCCGTCCGGGAAGTACAGGGAAGGCGACAGCAGGGCGAGCCGGAACCCCTGGTGCAGGGGCTCGCCGGGCGTCAGTTCATCCCAGATGCGCCCGCGCCGGGAGTGGCAGCGGGCGCAGGTCTCGGTCTGGGTCTGGGTGGTGCGGGGCCGGCTGCGGGCCGGCTTGCCGGTCGCGGGGTCGGTCTGCCACTGGCCGCCGTCGCGGTCCTTCAGGTCCACCAGCAGGCCCAGGGTCGGATCAGCAGGTGCGGCGGGCGGCGTCGGGGCGGTACCGGACGCCTTGGCGGCGATCGCCGCCTGCGCCCAGGCGACGTGGCGGGAGCCGGGGCCGTGGCAGGCCTCGCAGGCGACATTGATCTCCGCAAAGTGCGTGTCGTAGATGTGGCGCTCGGCGTCGTACCCCTTCTTGAGGTCAGTGGAGTGACAGTCGGCGCACTGGTAGTTCCAGGTCTGGTCGGGCGCCGTCCAGTGCAGCGGGTTACGGTGGTCCATCTTCTCGTTCGGGTAGAGATGGAACCAGCGCTGGCCGCCTTGGTCCTGGGGGCGGCTGTCCCAGGCGATACCCAGGCTCTGCAGGCGGCCGCCGGGGAACTCGATCAGGTATTGCTGGAGCGGATACCAGCCGAAGGTGTAGCGGATGGGGTAGTCCTTGAGCGTCCCGTCGGGGCCGTCGGTGCGGACGAAGAAGCGCCCGTCGCGCTTGAAGAAGCGTGAGGTCACCCCGTGGGCGGTGAATTGGACGCCCTTGAAGTCACCCAGTACCGTCTTGTCCGTCGGCTCCTTCATGGCCCGATCGTGAAAGGAGTCGCGCCACAGGTCGCGTTCCTTGGCGTGGCACTCGCCGCAGACCGCGACGCCCAGGTAGCCGGCCTCCGGCGCCGCCGCCATGGAAGAAGACAGGATCGGTATCAGCAGCAGGGCGGGCAGCAGGGTGCGCGGGTACATGGCGGTGGGTAGCGTCCGGGTGGTGGGGGCAAAGAGGCGTAATCGGCGGGCGGCATTATCGGCCCCACGGCGAAGATGATACCGTCCGCCGGGGTATAGACATAGAGCACGCGAAATCCCAGGGTCTCACCCTGATAGTACCTGAGGTGCGGCATCGCTACCGTAGGTCGAAGCGGATCGGGACCCGCATGGACCAACTGCTGCGACCAAGTACGGCCGGGATGGGCTTGAACCGGCCGAGCCGGTTCAGCGCGTCCAGGGCGGCGCGGTCCAAGTTCGGGTCGCCGGCACTCTGGACGATGCGGACCTGGCTGATGCGTCCGTCCGTCGCGACCACGAAGGCGACGGTCGCGACCCCGCTCTTGTGCCGCCGCCGCGCCTCCTCCGGGAAGCGTTGCCGACCGCTGATCGCACGCTGGAGTTCGGCGAGATAGGCGCGCTCCGCGGCGGCCTTGGCCGCGGGGCCGGCGGTGCTCGCCGGGGCGCGCGGCGCGGGGCCGCCGGACGGGCCGGGGCGCCCGGCCTGGCTCTCGCCCTGGGGCCTCGTGGGGCCGGCAATAGGGCCGGCGGGACGTGCCTGCGCCTGGCGGGGGCGCTCGGGCGGTGGCCGGTCGACTGGCAGCGGCGCCCGGGTCTGCGGGCGCGGCGGGGTTGGTGGCTTGGGTTGCGGCCGGGGCACCGGCTTCGCCTCGGGCTTGGGCGTCGGCCTGGGGCGCGGTGGGTCGCGCGGCGGCGGGGGCGCGACGACGCGCTGCGGCTCCGGCTCGATGTCCCGAGCAGGGTTGGGGGTTGACGCAGGGTCTGGCTCGACCGGACGGACCGGCGGCGGGGGCGGCTCGGGCGGTGGTTCGCTGACCGGGTCCGCGGGCGCCGGGTCGGGGGGCCTGGGCTCGGTCGGCGTGGCGCTGTTCCCGTCGCCGGTCCCCGTCTCATCGGCAAAGTCGGTCAGTTCGAGGTTGATAGTGACCAGGGGCGGGGTCGACGGGGCGGCCGGGGCCGTGCGTGACCACAGGTACAGCGCCGCCCCGTGGAGCAGGGCGGAGGTCAGCAGGCCGAGTGCGAGGCAGTGTCGGCAGGTGGGGCCCTGGCTCACGGCCGCCGGGTGAGGATCGACAGACGCTCCAGCCCGCGCGCCTTGAGCTGGTCCACCACGGCGATGAAGGCGGCGAAGGGGGTCTGTGCGTCCACCCGCAGGACGATCTGGGTGGCGGGTTGCAGTGCGGCGAGGTGGGGTGCCAGGGCGGCGAGCCCGGGCGCGCCCACCCCCAGGGACTCGGCCTGGAAGAAGACCTCTCCGTCGGCGCCGATGGCGATCTCGAGCGGGTTCAGTTGCCCGGGTGTATCCTCGTTGGCGGCCGTCGGCAGGCGGATCTGCAGGCGCCCCTCGACGAGGAAGGTGGCGGTGGTGAGCACGATCGCCAGCAACACCAACATAATGTCGATGAAGGGGATCACATTGATCTGGTCCATCTTTTTCATCATCGCCTTCAGGTCCCGCGGCCCCGGCCCCAACGCGCCTTGAGCACGTCCACCCGGCGCAGCAGGGCGTTATAGAAGATGATGGAGGGGATGGCGACGACCAGCCCGAGCGCGGTGGACTTCAGTGCCAGGGCCAGGCCGACCATGACGGCGGCGGTGTCGAGGGTGCCGCCCTGGCCGATGTCATAGAAGGTGATCAGGATGCCGAGCACGGTCCCGAGCAGGCCCACGTAAGGGGCGTTGGCGCCGACGCTGGCGATGACCGTGAGGTGGCGGGTGAGGTCGATCTCCAGGTCCTCCGCGCGGTCGAAGGCAGCCGGATCGATGCGCGCCAGGAACAGATAGCGCTCGACCACGAAGGCGATGGTCAGGAAACTCATGAACCCGAGTACACCGATGATGCCGAGATCCAGATTGGCCTTCAGAAACTCCAAGTGAACCACTCCTGATCGATGTCGTTGGACGGACGCGACCGGTTAGGCTGCGTCCGGGATCGGGGTGCGTGATCGAGTCGACGAGTTGCCACGTCACACCGCCGCGCGGCGTGACGAGAAACCCGCGCCGCAGTACCGTCAGTCCAGGTCCCCTGGCACGGATTCCGGAATCTCCCAGTACTCCAGGTTGACCTGGACGATGGCGCCGTCCGCGGCATTCACATAGACGTTGAATTCGCCGTTGCCGTCGGGGATCTCGATGTCGACCTCATAGACCGCCTGCCCCGATTGGAGCAGGAGGCGCTTGACCTCCTCCACGCTGCCCGCATACCGGGCCGTGGCGGCGCCCTTGGCCTCCTCCTCCGTGATCTTGGCGGCGGCCGCCCACCGCGGGTCATCCGAATTGACGATCAGGTCCACCGCGGAGATCAAGCCGGTGTTGCCGCTGCAACCGACATAGTAGGTGGCCCCTTTGGCGTTGACCGTGAACTCGTAGGTGGGATCGCCCTTGCGCGACTCGAATTCCACATGCCCGATCGCGGCGCCGATCTGTTCGGCGACCAGGTCCATGCAGGTGGTGAGCGGGACCTTGGTCTGAGCCACCGAGTCGGCGATGGGGCCGGCGGTTGCCGCAGCGGCTGCCAGGGTCGCTGCCACCGATACGCAAAGCATCAATCGTTTCATGTCGTACTCCTTGTTGAGATCAAGTTGAGATCAATGAACTCGCCAGAGCGAGGGTTAGGCCATGGCTGGATGGCCGGGATCAAAGGGACAGGCGCACCCCGACCCAACCGCCGAAGGGTGCGCCTGGTCCGTCGAATCTGGGGTCCAGGTAGGCATCACCCAGGACCTGGTCGGCCTGCCCGAGGACCCCGAAGCTGGAATACTCCGTGTCGAACAGATTGCTCACTTTCGCGAGGATCGCGAAGCGGTTCGTGACCCGATACTCCCCGCGCAGATTGACGACGGCGTATCCGGCTATCTTGGGCAATTTGTTCGACTCGTCACCGCGGTAATACTGTCCGGATTGGTAGATCACGGTCAGCCCGGCGCTGAACCTGGGGGTGATTTGCCAGTCGAGCCCGGTCTTGAGGTTGTTGAGCGGTATCCCTGGGAGTCGATCCCCCGACTCCACGTAGATGTTGCCCTCCGCGTTCGCCACGGGATGGTTTGGGCTGTGGGAATAGAAGTCGTTCTGGAAGGTCGCCTGCAAGTAGGTGTAGTTGAGGAACCAGGCGACCCGCTTGACGGTGCCGCCAAGGGTCAGTTCCAGGCCCTGGCGCCGGGTGTCGCCGATGTTGTCGAAGAAGCCCAGGTTGCCGCTGGCGCCCCCGGCCTGGAACAGGATGTCGTCCTGGTTGATGGTCTGGAACAGGCCCAGTTGGTAGTTGACCGGATAGGCCAAGGCCAGGTCCCCGCGCACGCCGAGTTCAAAAGTCCGGGCGACCACTTGGTCCAGCGGGGGGTCGGCGAGGAAGGCATTGGGCAGGCGGCACTCGTTCTGCGGGTCGGCGCAGGCCAGTTCCACCGGGGTCGGGGCGCGCGAAGACTCGCTGTAACCGCCGTAGAGGTTGACCCCGGGGGCCGCCTGAAAGGTCAGGCCGGCTGCCGGATTGAAGCGTGAGTAGGTGCTGGTCCCGTTGAGGTCCGGCCGCTCCCCGGATTGGTCCGAGTTCTCGATCTCGGTATCGTTGTAGCGCCCGGCCAGGGTGAGCGTCAGGGCCTCGGTCAGGTTCAGGCTGTCGCTGAAATAGACCGAGCTGCTGCGCGTGGTCGCGTCCAGCCGGGTCACGCCGTCCGCCTCCAGGATGCCGGAGCCCGCGGTGCTGCGATTGGCCAGCAGTCGGGCGATCTCCACGTCAGCGTTGAAGGTGACGTCGCCGGTGAAATAACCCGCGCCCAGGATAAACTGATTGCCCAGACCGAAGAGCCTCTGGAGAAAGGTTGCCTGCACGGTGCCGCCACCCGTCTCCTGCTTGCGGCTGGAGCGGTTGTTGATGGCGTCATAGGGGTTGCCGTTCGCATCCTCGGCGGCAATGGGGTCACCGGCCCGATCCTCGAGCACGACGCCCTCGGGGTCACACAGCAGACCCGCCTCGTCGTCCTCCGGGCACTCAGCGAAGTCGCCCGCATCGCCATTGAACGACTTGGTATCCAGGTTGCGGTAGAACAGGTTGCCGGACACCTGCACCTGCTTGTTGAACCAGTGCTCGGCATTGAGATTAACCGAGAACAGCTCGTTCTTGGTGGTGTCCGGGAACGTGAAGACCGCGCTGCGGTCAAGCTGCATCAACTGCACCGGGATGGCGCCGTTGCCGGTCAGGTCGGTGTTCGCATACGCCAGGTCCAAGTCGACGGCCGACCCCGCGACGTGCCAGCCGAATGAGCCGAACAGGTTGACGGCATCGGTAGGCGACTCCTCGCGCCAGCCGTTCTCAGTCATGAAGTCGACATTCACATAGGCGCCCAGCGTGCCATTGTTCCAGCCGCCTTCGGCGTAGCCCTGGACCCGATCGAAGGAGCCACCCATCAACTGGGCGCTGTAGCCTGGATGGGTGAAGCCATTCTTCATCTGGATCGAGAGTGCGCCGCCCAGGGCGTTGAGGCCGAACACCGGGTTCGATCCGCCCATGAGATTGACGCTGCCGATGGCGGACTGGGACATCAGGTCCCAATTGACCGCATCGCCAAAGGCGTCGTTGATACGGGCGCCGTTCTGATAGATGGCGATGCCCTGGGGCAGACCGAGCAGCGGCGAGGCGGTGAAGCCGCGGTACTGCACGTCCGGCTGCAAGGGGTTGTTCTGCGCCTCGTTGATCGAGACGCTGCCCAGGCGCTGGTTCATGAAGTCCGCCAGGCTGCCGCTCAACGAGTCCCTGATCTGTTGGCCGTCGGCGTCCTGCACCGGGTAGGGCAGTTGGTCCTTGGGCAAGCCGACCCCGTGGACCGGGGTGACGCCAATCACCGTCACCTCGGACAGGGTTGTCGGCTCCGCCCCGAACACCGGGGCGACGACCAATAGTCCGGGCATCACTGCTCGCAGTGACCGGACTACGGCGGCAGCGGACCGACTCCGAGAACGCTGCGGAGCGGATTTGTGTCGTCGTCTTGTCATGATCATCTTCTATCTCAAGCAGGAGTGATTCTGGCCCTTAACCGAAGCGCACCCACACCACGGCTGGGTGGGACGCGATGTCCACGGGCGCTTGCCCCGTGCAGTCGCCCGGGGTATGCTCCCGGGCGCACGTTGTGAAGCGTCCGCCATTATGTCGCTCCCGCCGCGCGGGCGACCAGGGAAAAATTCCCGAGCATGCGTCACGGCCGGGCACTGGGCAGAGGGGATGAAAGTCCACCGCTCCGCAGTACAGCGAGCGGCGGCGTTGGGCTACAATGGACATGCACCCCTCCCCTGGCGGGGATTTGGCAGTCGGCAGCCGACAGCCGTCCGGCGCCGCCAGCCGCCCTGTGCGGTGAGGCAATGTAGGCGGCAGAACCGTTCACGAGAGGACGATTGGCGATGGCGGATCAACCTGCCCAAGTGGTCGGAGCGCCCTTGATTTGCGCCCAACGGATCGGTGCCTCGCAGGTCCCAGCATGCTGCCGGACGGATCAGCGAACCGGCCGCCAGCCGGCGTGATGGGCGCAATGAGATCCAGTGCCGCCGCAAGATCGGCCTTCGAGCTGCTGTTGATCGTCCTGGTCGCGCTCGCCGTCTTCGCCGTCGGGGCGTTCACGGAAATGAACGAGCGCGTCACTTCGATATTGCAGGGTTACGAGTACCTGCAGATCGACGAATTACCGCTGGCACTGCTCACATTCAGTCTGGGTCTTGCCTGGTTCGCCTGGCGCCGCTGGCGGGAATTGGGGGTTGAACTGCAGCACCGGCTGGAAATCGAGGATGCCCTGCAAGTGAAGCAAGCCGAGTTCCGCGACCTGGCCTGGCGCATCACCCAGGCCCAGGAGACCGAACGGCGCCTGCTTGCCCACGAATTGCACGACGAACTCGGGCAGAGTCTGAATGCCATCAAGATCGAAGCCGTGGGTATCCGCAACCACAGTCACGGCACGCAACCAGAGATTCACCGTGGGGCCTTGGCGGTGATTCAACTCACTGATCGAATCTATGATGTTGTTCGGGATATGACCGCTCGCTTGAGGCCGGTGGCGCTCGATGAACTCGGCCTTGTCGGAGCCCTCGAAAGCGACCTAATACGTTGGCGGAAATTGATGCCAGGGACCGAGTTCCTAGGGGTATTTCGCGACGTCCCCGAGTCCTTGGACGAGTTGGTCGCCATGGCGCTCTATCGGGTGGTCCAGGAAGGCGTGACGAATATTCTGCGGCATTCCGGGGCGAACCGGGTGTCGATCACTCTGGAATCGCTTGGGTCATCACCGGACCTGCGGCTGTCGCTTTGTGACAATGGCCATGGTGCCGATCTCGGCGCGATCAGGCGCGGGCTGGGTCTGCTCGGCATGCGGGAACGGGTCGCGGGATTAGGGGGCGACTTCAGTGTCGTCAGCCAGCCAGGTGCCGGATTTGCGATCGATGTGACCATCCCGCTTTCTGGTCGGTCACTGGCCGGGATTTGCCTATGACCGCAGCCCTGCGGGTCTTGTTGGTCGACGACCATGCCGTCGTGCGCGAGGGTTACCGGCGCTTGCTGGAAGCGACCGGCGACATTGCCGTGGTCGCCGAGGCTGCCAGCGGCGAGGCGGCCTACGCCGCCTTTACCGACCAGGCCCCCGACGTCGTCATCATGGACATCTCACTTCCCGGGATCAGTGGACTGGAGGCCCTGCGGCGCATTCGCGCCCGCGCGCCCACGGCCAGGGTGCTGATGTTCAGCATGCATGCAGATCCCGTATTCGTTACCCGGGCGCTGGATGGCGGGGCACTGGGATATCTGACCAAGGCCAGCGCGCCCGATATGTTGGTGGAGGCGGTGCGGACAGTCGCGGCGGGGCGGCGCTTCCTGCCTCAAGATCTTGCGCAGGAATTGGGCGAGAGCCTGGCCAAGGAGGAACGTCGACGCATCGAGACTCTGACCGAGAGGGAATTCGAGGTGCTGCGCCTGCTCACCGAGGGGCGCGCGTTGCGCGAGATTGCTGCATTGCTCTGTGTCAGCAGCAAGACAGTCGCCAACTACCAGACAGGTATTCGACAGAAACTGAGCGTTGATAACCACATGCAATTGTTGAGGCTTGCGCTGGCCTGCGGCGTCACCAGCGCCTTGCCCATGACTCCTGACCAGCAAAAGGGAGGCTGATCAGGCCAGATGCATCCCACTGGGGCGAACTATGTGAAGTCGGGGGCGGCTCACCAACGGTCAACTCTCCAGCACGCCGTTCAGCATCATTAAATCCATTGGCTTACAGGGCGCAGATCAGGAGCAATTGCCCAAGGTGGAACTTCGGCATCTGGATATCTTCCTGCGGAGGGTTGGAACAAGGAGTAAGGTCGAGCGCAGTGTCCCCGCGCGGCGGCCCATGCGTCAACCAAATTCCAGCAGTTGGTCCGCGAAAAGCGGATGCCTAGGGCAGGTCGCCGAGCGGAATGGGATAGACCAGCTCGGCCTGGTCGCGCCCGCCGCTTTGCGCCAGGTCGACCCATTTGTCCTGGTCGGCATAATAGAGCCCGTAGCGGCGGATCTTCTTGTTCAATTGGTCGATGAATTCGTATTGGCGCATGGCGCCCCAGCGGGTCCAGGTGTCCTGGGTCAGGGCCAGGACGTCGCTCTTGTAGGGGAGTCCCTGGAGGTATTCGCCCAAGAGCCCGAGGTCGGCGAGCCGGGTGGACTGGTCGCGGCTGCCGGCCTGGGGGTCGACGCTGAAGCGGGCGGCGACACTGGCCAGACGGTCGAAGAAACTGCGGGTGCCGGCCGCGGCGTTCAGGTCGGCCTCGGCGGCCTCGACGATCCCCTTCAAGACCTGTTGCAGGTCGGAGAGTTGATCCTTGGTCAGGAGCACCCGCACGTCCACGGCGTAGCGGGAGGGATCGGCGAAGTCCCGGTCGCTGATCCAGGCCTCGAAGACCTCCGGGGCCCGGGTCCCCTCGACCTGACCCAGATAGGCGAGTCGGGCGGCGTGGCCCAGGCTGTCGACGATGGCCCGGATCTGTGCCGCCTGGTCGGCGCCGGCGGGTGTTGCCGCGCCGCCGGGCGGTGGTTGGCCGGGCGCGGCCGGGCGTGCGAGGTTCTCGATCAGGCGCCCGGCATAGGTGTCGATGGCCGCGGTGAAGGCCCTGACACTGCCCTCGTCGATCGGGAAATAGGCGGTCTCCTGGTTGACGGCGTTGCGCGACAGGGTGCGGTACTGGGCGGCGGCGGGCTCGGTGTTGCCCTGGCGGCGGGCCTCGGGGGTGAGCAGGTGCAGCACGGCGATGGAGGTCCCGGCCTCGCCGGCGAGGCTGCGCAGCCGTGCGGCATCGAGCCCGCTGCTGGACTGTACCCGCTGGCCGGTTTCAGGGTCGCGCTGGGAGCCGTCGAGCGCCCCGGCGTCGGTGATCAGGATGATGTGGCGCTCGGCGAAGCGCTGCCGCCAGTCGGGGGTGTCCAGCGCGGCCTGGATGCCGGCATAGGGGTCCTCGTCGAACCGGTCGGTCGCGACCCGCGCCTCGTCGAGGGTGCGCACGCGCTTGAGAAAATCGCGCCCGTCCTTGATCGCGGCCGGGTTGGCGTAGGTGCGGGCGATGAATTCGAGCCCCGCGGCCTTGGCGGGGTCGCCCGACCCGGCGCGGAAGGCGACCAGTCCGAAGGCGACCCGATCGAGCAGCCCGGCCGTGCGGACCTGCTCGTAGAAGCGCCCGACCGCGGCCTTGGTCTGGGCGATGTAGGGTCCCATCGAGAGGGTGGAGTCGATGACGAAGACGACGGCGGCGCGGTAGGGTGTTGGTATCGCGGGTGCGGCCGGCGCCCCCGATGTGGGAGGCGCGGATGCCGTCTGGGCGCTCGGGTTCTGGTTGGCAGCGGGGCCGGGCAGGGTCACGGAGGCGACCTTCAGCGCCCGCACCTTGTCGCCGGTGGCGGCGCGGTACTCGGCGAAGTCCAGGATTGGCAACAGATAGAAGTGGCGGCTTAAGTCAATGAAATTGGCGGGCTCCAGTGCCAGGATACGCGGGTCCGGCCGGCCCTGCGCGACGGTGCCTCGCAGGGCCGCGGCGGCCGGTCCCGGGGCGGGGCTGTCGAGGATGGCCCGCAGGTCATCCGCACCGCGCAGGAACAGCATCGGCTCGCGCCCGGCGCCCCGGTTGGTGAAGGCCAGCGTGAGTTGCTGCCGCCAGGGGGTCGTCCGGCGCGTCGGCAGCCAGCCCAGGACGCTCTCCTCGCGCGTCCCGGTTCCCACCCGCAGCCACTCCTGCCCGTCGGCCGTTTCCCGGGCATAGACATAGAGTCGGGACAGGGCCTTGAGCGGGTCGCGGCCCGGGCCCCCCGGGGTGGCGGCGACCATGGCCCCCGGGTGGGTCAGCACCCGTTCATAGAGGTCGCGCTTGCCCGCCGGGTGCAGGGGTTCTGCCGACGCGGCCCAGGCGCCGGTCAGCAGGGCCAGCAGCAGGGCCGGCAGCCAGGGTCCGGGTCGCCGCGAGCGGCGCAGGGTGACAGGCTTCACGGTGGCACTCCGGGTTGCGTTCATTTGCGGCCAACTACTCCTCTCGGGCTGATCAGCGTTGTTGCAGGGTCGCGAGCTGGTCGGCGGCCTGCGTATCGCCGGCCGCCGCCGCCTTGCGCAGCCACGCGATGGCGTCCTGGTAGACGGGCCCCGCGTCGGCCTCGGCCAGGAGCAGTTGCGCGTAGCGCCGCTGCGCCGCGGGGATGCCGCCCTCGGCCGCGCGTTGGTACCAGACCTGGGCGCTGTCCGGGTTGGGCTTGGCGAAGCAGGGCCTGGGTTGAAAGTCGTCCGGGTCGTAGCGTTGCCCCAGGCGCCGTGCGAGCGTCGCATCACGCTTGGCGGCGTCGATGAAGAGCCCGATGGCGGCCTCGCAGTCACCCGCCTGCGCGACCCGTTCGGCGTGGCCGAAGAGCTCCGCCGGTGGCAGGTCTTGGCCCTTTAGCTCCAGAAAGAGGGCCTTGCCGACCGTGGCACCGGCGCTTGGGCCCGCTGTCGGTCTGGCGGGCCGCGCTGCCGACTCGCCGGTCCGCGTGGCCAGATACCACCAGAGCAAGCCCCCGCCGCAAAGGATAGAAAGCGCCGCCGCGGCCCAGTGCCCCGGCGTCCGGGCACGGGCGGGTGCAAGGCCTGCCGCCGGAGCGCCGCCATGCGCTGCCGCGACCACGGGCGGTGTTGTCCCTGCCGGGCCTGGGGCCTCAAGCGGTGCCCGCCGCACCGCGCGAATCGGCGGGGACGCCATCCCCGACCGCGGCAGAACGGGTGCAGGCGCCTCGCCGATGGGCCGGTCGGCGGCGCATCTCGCGTCGGCCGGAGCCGGATTGGGGATGATTGGCATGGCCGCCGGGTCAAGCCCGAACAGGCGCGCGTCGCTTGCCGCGGCGTCCAGCGCGACTGCCTGGGGGGATCGCACCGGCGTCTCCAGCGGCCCGCAATCCGCGAAATCGCGGCGCCGCACATGCACCCGCAGCGCGGCGCCCGTGGCCGCGCGAAGGCCCAGGGTCAGCGACGCGCCGACGCTGAAGCGCGGCGTCGCGTCGTCGCCCTCGAGGCGTGCGCAGGGATACCAACTGGGCGCCTCGTCCCAGCCGCCGTGCGGCGTCAGATAGCGCTCATCCAAGCCGCGCTGGACCGCCACCAGGACCTCGGACCCGAGCGGCGGCAGCCCGCGGACACGCAAGGTCCCCCGGTCCCCACCCGTGGCTTCGAACTCGATCTGCAATGCCATCGCGCGGCGCCTCCCCGCCGCCGGGGTCCACTGATCCCGGCGGTCCCGTCACCTCGTCACCAGAACGGACGCTAGGATATCCCCGTCGCACTGCCAAACTCCAGTTGTGTCCGGTGGTCGGGGAACCGGTTTTGCGATTTGCGTCGCAGCTTTCCACAGCGGATAGCCGATACTTAAATTCTGTGCGCTCGTCAGGTGGTACTCGCCGTTGGTCGCCAGCATCACTTCCCTGACTGTCTGTTTTCGATAAGAAAGAACGCTTGATGGGATTGGAAAATCAATCCCTTGCCGTAGTACGACGCTTGACGCACACAACCATAAGTCATCAGTTCAACCGCAGTTCAGGGGCACAGACCATGCTGAATCATCGACTTCTTCAGAGCGCCTTGGTAGCGACGGCCTTGGGTTTGCTGCCGCAAGCGCAGGCCGCGAGTCCCGACCAGGGCGAAAAAGCCCACCATGGGCGGCCAACGCAACCCGCGATTCCAGACGCGGACGGGGTCTTCTGGGGGTGTTACTCCAGGCTATTGACGGTGGTCCGCTTGATTGACCCGACGCGCACGCACTGCAGTTCAGGCGAGGTCATGATCCACTGGAATCAGGCCGGGTCGGTTGGTCCGCAGGGTGTGCCAGGGCCGGTGGGTGCTACGGGTGCTATGGGTGATACCGGTCCGACTGGCGCTACGGGTGCGACCGGTCCGGCGGGACCGCAAGGCCCGGTGGGCGCTACTGGGCCGATTGGCCCAGTCGTCCCGCAAGGTCCGGCCGGACCCGAATCCAAGGCGGCTGGTCCCTGCTATAACAACGACCAAGACCGTTATCAGGACTGCCAGAATGGCACCGTGACGGATACGGTGACTGGTCTGATCTGGTTGAAGAATGCGAATTGCTTTGCGGAGAAGACCTGGACTCTGGCGCAACAGGCGGCGGCGGGATTGGCTGACGGCGGCTGCGACTTGACCGACGGCTCCGCGGCCGGTGACTGGCGCTTGCCTACCCCCGCAGAGTGGGATGAGACGGTTGCTCGGGCGCGGGAGGACGATATGACTTGCGAATCCCCCGTTCTGACCGATACGGCTGGAACTGGTTGCTATAGCGATGGGCCGCAACCTTTCACGAATGTCGGGGCGTTATACTGGACCTCAGCGAGCTATGCCGTAACGCCCGGCAGCGCCTGGGGGTTGCGGTTGGATTCCGCCTGGTTCGAGCCGACGCCAAAAGCCGTCGCCACCCACCTGATGTGGCCGGTACGACGCGCCCGCTGAGTCGCTCGATTGCTTGGCGGCCCCGCCCCTTTGCGGTTTCGGGGTCGACCGAGGCTACAGATAGCGATCCACTGCCCGCCGACTGTAAGGGTCCAGGTTGCGGGTGTCGGGGACCAGGTAGCGGATGCCCTGGGAGTCCTGCAGCAGGGCGCTGTAGGGTCCCAGGCGGCGCACATCGTCCTCGGTCTTGAGGACGAAGCGGGTGGGGCCGCGGTCGGTCTCGACCTCCCACTCGGCCGGCTCCAGATAACTGGAAACCAGGATGACGCGGCGGATGTGGGGCACGAATTCGCGTCGTGCCAGTTCGTCCTCCAGGATGGTGCGCAGCGCCGCGGGCAGGGCGCTCAGGTCCTCGATGCAGCGCAATTCGCGCCCCTCGGCATCGCAGATGATGACCCAATGGCCGGGGTCCGTGATCGGGTAGGCGCGCACCGGCACCGCGTCCGGGTAGTCGCGGCCGGCGACGTCACGGTAGATGAGGTGGCCGAAGGGGTCGATCCGCAACGCGAAACCGGGGTCGGGCGGGGGCGTCTCGATCATGCTCGTGGGCTCCTGATCTCAACTGGACTGACAATCCAGTAACGAGTAAAGAACAAGTTAAACACAATGCAACCGTTGTCGTTGTCGTTGTCGTTGTCGTTGTCGTAATCGCAATCGCAATCGGAGAAACGATGC
>NZ_CAIKKU010000283.1 GCF_903828115.1 uncultured Thiodictyon sp. | reverse complement strand
GTTGTCGTTGTCGTAATCGAGGTTACCGTAGCGCCCTGGCTTGTCTCGCACCACAAATTGCATCGCTTCTTCGTTTACGATTGCGATTACGACAACGACAACGACAACGACAACGATTGTGTTGCGTTTAACTTGTTCTTGACTGGTTACTAAACAGCCGTGCCTTTCACCTTCTCCCCCATCGGCATCATCCGCTCACCCTACAGTGACAAGTTCGGGATCCCCCGCCAGCCGGGGTTGGTCACCGCCGCGTCGGCGTATCTGGAGCTGCTGCCGGACTTTGCCCGGGAGGAGGCGTTCAAGGGGATCGAGGGCTTTTCCCATGTCTGGCTGGTCTTCGTCTTCCACGACGCCTGCCTCACCGCCGGCTGGCGACCCACGGTGCGCCCGCCGCGCCTGGGCGGGCGGGAGCGGGTGGGCGTCTTCGCCAGCCGCGCGCCCTATCGCCCCAACCCGATCGGGATCTCGGCCGTGGAGCACCTGGGGCTTGAGCACAGCCCGCACGGGCTGCGGCTGCGGCTGCGCGGGGTGGACCTGTTGGACGGCACCCCGGTGCTGGATCTGAAGCCCTATGTCCCCTATGCCGACGCCCCGCCCGGGGTACGCTCGGGCTTCGCGGTGGACGGGGCGGCGGCGCACGACTGGGCGGTGGACTTCAGCCCGGCGGCGGCGGCGGGGGTGGCCGCCGCCGATCCGGGCGGCCGCCGCCAACTGCGCCTGCTGATCGAACAGGTCCTGGCCCAGGACCCACGCCCCGGCTATATGGATCGCTACCCGGGGCGCGCGGGCTTCGCCCTGCGGCTCTATGACCTGAGCGTGCACTGGCAGGTGCAGGGCCGCACGGCCCTGGTGACCGCGGTGGGGCCTGCTGCTGCGTCGGATCGCGCGGCGCAGATCCCGATACCATTCGACTGCAACCCTGACAACGACAACGACAACGACAACGACAACGATTGTATTTAGCTTGTTCTTGACTGTTTACTTAGGTTCCGCTGTAGGCATAGGTATCGAGGTTGAGGTCGTCGCGGGCGATCTGGACCTCGATCTCGACGGTGCAGATCAGCAGCGGGGCCACCTCCGGGGAGCCCAGCATTTCGGCCAGAAAGCCGCTCACGGCGGTGTCCGGCGGCACGATCGTGAGGTCCAGGATCAGCACGCCCGGCGGGGTGCGGCGGGCCGCGACGGCCAACTCCGCCGGGCGCTCGAAATAGTGCAGGTGCAGGTGTTGCTCCGCGAGCCGCCGCCCCAGCTCCTTGCGCAGGGAGGCGTCGCGCCCCAGGTAGAAGACGATGTTGCTGATCGGGTCCGGGCCGGATCGACTGATAGTGAGCTACTACGTGAGCTACTACGTGAGCTACTACGTGCGCTACTGCGGCACCTTCAGCACGTCCTTGATCTCTTCCAGACCCTCGGGGATACGTCTGGCGATGACCTCGGCGGCCTCCTGGTTTGCCTCGGTGACGATCTGCGCGAGTTCCCGCATCTGCCTGACCGCGGTCTCGAAGGCCTTCCTGGCCAACTCGGTCTCGGCCGCGACCAACTCCTGCGGCGATTTGACGGCGGCGAGCCCGGCGATGGCGGCGGTCAACTCCTGCATCGTCTCCTGCAGGATTTTCATCTGGTACTCGGCAACTGCCTGGTAGCCTGCCGCTGCCGCCTGATTGGCGGTGCTGAGCGCCTGGAGGTTCTCACGCTGACTCGCCACCAGCGCATCCATATTGACACCCGGCACCTGGAGTCCGGCCACGAACCCCAGCAGTTCTTCGATTCCCTTGGTCAGGTCCAGACTGGTCATCGTCTTGCCCCAACCGCCGACTGCGTTGAATGCTTCGCTCATTGCGTTCTGCCCTGGTTGACTGTGATGGAAACGCCCACCTCAATGCTCTTTAAGGAAGACGCTGGTGGTCCTCCCGGCAACTTGCGCCTTAGCGCTCATTCAGGTGGTATGTCGAGCAACTGCGGCTCGCCGGTGAGGATGTTGATCATCTGCGCCACGGCCCTGATCTGCTTGCCGCGCCGGGTGTGGTAACCCTCATGGGTGTAATTCTGACCCCACCAGTCCCAGCAGCCCCCAGGATTCATCGGGCCCGTCGCGCTGCGCGGCTCGACCTGGGGATAGAGCACGATGATGTCGTTGGCTTGTGCCCATTCGTTGTAGCCGGCAAACTTGGAATAGAGATTCCCGGAGTGACCACTCCTGCGGTCGGTCAGGCCGCCCTGCAAACAGCCATGGAAGGCGACATGCAGCTTGCATGGCCGACCCTGTTTGCAGTTCTTGGGAACGAAGATATAGCCTTCCTTTGCCATGGACGCGTTTTGCAGCGCGTTGAAGGGCTTGCGCGAGAATCGACTGAAGACTTGCCGCTGGTCGAAGGCCTTGACCTCGCTCTCCGGCACCGCCACGCGCGGCGCCTTGAGCGCCTGCGCACCATAGATGCGCGTCAGGATGGCGCCGGCGAGGTCGACGTCCTGCAGGTCCCGGCAAAGCTCCTGCTTGTCGCTCGGCGGGCAAGGCGCCGCGGTGGCCGATCCGGCCGTCGGCGCAACGGAACAAATGCAACTGCCCTGCGCCTCTTGCTGCTTGGCGATGGCCTCGCAATCGTCAATGTAGGTGTTCTTGACTGACGACTTGGCGCCCGCCGCCGCACAGGTGCCCACGGCAGCGCCGGTCGGCTTGTCGAAGCCATCCCTGACCATCGTGTGCGGGGCGGGAAAGGTCCGGCTGAAATGGACGTTGTCCGGTGCCACGGCCGCCTTGCCGGCATCGGTGTAGAAATGGAAGAGGGCATCCATCGCCCCCTGCGGCACCATGCCGTCATAGGTACCGCTGAACAGGTATACATTGTCGTTCTTCAGGTTCTCCAGCTTGCTGATGTTCCCGCGCGCCTCCTGCCGCTTGGCCTCGTCGAACGAGAGGGCGGCCATCTGCTCGATCTCGGCCGCAGTCTTCGGGGCCAGGTCGGTCTTGCCGCACCAGGCGTCATCGAGCCCGAGCTTCTTGCATTCGAGCATGACGAACCGGCTACATTTGGTAACGGCGTCCAGGATGTTCCCTTCAGCGCAGTAATAGGGTCCCCCCGCCACGATCCCCGCGCCCATGACGTGCTCGGAGTGCGCCACATGAAACTGATGCGCCATGGCCCCCCCCGAGGAAATGCCGGAGACCGAGATTTGGCCAACATCGACCTTCACGCCCGCGCTCACCTGCTCCAGCGGCGGGGCCGCTCCCGCAGACCCGGCAAAGGCCACCGCGCACGCTGCCGCCAACGCCAACGCCAGCCGCTGGTTGATGTTTCGCCTTGACATGGTGGTTCTCCCTATTGATGAATAAGAACACGATCGTGCAGTGCAGCATAAGAATATCCGGCACCAGGCGGAAGTCAAGCAGTCGCCCCCGGGTCCACGGCGGCCGGGATCGCCGCGGCAGCGGGGGCTTGGCGCGCGTCCATCACCCGATGGACGGTCTCCAGCATCTCCTCGCGCTTGAAGGGCTTGGTGATGTAGTCGTCCATGCCGGCGGCGAGGCACAGTTCCCGGTCGCCGGCCATGGCGTTGGCGGTCATGGCGATCACCGGGGTGTGGCGTCCGGCCAGTCGCCCGGCGAGGTCGGCGGGCACCACCTCCGGGCGCTCCGAAACCGCGCCGCGCTCCAGGGCGCGGATGATGCGGGTGGCCTCCAGGCCGTCCATCGTCGGCATCTGCACGTCCATCAACACCAGGTCGTAGTCCGCGGCCGCCAGGGCGTTCAGGGCCACGACACCGTCCAAGGCCTCGACCACCTGGTGGTCGTCCTTCTCCAGTACCCGCCGGGCGATGACGCTGTTGACGTGATTGTCCTCGACCAGAAGGATGCGATAGGTCCCGCGGGGGTGCGCCTGGGCGGGGGCCTCGGTGCGCGCGGCCGCCCGGCGCTGCGCCTCGGCGAAGTCCAGCATGTGGGTGAGCAACTCGCCGACGATCAGGGGCTCGGTCACACACAGGACATGGCTGCCGTCGGCCAGCCGCTCGCTCTCGTCCTTGTCGGGCTCCGACAGCGCAATCAGGGCGAGATCCGGCGCCACCGGGATCTCGCGCAGGAAGGTGAGGATGTCGGTGGTGGTGGCATCGCAGAGTGATTTTTCCAGCACCACGATACGGAAGGGGTCGCGGGCCGCCGCCGCCGCCTTGAGTCGGGTGTCGGCGGCGGCGGCCTCGAAGACGCACTCGGCGCGGCAGCCCAGTTGGATCAGGCGTTCACACACCAGTCCCATGGCGATAGCGTCGGTGCCGGCGACCAGAAGCCGCGGGTTACCCAGGTCCGGCAGCGGGCGACCCTGCGCCCGCGGCAGGCGCACGGTGAACACGAACCGGCTGCCGGCGCCCGACTCACTCTCCACCCACATGCGCCCGTCCATCAATTCGGTGAGCTTCTGGGAGATGGAGAGCCCAAGTCCGGAGCCGCCGTGCTTGCGGTAGATGGTCTCGTCCGCCTGGGCGAAGCGGGAGAAGATGCCGGCCTGGCGGTTCCTGGGGATGCCCACACCGGTGTCGGTCACCTGAAAGCGCAGGGTGACGAGTCCGGAGCTCTCCAGCTCGAGCCCGGCGTCGATGCGCACATAGCCCCGGGTGGTGAACTTGAAGGCGTTGCCGACCAGGTTGACCAGGATTTGGCGCAGGCGCAGGGCATCGCCGACGGCGGCGCGCGGGAAGTTCGGGTCGATGCGGTAATAGAGGGCCACGCCGCTGCGCCGACTCGTATCGGAGAAGGTCCGCACGACCTCCTCGACCACGTCGACCAGATCGAATGATCGGCGTTCCAACTGGACCTGCTGGGCCTCGATCCGGGAGAAGTCGAGGATGTCGTTCAAGAGCCCGAGCAGCGCATTGGCCGAGTTGAGGATGGTCTTCACGTCGTGGCGCTGCTTGGGCGCCAGCTCACTGTCCAGCACCAGCGAGGTCATGCCGATGACGGCGTTCATCGGGGTGCGGATCTCGTGGCTCATGTTGGCCAGGAAGACGGACTTGCTGCGGTTGGCGGCGTCCGCGGCGTCGCGGCAGCGCGCCATGTCGTCGCGCGCCAGGCGCAATTGCCGCTTGTCGCGTTCGAGCCGCAGGGCATAGACGTAGACCAGAACCAGTACCGCCAGCACGACCAGGGTCACCAGCAGCCCCGCGATCCAACGCAGGTGGCGCCGTTGGGCATCGACCTGCTGTTGGAGGTCCGCCAGGCGCTGCCGGGCGTCATCGAGCAGGCGGCTGGCCTGCTCGTTCAGGCGAAAGAAGGCGGGCGGCAGGGTACCCAGAAAGTCCTGCACCGCGGTGACGGATTGGGCTTGCCCCGCGGTATCGCGCAGTTCCCCGGCGGCGTCGCGCTCGCTCAAGCCTTGGGCCAGGACGGTGACCTGCTCGTTCACCGCGGCGAGCTTGAGCAGGAGATCGCCAACCTCCAGCGGATAATGACCGAGAGCCCCGTGCGGGGTCTCGTCAGGCGGGGTTTGCAGCGCGTAGGGGCCTTCCAGGTCAGGGGCATTGCGTGGGTCGAGTTCCCCCCCCTGCGCCAGCAGCGTGAGCCGCGCCCCGGTGCCGTCGATCAGGGTGCGCAGGTTACGACTGATCCGGCCCTGGGCTGGCCCGCCGCGGGTCCCGGCCAGTTGGTAGACGGCCGCCTCGATCCGGCTCAGATCCGTGCCGACCTGCTCCGCCTCGCGCAGCCGTGCCCATCCATCATCGATCGACACCGCCAGTTGGTTGATCAAATGGTCGGTATAGAAATCGATCCCGATCACGGCCAGGAAGCCGGCGAACAGCAGGGCCAGGGGGGCGATGGCGCGCACGAAGGGATAGCTGGTGGCCGCGGCTTGCTCCGGCATCGGAGTCGGAAGGCCGCCGCCATCGGGTCTGGGGGCGGGCGCGCGGCTCATGACCGGCCCCGCGGGGTGCGCCCGGCCAGGGCCGGCGCCGGCCTCCCGATGACGGCGGTCGGCGCCCGGCCGACGGTGCTTGGCGTAGCGTTCATTGACGACTGATCCTGATGGTTCATGCGCAAGTGCAACGGGGTGTCTGAGGAACGGTTCACTATTGTCGTTGTCGTTGTCGTTGTCGTTGTCGAGATTATCGCTTTTCCGATTACGACAACGACAACGATTGTGTTTGACTT
>NZ_CAIKKU010000282.1 GCF_903828115.1 uncultured Thiodictyon sp. | reverse complement strand
CTATGAAAAGGGCATCAGCCTATCGAAGAAATTGATGGAAGACGTCGAAGCACGGTTGAAGCGCAGCCCGACCTTGCCAAAATATGACATTTTTATCAAGCCTATTCTCGGGTAATATTTTTAACAGAAATCACCTAAGACCTCGACGCGGCCCGGATGGGCACGCCCGAGCGACGTCGCGACAGGTCCGGACCATCGCGCGCGGGCCTTGCCCATCTACGGCGCTCGCGTGACCATATCAGTCTGGATCGCACCCGATCGCCGGTCCGGCGAAACGCTGAGCGGACGCTAAGGGCTATAATCCGAGTTACAGAAGCATTGCGCAAACTTTCTGGGTCCGCCAGGGTCCGACGCGCGCGTCTTCGTCAACGTCCTCCAAGGGCGGGCCAGCGCAACCTCAAGCGGTTCGACATCGCCGGCTTTGAGACCCTCGACGACAGCCCGCTCGGTGTTGTCCTCGCCCGTCTGCGGCGGGTGCCGGGGAGCGATTGGCGCGCGGTCCATGATTCCTATGCCGAATTTGAAGCGGAAAAAGCCCATGACGACTGAAGAAGCAATCATCGAGCGACTCAAGTCCTTACCGGATGTGGCGCGGCGCGAGGTGTTGGATTTCGCCGAGTTTCTCGCTGCCCGCACGCAGGAGCACGAGGCACGCGCAGAAGAGACTCAGTGGTCAGACCTGTCGCTGAGTTCGGCCATGCGTGGTATGGAAGACGAGCCGGAGATCTATACCCGCGCGGACTTGAAGGAGTCGTTTCGAGGTCGACGAGCCTGATCAGGCTGACGCGCTTGGCCGTGGTCTGTGTCGACATCCTGGAGGGCACGTTGGGCCAGATTGCGCAGTCGCGCTTGGAGCGACTCCGCACCCGGCTCGGGGACTGGATCACCGCCGGCACGCAGGCAACCGCATGAGCGACTCTGCCGCGGCCCCCAACGAGCGCGATGAGGTGTCCGCGGCGCCGCATCCGGCGGTATCCTTGACCTGAAGTCTGCCCACGCGCGGGGTCCAGTAAAAAAACTGCCCTTTCCAGGTTCATCGGCCAACCCCAGGTTCACGCTATGACGACACCCCATGCCCCTGCGCCCGCCCCCATCCGCCTCACCCAACTCTCCCACGGGGGCGGCTGCGGCTGCAAGATCGCGCCGAAGGTCTTGGAGGAGGCCCTGGCGGGACTGTCCATGGGGTTTCCCCACCCGGACCTGCTGGTCGGGAACGCCACGGCCGACGACGCGGCGGTGCTGCGGCTGCGCGACGATCTGGCCCTGGTGGCGACCACCGATTTCTTCATGCCCATCGTGGACGATGCCTTCGACTTCGGCCGCATCGCCGCCACCAACGCCATCTCCGATTGTTACGCCATGGGGGCGACCCCGGTGCTGGCGCTCGCCATCGTCGGGATGCCGATCGCCACCCTGCCGCTTGCTGAGGTGCGGCGCATCATGGCGGGTGGGGCTGCGGTCTGCCACGCGGCCGGCATTCCCCTGGGCGGCGGTCACTCGATCGACTCGCCGGAGCCCATCTACGGCCTGGCGGTGATGGGCACCGTCCACCCGGAGCGGGTCAAGCGCAACGATACCGCGCGCCCCGGGGACCTGCTGGTCCTCGGCAAGCCGCTCGGGATCGGCATCCTGAGCGCGGTCTTGAAGAAGGGCCTGCTCGATGAGGCCGGCTACCAGTCGCTGCTCGCGACCACCACCCAACTCAACCGGCCCGGCATCGCCTTTGCGGACTGGCCCGGGGTCCACGCCATGACCGACGTGACCGGGTTCGGCCTGCTCGGTCACCTGCTGGAGGTCTGCCGCGCCTCCGGGGTCGGGGCCCGGGTCCATTTCGAGGCGGTGCCGGTGTTGTCGGCGGCCCTGGCGTTCGCCCGCGAGGGCCACGGACCCGGCGCCATCGAGCGCAACTGGGCGAGCTACGGGGCGGAGGTGGCCCTGGATACGGCGCTGCCCTCCTGGGCGCAGCGCCTGCTGTGCGACGCCCAGACCAGCGGCGGACTGCTGCTCGCCTGTGCGCCGGACACCGCGCCCGCGGTGCTGGAGCACTTCCGGGCGGAGGGCTTCGCGCAGGCCGCGATCATCGGCGAACTGCACGCCGGGCCGACGGCGGTGGCCGTGGTCTGAACTGCCCCTGGACCAGTGGGTGACAGCGCGATGACCGATACGACGACCACGCTGCCGACCGACGAGGCCGGGCGCCCGGCCGCGGTCCCGCAGGGCGATCAGGGGCAGGCCGAGCGGCGGCTCAAGATGGCCATGCAGGCCTCCGGGATCGGCTTCTGGGAGATCGACCTGGTCGCCGACCGCATCACGGTGGCGGCGAAAGACCGGCTCCAGGCCATCATGGACGCCATCCCCGACCTCATCTGGCTCAAGGACCTGCAAGGCATCTATCGCGCCTGCAACACGACCTTCGAGCGCTTTTTCGGCGCCGCGGAGGCCGCGATTGTCGGCCGCACGGACTATGACTTCGTCGAGCGGGAACTGGCGGACTCCTTCCGCGCCCACGACGCCGCGGCCCTGGCGGCGGACGGGCCCAGCGTGAACGAGGAATGGCTGTCGTTTGCGGCGGACGGCTACCGTGGGCTCTTCGAGACCATCAAGACCCCGTTGCGCGACGCCGCCGGCCAGCCTGTCGGCGTGCTCGGGATCAGCCGCGACATCACCCGGCTGCGTGAGGCGCAGGACGCCTTGGGCGAACGCGAACAGTTTGCGCGCGCGACCCTGGATGCGCTCTCCGATCACCTGGCGATCCTCGACGAAACCGGCACCATCATCGCCGTCAACCGCGCCTGGCGCGAGTTCGCGCAGGCCAATCCCCCGGTCCCGTCCAACATCTGCGAGGGGACCAACTACCTGGCGGTCTGCCGCTCCGCCGCCGGTCCCGCGGCGGTGGAGGCCGGTCTAGTCGCCGCCGGTATCGCGGCGCTGCTCGCCGGTGCCCAGGACGATCTGGTGCTCGAATACCCCTGTCATTCACCCCAGGTGGAGCGCTGGTTCTCCATGCGGGTCAACCGCTTCCCCGGTGCCGGACCGGTGCGCCTGGCGGTCGCCCACCACGACATCACCGAACGCAAGCGCCTGGAGCTGCAACACGAGGCCGAGCGCAGCACCCTGGAGCGGCTGGCCTGCGGCGAGCCCCTGACGGCGGTGCTGACCCAACTGGCGCTGGGCTACGAGGCGCGCTTCCCCGGCATGTATTGCTCGGTGCTGTTGCTGGACGAGGACGGCCGGCGACTGCGCACCGGCGCCGCCCCCAGTCTGCCCGAGGGCTTCTGCCGGGCGCTCGACGGCCTGGCGATCGGGCCCGCCGCGGGCTCCTGCGGCACCGCCGCCTACACCCGCCGCACGACGGTCGTGGCGGATATCGCCGCCGATCCGCTGTGGCGGCAGTGGCGCGGACTCGCGCTGACGCATGGACTGCGCGCCTGCTGGTCGGTGCCGATCCTGTCCATCCGGGGCGAGACACTCGGCTCCTTCGCCATCTATTTCAAAGTGCCGCGGGCCCCCCGTGCCCCGGAACTGGCGCTGATCGAGCGCGGCGCCCAACTGGCCAGCGTGGCGATCGAACGCGCCCGCGTCGAGCACGAGCTCGACCGCCACCGCAACCATCTGGAGACCCTGGTGCAGGCGCGTACCGCCGCGTTGGAGGTCGCCAACCGGGATCTGCGACGCAGCGACCAGCGCCTCAAGGCCCTGGCCGATCTGAGCGCCCGGGCGCCCGTCCTCACCGAGCACGACCTGTTGCAGATCGGCATCGACACCGCGGTGGCCCTCACCGACAGTGCCATCGGTTACCTGCACTTCGTCGCTGCGGACCAGGAGGGCCTCGTGCTCAACTGCTGGTCGGCGGGCACGCACGCGCTCTGTGCCGCGCCTTACGACAGCCACTATCCGGTCTCTCAGGCCGGGGTCTGGGCGGACGCGGTACGCACCCGCGCGCCGGTCATCCACAACGACTATCCAACGCTCCCCGAGCGCCGGGGTTACCCGGCGGGCCACGCCCCGGTGCTGCGCCACCTGGGGGTCCCGGTCAGCGAGGGCGAGCGGGTCCTGATGCTGATCGGCGTAGGTAACAAGGCGAGCGATTACGACCCGTCCGACGTGCAGCAATTGCAGCTCGTGGCCGATGAACTGTGGCGGATCGTCGTGCGCCGTCGGGCCGAACTGGCCCTGGCCCGGGCCAAGGAGGCGGCCGAGGTCGCCAACCGCGCCAAGAGCGCCTTCCTGGCCAATATGAGCCACGAGATCCGCACCCCCATCAATGCCATCGTCGGCCTGACCTATCTGCTGCGCCGGGCCTTCACCGACCCCAAGGCTCAGGGGCAATTGACCCGCATCGACGAGGCCGCCCGGCACCTGCTGGGCATCGTCAACGACGTCTTGGATCTGTCCAAGATCGAGGCCGGCCAGTTGGGCCTGGAAGAGGTCCCGTTCGACCCGGTCGAGACGATCGATCATGCCATCGCCCTCCTGGGCGAGCGGGCCGCCGTCAAGGGCCTGACTCTGGAGCGTAGGATCGATCCGGCGCTGCCCGCCCTGGTGCTCGGCGACCCCCTGCGCCTGGGGCAGATCCTGCTGAACTACATCGGCAACGCGATCAAGTTCTCCGCGCGTGGCCGCATCGAGGTGCGCGCCCGGGTGCTGGAGGAGGGCGACCGGACGCTGCTCCTGCGTCTGGAGGTCGCGGACCAGGGCATCGGCCTGACCCCGGCCCAACAGGGGCGGTTATTCCAATCCTTTACCCAGGCCGACGACTCCACCACCCGCCGCTTCGGCGGCACCGGTCTCGGCCTGGTGATCTGCCGCCGCCTGGCGGACCTCATGGGGGGCGAAGTCGGCGTGACGAGCGCCGCGGGTGAGGGCAGCACCTTCTGGGCGACCGTCCGCTTGACGCGGGTCGGGGGCCCGCGGGACCGGCCCCCGGTCCCGCGGTCCGACCCCCTGGCCGTGCCGTCCGGCCCGCCGCCGGAGGGCCTGGCGCAGACCCTGGCGCGGGACTACCGGGGCCTGCGGCTGCTTCTGGCGGAAGATGATCCAGTCAATCGGGAGGTGGCCGGGGAGTTGCTGGGCGGGCTGGGTCTGATCGTGGATGTCGCGACCACCGGGTTCCAGGCGGTCGAGCGCGCCCGCACCGGGGCCTATGCCCTGATCCTGATGGACGTGCAGATGCCCGAGATGGACGGGCTGGAGGCGACGCGGCGTATCCGCGCGTCCGCGACCGGGGCCGAGCTGCCGATCCTGGCCATGACCGCCAACGCCTTCGCGGAGGACCGCCGACGGTGCCTGGCGGCGGGCATGGACGACCATATCGGCAAGCCGGTGGAGCCGGAGCGCCTCTACGCGGCCCTGCTGCGCTGGCTGCCGGGGCGCGCCGCGCGGGACGCGCCAACGGCCCCGCTGCCGACCCCTGCCGTCGCGGCGGACGAAACGGCGCTGCGGGCGCGGCTCAGCGACATTGCCGGTCTCGACCTGGCGGCCGGGTTGTGCGTGGTGCGCGGCCGGCTCCCAAGCTACGCGCGCCTGCTGACCCTGTTCGTGCAAGGCCACGCCGGGGACCTGGCGGCGCTGCGCCGCGCCCTGGCCGCGGATGATCGCTCCGCGGTGCAGCAACTCGCCCATGCCCTCAAGGGTTCGGCCGCCACCCTGGGCGCCGAGGGCGTGCGGCAAGGGGCCGCGGCGCTCGAGCAGGCCGTGCGCACGGCGGCACCGGGGGCTGAGCTTGAGACCTGCCTGACCGGGCTGGATGGGGTCCTCACCCCCCTGTTGACGGCACTGGGGCAGTTCCTGGCCGCGGACCCGCACCCGCCCCCACCGCCGAGCGCGAGCGAGCATGACCGCGCGCTGGGTGTTCTGACCCGGTTGGAGTCCCTGCTGGCCGCGGACGACACCCGTGCCGGCGATCTGTGGCTCACCGGCGCCGTGCTCGCCCAATCCGTCCTGGGGCCGGACGCCGCGGCGCGCCTGGGCGGGGAGATCGAGGCCTTCGCCTTCGACGCGGCCCTGGAGACCCTGCGCGCGGCGATGAAGGATAAGGTGTCCGTATAAGGAACGATGCGTTAGCGCCGAGGTCGTTGTCGTTGTCGTTGTCGTTGTCGTTGTCGTTGTCGTTGTCGTTGTCGTAATCGTAATCGTAATCGTAATCGTAATCGAGGTTAT
>NZ_CAIKKU010000281.1 GCF_903828115.1 uncultured Thiodictyon sp. | reverse complement strand
GGCATCGTCCGTGGCCAGTAGCCCAGATCGGCGGTGCTCGCCGGACCCGGTCGCTGCTGCGGGGTCAATCCTGCGCCGCCGTCGCGCCGACATCACCGCCGCCTCAGTGCCGGACACCAGCGCGTGCGCCACGGACCCCACGCCGACGCCGACCTCCCCGTCTGCCCGCCGCTCCGCACCGTTCGCAGCTTCGCGACCTCGATCATGCGGTATGATCCCGGCCGACCGGAACGCTGGCCCCGGGCTGACCAACCAGTCTGGCTGAGGAATGGCGCTAATCACCCCTCGCTATTGGTGTTATTAAAAACGATGTCGCCAGGGAGTAGAGAATATCGTTGAATCTCCTTGCCCGAAGGCGAAACGCTCTTGATGCCATCAAGACTGATTTTGCCTTCGGGCGTTACGTTATGTGTGCGGATCTGTCCGACCGAGGCACCGAATTTTGGACTTTGGGCAAATCCAGCCTGGATGTCAGCGACGACGCTACGCAGTGCAATCTTTTTCCACTTATCAGGAACAACCATTATGCGTCCTCAACCATTGCTAGCAATTCATCCAGTCCCTCCGCCATTGCCTGTTCTTGTTTCTTCAGATCTCGAATCAAGTCCGCGACGGTGTCCTCCTTTTTGTTTGAGGCGAAGCTGAACGGTTTGTACTGTCCCGCGGAGAGGTTCCAGGCCCGGGCCTCGATGCAATCGGGGTCGAGCAGGCTGGCGTCGAGATCGCCGTCGTCGTTGTACAGAGAGAGTGACGCGGCATACTCAGGCCGTACTTCGCCCTCTTCATCGTGGGAGCCCCGCAAGGTTCCACTTGTGTCCTGCCAGTCCTCTACTACGGCATATCTGCGTACCGGCGCCGTCCAACTCTTGGCTTCCGTCAGGGCAGCATCCCGCCGCGTGACATCAGTGGATCGCAGCATCACGTCGTAACCATCCAGTTTGGCATAAGCGGTAGCGATGGTCTTGGCCTCCTCGATGAACTGCTGTTCTTGCCAGGTCGTCAGCGGGATTTCCTGTCCTGTTGATAATTCGATTCTGACTTTTTCTGCCTGCCGATCATATTCGGTTCTGATGGCTGCCTGATAAATTGGCCAAGCCAGCACATCCTCGCGCTCGAACAGCTCCTTGATATCCTTGGACAGGCAATTGCGATTGAACAGGATGCGTGCCTTCTTCATCTCCGCGGCGACGAGTCTGTCCCGGTCCGCCTCCGTTTCCAGTCCGGGAAGCTGGGCGGACGCCCCTCGGACATTCCATAGGAGCAGCTGTCGGATGAGGGTCTGGATGGGCTCCACCTGTTCGGCCTCCACCTGCTGCTGCGCCTCCACCGGGTCCGCCGGCAGCCCGAATAGCTCCGTGATGGACGCGACCTGATCCTTCCAGTTGCTCAGATCCCGATTGTCAGGGAAGGCCGCGAGTGCTGCATCGCCCACCAGCCGCCAGCGCTCGGTGCGGTACTGGGGCTGGTAATAGGCCAGCGCGTCCAAGTCATGGTCCTGGCGTCGTTTGAACTTGGCTACCGCATCCCAGAGGTCATTGTCCTGCCCCTTGCGCTCCTGACGCTTGGCGTCCGGTGTGTAGCACTCGTCCTGGACCTCGTAGAACCAGACGCTTTGGGTGCGGGGCGGTTGGTTGGCCCGCGCCTTCCAACTGGCACGTGCCTGGGCCTTGGCGGTCTCCTTCTGGAAGATCAGGATCGCGGTCTTGACGCCGGTATAGGGCTGAAAGGCCCCGCCGGGCAGCGAGATGACGCCCTCCACCAGGTGCTCTGTGAGCAGTTCACGGCGCAGCGCCTGGTGGGCATCGGTGCCGCCAAACAGAACGCCTTCCGGGACTATGACGGCGCAGCGCCCGCCCACCTTGAGCAGGTCGAGCATCAACCAGACGAAGAGCAACTCGCTCTTGTTGGTAATGGCTAGTTCCGCCTTCTTGCCCCGCTCGGCGGCGCGAGGAAAGAGGGAGACTTCCAGGTCTGCGGTATCGACTGTTCCGGTGAAGGGGGGATTGGCGAACACCCGATCGTAGCTTTCGGAGACGATGAGTCGCAGGATGGGTTCATCGCCTTCCTCCTCTTTACGCCGGGCCAGGCTGTCGCGCTGGTGGATCTGGGGGTTCTCGATCCCGTGCAGGATCATGTTCATCCAGCCGATGCGCACCATGGTGCGGTCGTTGTCGAAGCCGACGTAGTTCAGCCCATTGAAGACCTGGTCCCAGGTCTCGATCAGACCGGAGCCGTCTGCCCGGTGGGGGGTGCCGTCCCATTCCAGCAGCAGTTTCTCGGTGTCGGTGTGGCGTTGCAGTAGGTGGCCGATGGCGGAGAAGAGGAAGCCGCCGGTACCGGCGGCCGGGTCGACGATGCGCATTCCGGGCTGCGGATCGAGCAGATCTACCATGACCCGGATGATATGACGCGGGGTCCGGAACTGGCCGTTCTTGCCGGCGGTGGCGATCTCCGAGAGCAGGTACTCGAAGGTGTCGCCCATGATGTCATCGTTGACGGTAGCGGAATCGACATGGCCGAAGAGGTCGTCGATGAGCTTCACGGCATCGGTCAGGATCGCGCCCTTGTTGGGGTCGAGTTGGAAATAGGCGTCGCTCATGCGCTTTCCGATGGTGCCGAGGTTGGATCGGGCACCGGGTCTGGCGCCGCTGCGGGCATCGGCCTTGGCGATGACGGCCTCGATGTTGCGCAGCCACGGGAAGACGACGTCGCGCAGGTGCGGGATGTCGTTCGGCTGCTGGCGAATATAGGTCCAGCGGCACTGGTCGGCGTCCTTGAAAAACTGGGGGTCGTAGATGGACGCCTTGCCGTCGGCCACGCGCTTGGCATCCACCCCTTCAAGCCGCTTGAGGAACAAGAGATAGGTGATCTGCTCGATGGCGACCAAGGGGTTGGTGATACCGGCGGTCCAGAACTTATTCCAGAGGTCGTCGACCTTGCGTTTGAGATGCGGGGCGAGCATGGGCGTGGGCGTCCGGGGGCGCGGGAATGGCGGTCAGGCGGCATCGACGAGGCGGTTGGCGAAGTCGAGGATCTCGTTGATCTGCGCCGGTTTGAACAGTGTCTCGACCCGGCCGACGCGGGCCAGTGGCGAGCGGTCCAATTGGTCGCGGGTGAGTCGGGCGTGCTGAAGCACGGCGGCGCGGATGGCGCGCAGGAAGTTGATCTGGCTGGCGCTCAAGTCGCCGTGGTCCTGGATGAACTGCTCGAAGGCGGCGCGGATGCGCTCCTCCCAACTGGGCAGGTGGCGCAGTTCCAGGATGTGGCGCATGAAGTCGGTGAGGTTGGCGGCAGGCTGCTCGTAGAGTTCCCGCAGCACCTCCTCGGTGACGAACAGGTCCGATTGGTTGAGTGCGCGGGTCAGGGTGGCGAGGTCGTCTCCGTCGGGGGCGTCGCCGCGCTTGAGCTTGATCAGGGCGGGCTGGGACTCGGCCAGGCGACGAATGTCGGCCTCGACCCGTTCGCGGTAGCCGTCGGCGAAGGCGCCCTCGCCGGCGGGGCCGTAGATGATCCAACGGCGCGTGCTGATCTGGTCCGGCAGGTCCAGTTCGATGATCTCGGGGCGCTGGCTTTGACGGAAGCGCATCAAGGGGGCGAAGGTGTCTTGCAGGGTTTGCAGGCGCTCCAAGTCCAGGTGCGCCCAGAAGCCGGGGCTGCGAACCCAGGCGCGTTGCTCGGCGACGGCCGCGACCTCGCGGACGGTGTCGGCGAGGTTGCCGACGGTTTCGCGCGCCCGCTCGGCGAGGCGGGCGACCTCGTCGTCCCGCACCGACAGCCAGGCGCAGGTGAGTCGTTCGCAGAGGACGCGAAACTGGATCTCCACCAAGGCCTCGGTCCAGTCGAAACGCATCAGCGGGGCTATGGTCTGGGACAGGTGGTGGTCGCTGGCCTGACCCGGTTGCGGCCAAGTCTGCTGGAGTCGGCGCAGTTCGTCCAGGTGCGGCTGGATGTTGATGTTGTCCTGCGGGAGCCGGGCGAGTTGGGCGCGCAGGTCGGCGATGATGCCCTGGTCGTCGAGCCGGCGGGCGACCTGAAGGGTGCGACGCTCCAGGCGCAGTCGGAACCAGGGCAATTGCATCAAAAATCCCTAATATTAGCCGTTCCCGATTTAGCCCAGTCTTAGGTGATTTCTGTTAAAAATATTACCCGAGAATAGGCTTGATAAAAATGTCATATTTTGGCAAGGTCGGGCTGCGCTTCAACCGTGCTTCGACGTCTTCCATCAATTTCTTCGATAGGCTGATGCCCTTTTCATAG
>NZ_CAIKKU010000280.1 GCF_903828115.1 uncultured Thiodictyon sp. | reverse complement strand
GGCATAGTAGTCGGAGGTTGGGAAAGCCAGCCACGTGGCGAAGGACCCGACGGAAGTACGCAGCCCACCAAGGAAACTCGGGCCGGACATGCAGGATCGGAGCACACGAGCCAACCTCACTGTAGGGCAATAACAACTGGGCCTTGTAACGGGTGACTGTGAAGGTCCGCGCGAATGTGAGTACAACCGAGGAACCGGATGCGGGAAAACTGCACGTCCGGGATTGCGCCGGGGGCGCCGGGTAACCGGCGTTCCTACGGCGGAGGCCTCGCAATCCGCAGCTATTGGTACACTGCCGCTTCAGTCATTCATCGAGGCGCCTCCATGAACGCACATCTCATCACCGTCGACCCCGAGATTCACAGCGGAACTCCTGTGTTCTTCGGTACCCGCGTACCTATCAGGACCTTGTTTGACCACTTGGAGGCCGGCGATGCGCTTGAGGTCTTTCTCGACGACTTCCCATCGGTGAGTCGCGATCTAGCCGTTGCCGTACTGGAAGAAGCTCGAACAGGACTGGTAGCAGAAGCGCATCCTGCTTGACGAAGATTTGCCTCGTAGCCTTGGCAAGCTACTTACAGGTCACGAGCCCGAAACAGTCCCCAGGTGCGGATGGTCAGGCGTAAAGAACGGGAAGCTACTCGCGCTTGCTGCCACGAGGTTCGATGTCTTCTTGACAATGGACCAAAATATCGAGTTTCAGCAGAATCTCGCTACGCTGCCAATTGCGATTCTCGAGGGGATAAGGGGCCAGGCTCAATTAATTTTGTTTCCGCCCGGCGGATTTAATTGAGCCTGGCCGCCTTTCCCAAGTCATCATCCTGAGTCCAGACAGTCGCCCCGCAGGCCTGCGCGGTCGCATAGATGATGCTGTCGGCCGTCGGTAACTTGTGCCGACGCGCCAGGCGGGCCGCCGCGATGGCCAGGTCCGCATCCAGGGGCACCACCGAGCCCTCCTGCATCGCGAGCATCGCGCGGTTGGCCGCCGATTCGCCCCTCTCGCGCTCGGCCCAGCGATAGACCTCATGCAGGACGATGGTCGGCACCAGCGGCGGTGGCGGTCGCCACCGGGGCAAACTCACCGGCATTGGGGCCATTGGCGAAATACTCGATCCAGCCGGATGAGTCGAGCAGGTTCACACCCGATCATCCCGTGTGCGAATGTCGTCGAGACCGGTGTTGGCCCCTTCCAGAAACCCACGCAATGCGGACACCGGCTCGCACGGCAGCAGTTCGATCCCGTGTTCGCTCGCGCGGACCATAAAACGCTGTCCGGGCTTGAAATTCATGGACTCGCGCAGCGCCTTCGGCAGGACTAGTTGATACTTGGTCGATAAAGTGGTGGTTTCCATCGCCCTGAAAGTCAGTACAGATAGCGCCCCGCCGCGGTCACCAGGTCCTCGCGCTGCGGCAGGTCGCGGGGTGCGATCGACACCAGCAGCATGGCCGAGCGACTACCGCGGGCATTGTGCAATTCATGCAGGACGAGTTGGCGGGCGGCCGGGTCCCGCGGCTCCCGCTCGATGTTCATCGCGTCGATATGGAGTGTGACCGTTTCGGCCCAGAGTTGGTGCGCGGCATCGTCGAGCAGCTCGGCGACGATCTCCAGATGGTGCTCCAGGACCTTGTCTTCGGTGCCCAAGCCGGCCAGCTCGCTGGTGATCGCGTCCAGTTCGCTGGTCAGGGCGGCCGGGTCCGGGTGCTCGTCCTCGGCCGGATTGAGGCTCCAGCCGCCGCGTGTGAGTGCCGCCAGCTTGCCGCGCAGCAGGTCGCGCTGGCGCATGAGGTCGACGCGCTCCACGCGGACCTCGCCGATCCTGGTCAGGGCCAGAAACAGCAGGTGGTCGAAGGCGCGGCGTTTGATGTCTGATGTCAACTATCTTGGCCGGTCGATGACAATTATCTTGGCCGGTGGTGGGGCCTGAGCGATAGGGCCAGTGAGTGCGGTAGGGCTGAGGTGGTGGGCGCCCCTGGCGGGGCCGCGCACGGCTAGGAGCCCGAAGG
>NZ_CAIKKU010000279.1 GCF_903828115.1 uncultured Thiodictyon sp. | reverse complement strand
GGGAGGGGTAAGAAGGTTGTAGTTGAACGCCAGCCTTCCGCACCCACCGAGCCTCTTCCTCCCCCTCCCCCCGAGGGGGAGGGGGCCGGGGGGAGAGGGCGAAGACGGCGCTACTCGAACGCCACCTCACCCTTCCGCACCCACCGAGCCTCTTCCTCCCCCTCCCCCCGAGGGGGAGGGGGCCGGGGGGAGAGGGCGAAGACGGCACTACTCGAACTCCACCTCCCCCGCATCCTCCAACTCCACCGCCCCGCGGTCGGTCGCCTCGCCGGTCTCGTCGACCGTGATCCCCCCCGCGACGAAGACGCCCTGGAAGGTGCACAGGATCGACAGCAGGGCGCGGGTGCGGGCGGCGGCGGGGCCGCTCGCCTGCTGGAACCGTGCGCTGTGGCGGGCATAGTCCTCCGGGGTACCGCCGATGGGTGCCGCGAGCAGGCCGGCGTCACCGGCGCAGGCGTTGACCCAGAGGACGTGATCCTCCGGGGCACCGGCCAGGGCGGCGGGGTCGAGCAGGCGGGCGATGAGGCGCTCGGGCCAGTGCTCGCTCTTGGCGGCGGCGGCCAGGCGCTGGGCCTCGACCAGATTGCGCTCCTGGCCCAGATAGAGCGCGCGGGCCTTGCGGAAGGGGTCTTCCGCGGTCAGATCGGCACGCAGGTCGGCATCGCTGGGCTTTTCGTCGCGCCAGACGTCGAAGATGTCGACCATGCCGTCGGGCAACTCGGGACCGGGCTCGACCTTGAATGCGCCCAGGCCACGATACTCGGTCACCGCTTTGTCCACGGCGGCGCGATGGTCAGGATGCGTGGGCCGGCCCGGGACCGCGGCCCAGCGCTCGCACAGCCCCAGCACGTCCAGCAGACGCAGATGGCGGGTCTGCTCGAAGAGTCCGTCCTCGTCCCCGACCAGCTTGAGGTTCGCGACGCTTTGCGCCTTGTCGATCTCACCGCTCGACAGGGCACGCCGGTAGGCTTCCTTGATCCCCCGGTCCGGGCTGGCAGCGACGCCCTGTGCCAGACGTGAACGGAAGGGCTCGGGGGCCATGGCGAAGGCCTGCACCAACAAGGCGCCGTCCTGGTCCTTCAGTGCCGCATAGCGCTCCAGCCGGCCGGTGACCAGGGCGTGCAGGGCTTCCAGGGCGGGGCTGGCGGATTGGCGGCCCTGCTGGGCGATCAGACTCTCAAGGGCGGCCGATTGGGAGCGTACCCAGGCACCATAGATGTCGTCGTTGGCGGCCTCATCGTCCACCGGCAGGATGTGCGCAAAGGCGGCGACCGCCTGCAGGACCTCCGGGGCGGCGTCTTCGACGGCGAGGGCCAACACCTCGCGCCGGGTCTTCGTCTCCACCGCCCGCCCCGGCGGCCAGCCGAGCTTGGTCAGCACGCCGGCCAGGGCGGGACTCGGTGCGCGCGCGAGATGGCCCCACAGGGCCGCGATCTTCTCGGCCTCGGCGGTCGGCGAGAGCCCTTGGATGATCGCGGTGCATGCGGCGGCCCGCGGGTGTCCCGGCTTGCTCAGGACCCCCGCGAGCGTCACTACGCCTTGCGCTCCCGGCCGCCGACCGGGCTCGGCGATCAGCCAATCGAACGCTTTGGACCCCGAACGCAGCCAGGCGCCGTAGATGGCGTCATTCGCGGCCTCGTCACCCACCGGCAGGGCGCGGGCTAAGGTGGCGACCGCGTTCAGGATCTCCTGAGGGGTCTTCTCCTCGGGGAGGGCAAGCAGGTCCTGGGCCGTCTTCGCCGGCACCGCCCGCCCCGGCGGCCAGCCGAGCCTGTTCAGCACGCCGGCCAGGGCGGGACTCGGTGTGCGCGAGAAATAGTCCCAGAGGGCCTCGATCTTTGCGGCGTCCGCGGGCGCGGCGAGCCGGCCCAGGCCGTTCAGGATCTCCTTGGGGTGCGGGTGGCCCTGGCCGATGGCCGCGGCCAGTGCCAGCACCCCTTCCGGACCGGGCGACCCCAGCAGCACCTTGAGCGCCGCGCGGCGACGCCTGCCGCCGAGCAGAAATCCCGTGTCGAATAACCGTTTGCGTGCCTCGTCCAGCGTCATTTTCATGCCCCCGAGTGTCAGTCCCGCCACGTCTATGCAGAGTAGTATAGAGCAACAAATAGCAATAGAGAGTTATTTTTGCGTCTTTCGCAGGGAGTGAAGGGGCGCGGCGATCACCTTGGGGCGAGGCGTCGTCGGCCGCGAGCGAGCGTCGGCAGCACGATCCCGACCGTCAAGCCGCCTCCCGGACGGTTGCGGGCGCCGGGCGACAGATACCAGGCGGGGCAGGCGCTGAAGGCCAGGCTCGCCGGGATGGCGGCGCCGATCGGCAGCAACAGCGGCATGTGATGGAGTGGCTCGCGACCATCGGCAGGCAGGAACAGCAGGCACTTGGGATGAGATTCAGATCCAAGTCACCCTGGCCAGGGCCAAGGCGGCTTAGCGGGGGGAATGCGGGGCCTTGGCAGACAGGGCGGACGCGCTCTTACTGGAAGTCCGGGAAGAGCAGATCGACCAGCGACTCCAGCGTGCGGGTGGCGTCGGCAAAGCCGGTGGCGCGCTCGAACCGCTCCAACACCGCCAGGGCCTCCTCGAGGCTCGCGGTGTGCACGGCCTCGAACTCCACGCAGTGCACCGAGCGGTTGCCGCTGCGTGCCTGGTAGCGGACGATCTCGCACTGGGGGAACTCCCAGACCTCGATGTCCTTGGTGATGTCGCCGCGCCAGGTGGCGCCGAGTTGCTGTACGAAGGCATCCACCGCGGCCGACTGGTCACCCGCGTGCTGGCCCAAGTCCAGATTGATCTCGGTGCGCACTTCGGGGTCGGCCGCAAGGGCCTTGACCGTGAGGTGCTGGAGCACGGCATCGTAGCGGTGGCGAATCACATAGCGGTTCGCGCGGCCGTGCTCGGTCAGGAAATAGCGGTCCAGCACGCGCAGGGTAAAGCGGCGCAGCGGGGGCGGATCGAGTGCCTGGACGAGGCCCCGGAAGGCCGCGACATCAAACTGCTCACTCACCAGGAACTTGTGCTCGATCTCGGTGAAGCGCATTACATCCATCACATCCATCGCATTACATCCACCATTTGAAGGGACCCAGGGCGGCGATGCGCAGGCGCAGGCCTAGCGGCAGCGCCGCGAAAGACTCCGGCGTCACCAGGACGTTGTCCGGGGCGCCGCGCAGTTCATCAAGGATCGCACGGGCAGGCATCAGCGCGCGCGGGTCGCGGCTGGCGAGCATGGCCTCCGCCAGCCGGTCGTGGGCGGCGTCCTCGAAGTTGTAGCTGCCGAAGGCCACCCAGGCCTCGTCCACCAGCACGATCTTCGAGTGCTCGCCGCGCCGGTTCTCGCGAATGACCACGCCGGCCCGGAGCAGGGGCCCGTAGTTGGCGGCCGCCGCGATCCAGGCCAGGGCCGTCGCCGGCAGCGCCGTGCGGTGTGAGTGGAAGACCTCGACCCGCACGCCCCGTCCGGCCGCCCGCAGTACGGCCGCCATCAGGCGGGGGACCGGCTTGAAGTAGAAGGCGGTGATCGCCAGTGAGGTGCGCGCCGCATCGCACATGGCGATCATGCGCTCGGTCACCTCGTTCTCGCCGCGCCAGCGCAACGGGCCGAGCCGGCCCTGCAGCAGGTTCGGGTTGCACACCCAGTAGTCCAGCAGGTGGTCGGCCTCAGCCGGGTCCCCGCCCAGTGCCTCCAGTGCCTCCAGTGCCTCCAGGTGCTCCTGCCGCAGTGGGCCGCCGAGGTCAGGAAAGCCGGCGAGCAGCGTCCGCACGACCGGCCCCCGCAGCGCCACGCAGTACTCGTTCCAGTCCTCGAAGGACGTGCGGGTGATGTTGCTGCTGCCGAAGATGGCCTCGCCCGTATCGGCCACCTGGATCTTCACATGCTGGCCGCCGCCGATAGAGCGCTGCACCAAGCCGCCCGGGCGGTAGAAGGTGACGATGCCGCCGCCGGCCCGCAGGCCGGCGAGCCGTCGCGCCAGTTCGCGCCGCTGGGGTGCCGTCATCAGCACGCCGCCGAGCGTCTGGCCGTAGCCGTCCACCAGCAGGTTCACCTGCACGCCGCGGCCTTGCGCGTCGTCCAGCGCGTCGAGCAGGGCCTGTCCGTAGGCATCCCACTCGATATAGAAGGTGGAGAGATAGATGAACTGGCGCGCGTCGCGAATCATCGCAAGGCGCCGGTGCCACTCTGCCGCGCGGTCCCAGAGCGGCAGGAAGAAAGAGGCGGCCGGCATCCGGCTACAGGCGGTAGCCGCCCGCCACGTCGAGGTTCACGCCGGTCACATACCCGGCCTCCAGCAGATACACCAGCGCCTGGGCGATGTCGTCCAGCGCGCCGGGGCGCGCCAGCGGCACCTCCAGCCCAATCTCGTCGGGGCCCGGCAGGTCGACTGAGTTTTCGAGTTGCCCGGGCGAAATCATGTTCACGCGAATCTTCCGGTCGGCATACCCGGCGGCCAGCGCGCGCGTCAGCACCAGGAGCCCCGTCTTGCTGACGTAATAGTCCGCCCCGCGGCGGTTGGCGCGGATACCCTCCAGTCCGGCCGTGCCGATGCTGATGATCTGTCCGCCGTCCGGCATCAGCCCGAGGGCGTGATAGCAGCAGTAATAGCCACCGGACAGGTTGGCGCTGATAGTGTCGTCCCACACCGTCGGGTCCAGCCGCGTCACGTCCTGCGGGTTGTAGTTGCCGACGTTGTGCACCAGGAGATCCACCCGCCCTTCCTGGGCGCGGATGTTCTCGAAGGCGGCGGCGACCTCGGTGCGCCGGCTGACATCGGTGCGCAGGCAGCGGGCACGCCCCCCGACGGCGGCAATCTCCTGCTCCAGGGTCCGGGCATCCAGTTCGGAGGCGCGATAGAGGCAGACGATGTCGTAGCCCCGCGTCGACAGCGTGAGGCACAAATGGCGGCCCAGGCGCCGCGCGCCGCCCGTGACCACCGCAACCCGGCGTTCGCTCATGCGCGCCGCCGCTCCAGCCGCACGAAGGAGTACTGCGCGGTCGGCACCGCCGTCGGCTTGCGAATCTCCAGCCGGACTACTTGCGCGGACGCAAACCGGCTCAACAGCAGCGCCGCGGTTTCTTCGGCCATGGTTTCGATCAACTGGAACTGCCGCGCCTTGATGAGTTGCGTGACCGACGACACCAGCAGGTCATAGTCGGCCGCGTCGCCGATGCTGTCCGAGGCCGCGGCGGCCGCGAAGTCGTAGTCGATCTCGAGGTCGAGCAGCACCGGCTGTTCCGCGGCCCGCTCATGGGGATAGATGCCGACGATGCAGTCTACCTGCAGTTGGCGAACGCCTGCCGTGCCGATCATAGTTGCCTCTTGTGCGCCCCCCCACACCTGCTCGCGGACCGGCGCGGGGGAACGCCGTCCGAATTGAAGTTCTACCGCCCGAAACCCGGTATGGCCAGGATGTTAGCCTCATCGCACGGATTTCAACCTTGGGGGTCCTTGGGCGCCGGTCGGGTACCAGGGCGGGTGGAGCGATGGGGACCGCTGAGCGGCCGGGGGCGGCCCGTGGTGGTCCTGGCGGGCGTGGTCGTGGACTTCTTCGGCGGCGTGGTCAGGGTCAGGGGGGAGCGGGTGCTCGTCTTGTCCCTGGCTTGGGGCGTTGGCGGCCCTGAGACGGCCGGTACGATCTGCCGAGGCGCCGGCAGGGGCTCGGGGGCAGGGGGGGCGGCGAGGGCCGCGCCGACACTATCACCGGCAGCCGCGATGGCATCGTCCACCTCCACGGTGCCCCGGTACCCCTGATTGCGTACGAAGGCATAGGCCGCGTCGATGCTCGACCAGTGGTGCCGTTCCCCCGGCGCGGTGTGGATCGGGTGAGACGTGGACTCGGCCAGGGTCTGACCGACACGGACCCAGACCTCCCACTGCTCGCCGCGGTGGACGATGCCGACGCCGCGCACGGCGGCGGCGCTTGACAAGGCGGCGAAGGTGGAGGGGTCGAGCGACAAGGGGGTTGCTCTGGAGGTGGCGGGCATGAGGCGCCTAGAGTAACAGCAGTCGATCGCTTGGCAACGCAAAATCCGCACGGCGCGACGCCCGTTGTGGTTAAAATGCGCGCCATGTTTCATCCCATACCGCTCTACATCGGCCTGCGCTACACCCGCGCCAAGCGCCGCAACCACTTCATCTCCTTCATCTCGCTGATCTCCATGTTGGGGATCATGCTGGGCATCATGGCGCTCATCGTGGTGCTGTCGGTGATGAACGGGTTCCAGCAGGAGATCCGCGAGCGGATCCTGTCCATGGCCTCGCACGCGACCCTGAGCGACCCCAACGGCGGCGGCATGGCCGACTGGCGCGAGGTGCTGGAGAAGGTCCGCGCCCATCCGGACGTGGTGGGCGCCGCGCCCTTCGTGGAGGTCCAGGCGATGCTGGTGGGTCCCTCCAACGTCAGCGGCGCCCTGGTGCGGGGCATCGTGCCGGTGCAGGAGGACCAGGTGGCGGAACTGCGCCGGGATATGGTGCACGGCTCGGTGGATGATCTGAAGGCCGGGGATTTCAACATCGTCCTGGGGCGGGACCTGGCGCAGTTCCTGGGCGTGGTGCCGGGGGACAAGGTGACCGTGGTCACGCCCCAGGTGAGTGCCACCCCGGTGGGGGTCATGCCCCGGCTCAAACGCTTTACCGTGAGCGGCGTCTTCTCGGTCGGGATGGCGGACTATGACCGTAGCGCCGCCTTCATCCAGATGGACGACGCCGCCAAGCTCATGGCCTTCGGGGACGCGGTGTCCGGGGTGCGCCTGAAGCTGACCGACATGTGGGAGGCGCCCCGGCAGGCGCGCGAGATCGCCTACGACTTGGGCGGCATCTACCGGCTGGTCGACTGGACCCAGGTCCACGCCAACTTCTTCCGCGCCCTGGCGATCGAGAAGCGGATGATGAGCGTCATCCTGTCGCTGATCGTGGCGGTGGCCGCCTTCAACATCGTCTCGGCCCTGGTGATGGCGGTCACGGACAAGCGCGCCGACATTGCCGTGCTGCGTACCCTGGGGGCCTCGCCGCTCAGCGTCATGGGTATCTTCATCGTCCAGGGCACCGCCATCGGGCTGATCGGAACCCTGCTCGGGGTGGTCACGGGGGTGCTCCTGGCCCTCAACCTGGAGCCCATCATCGGCGGCATCGAGACCCTGTTCGGTGTCCGCTTCCTGGACCCGAGCATCTATTACATCAGTGAACTGCCGTCCGATGTCCACTGGCAGGACGTGGCGGTGATCGCCGGTTCAGCCTTCCTGATGTCGATCGTCGCCACCCTCTATCCGGCCTGGCGCGCCGCCAACACCCAGCCCGCGGAGGCGCTGCGCTATGAGTAGCACCGCGGCACCGGGGGACGACCACAGCGCGCCCGTTACGGCCGCGCCGGTGCTGGCCGCCGCTGGTCTGGGCAAGGTCTTCAGCCAGGGACCGCAGGCGGTGGAGGTGCTGCGCGGGGTGGACCTGGCGGTGGCGGCCGGGGCGCGGATCGCCATCATCGGTGCCTCGGGCTCGGGTAAGAGTACGCTGCTGCACTGCATCGGGGGGCTGGAGCGGCCGACCACGGGGCTGGTCGCGTGGCTGGGCGAGGATGTCGGCAAACTCTCGGAGGTGCGCCGCGGCCGGCTGCGCAACCGCCATCTGGGCTTCGTCTACCAGTTCCACCACCTGCTCGCCGAGTTCACGGCGATCGAGAACGTGGCGATGCCGCTGCTGATCGGCGGTGACTCGGCGGCGCAGGCGCGGATCAAGGCGGAGGCGATCCTGGTGCGGGTGGGCCTGGGGCACCGCGGCACCCACAAGCCGTCGGAACTCTCGGGCGGCGAGCGCCAGCGCGCGGCCATCGCCCGCGCCCTGGTGACCCGTCCCGCCTGCCTGCTGGCGGACGAGCCCACGGGCAATCTGGATCGGCACACGGCTGGCCAAGTCTACGAGCTGATGCTGGAGCTGAACGCGGACTTCGGCACTGCGCTCGTCATCGTGACCCATGACCCGACGCTGGCGGCGCGCATGGATCAGGTCTGGCGGCTGGACGACGGGGTGCTGACGACCGGTGCCGACACCAGGGCGGCGGCCAGCGCCTGAGCGCGCATCTGCTGATACCGCTGCCGCCGCCGGGCGATCTCGCGCCGCAGGGTCCAGCGCCAGAGGGCCTGGACGCCGAAATAGCCCAACGCGGCGCACAGCAGCGCACACACCAGGCTGCCGATCAGGAACGGCGTCAGTACCCCGAGCCAGTTGTGCGGGTCGATCCAGAAGTCCAGGTCGAAGCCCTTGGGGCGCACCCCCATCACCAAGGACCCCACCGCATAGGCCGAATAGGAGATGGGCGCGAGCGTCAGCGGGTTGTTGAGCCACACCGCCGCGACGGTGACCGGCAGGTTGACGCGCAGCGCGATGGCCAGGGCCGCCGCCACCAGCATGTGGGCGAACGGCGGCATATAGGCGACGAAAAACCCGACGGCGACGGCGCCGGAGGCGGAGCGGCGGTTCAGGTGCCAGAGGTTCGCGTCGTGGATGCGTTTGCCGAAGACGGACAGGTGGCGACTCTCCAGGATAGTCCTGGGATCGGGCATGATCCGCTTGAGCAGTTTCTTCACGTCGCTATCCTGGGGGGCTTCTAGGGTTGAGCGGGAGGGCAGCCGACGGGGGGCGGCGCGGTAACGGGGTGGGGTCGTCGCTGATTCCCGGGGCGGGGTCCGGACGCGCGGCCTCAAGCGTCTGGCTTGCTCGGTCGGTGGCGGCGGCTCCTGTCGCTTGTTGGGGATGGGCCCCTCTGGAACGTGAGATGATACGCGGTTCCGACCGCCGCCCCGGCGATTTTCACAGCTCAGGCCCCGGCCGCAATCGCCTCGCGGAGTGAACGCACCCGGGCGATACCTTGGTCGTCGGGTGCGATCAGAACTGATGTGGTGGCCGAGATTCCGGGTACGCTGTCGTTGTAGTTGTCGTGGTCGAAATCGAATCATCCGACCACGATTACGACAACGACAACGACAACGACAACGACAACGACAACGACAACGACAACGACGCCCGGTCCGTGAGAACGTCCTCCAGAGGTGGTCATCCGGTGATGGAGCAGGCGAATGCCCTGTCCGCAGGGCCATCTTCAGGGGTGCCGGCCGGGTCCGGGCTCGCGCCCCTGGGTCTGGCCTTCGCGCTCGGGGTCGCCTGCTTCTATCTGGTGCCGCAGTTGCCGCCAACCTGGACGACGGGGGTCTATGTGGTCCTGGCGGCCACCCTGGCGATGTTCCGGCGGCCCTGGCTCTGCCGCCCGGTTGCGGCCTTCCTGGTCGGCGTCCTCTATGCCCAGGTCCACACCGCGGTCCAACTCGCCAACCCCTTCCCGGAGCGCCTGGCACGGGCGCCGCTGACACTCGTGGGGCGCATCGCCTCGCTGCCTGCTGACCTGGGTCAGGCACGCCGCTTCCTGTTCGAGGTCGAGCAAGTCGACACGGCGGACGGCGGGCCCCTGCCGTTTACCGGCCTGGTGCGGCTCAATTGGTACGAGGAGGCCCCGCGGCTGCGCGCCGGTGAGCGCTGGCGCCTGCCGGTGCGGCTCAAACCGCGCCACGGGCTCAGCAATCCGGGCGGCTTCGACTATGAGCGTTGGCTCTTCGAGCAGGGCATCAAGGCCACCGGCACGGTCCGCCGGGGGGCGGGCGCCCAGCGGCTCGATCCCGGACCAGGCCCCTATCGGCTGATGCGCCTGCGCCAGAATTTCAACGAGCACCTGGCCGCGGTGCTGGGCCCGGTGCGCTCCCTGCCGCTGGTGCAGGCCCTGGTGACCGGGGATCAGTCCGGGTTCGAGCGGGCCGACTGGGAGGCCATGACGCGGACCGGCACCAGCCACCTGGTGGCGATCTCCGGGCTGAACCTGGGTCTGATCGCCGCCGTCGCCTTCTTTCTGATCCGCGCCCTCTGGTCGCGCTGTCCGTCCTGCGCCCTGACCCTGGCGGCCCCGCGCGCGGCGGCGCTCGGGGCCTTCGGCGCGGCCTTCGCCTATGCCGCCCTGGCCGGCTTCTCGGTGTCGACCCAGCGCGCCCTGATCATGGCCGCGGTGCTGTTTGCGGTGCTGGTGTGGGAGCGCACCCCGCGCCATTGGCACGCGCTGATCCTGGCCCTGACCGGGGTCCTGCTGTGGGACCCCCGCGCCGCCCTGTCCTTCGGGTTCTGGCTGTCCTTTGCCGCGGTCGCTGTGCTGCTGTTCAACCTGGGGCAGCGGCTGCCGCGGCGCGACCTCTGGAGCCGCTGGGGCCGGGCCCAATGGGCGGTGGCGGTGGGGCTGCTGCCGCTCCTGCTGCTGCTGTTCGGGCGGGTGTCGGCCATCTCGCCGCTGGTGAACCTGGTCGCCGAGCCGCTCTTTACCCTGATCCTGTTTCCCTTGGTCCTGGGGAGCGCGCTGCTCAGCCTGGTGCCGGGTCTGACCCTGCCCCTGGTGCTCACCGCGCAGCTGCTCAACTGGTGCCTCGCCGCCCTGGCCTGGATCGCCGCCTTCCCCTGGGCGGTCGTCGCCCTGCCGCTGGGTCCCCCCTGGGTCTGGCCCTTCGCCTTCCTGGGGGTGGGTCTGCTCCTGGCCCCGCGGGGGCTGCCGGGGCGCTGGCTGGGCCTGCCGCTGCTCCTGCCGCTCGTCCTGGTGCGCCCGCCGACACCGGGGCCGGGCGAGCTCTGGTTGACGCTGCTGGACGTGGGGCAGGGGTTGTCGGCCGTGCTGCGGACGCGGGACGGTACCCTGGTCTTCGACACCGGCCCCGCGTTCGACAGCGGCTTCACGGCCGGGGCCGCCGTCGTCGCGCCCTTCCTGACGGCGGCCGGGGTGACGCGGGTGGACGTGCTGATGGTCAGCCACGCCGATCGCGACCACGCCGGCGGTGCGGCGGCCCTGCTGGAGCACCTGCCGGTGGGACGGGTCTTTAGCGGCGAGCCCGCGGCCCTGGGCCTTGCGGCGGCCCAGCCCTGCCGGGCCGGGGATGGCTGGATCTGGTCCGGGGTGCACTTCGCCATCCTGTATCCCGCGGTACCGCCGGATGGGTCCGCCGCGCCGCGGGGCAACGACGCCTCCTGTGTGCTGCGGGTCGAGACCGGCGGGCGCTCGGTCCTCCTCACCGGCGACCTGGGGCAGCGCCCGGAGTCGGACCTGGTGCAACGCCTGGGGCCGGGGTTGGCAAGCGAGGTCCTGGTGGCCGGTCACCACGGCAGCCCGACCTCCACCGGCGCCGCCTTCCTGGACGCGGTGGCGCCGCGCTGGGTGCTGTATGCCTCGGGCTATGCCAACCACTTCGGCTTTCCATCCCGGGAGGTGCGCGAGCGGGTGGCGGCGCGCGGTACCCCGGCGCTCGACACCGGGGTCAGCGGCGCCATCGAGGTGCGGTTCGGCGCGGACGGGTCCGTGACGGGGCCGCGTGCCTGGCGGGAGCGCTCGCGGCGGGTCTGGACTCAGGTCGACGCCGGGGGTGCCGACCAAGCCGACGACTAGCACCAGGCGCATAGGTTCGGACCACTGGTGTCGGACGCGCCGTGCGCACCTTGCGCGGGCGCGGCTGAATGCGTTGCGCCGCGGCCCTGTTCGCCCGCGCCACCACCGCGTTCGTGCGGGAGTTGCTCGGCCTGTCCGAAGCGCTGGGCGCGGCGGGCCGGGATCTGGACCTGCTTGCCCAGGACGATAAGACCCTACTGGCGGAACTCATGATCCAGGCATTGCGCACCGACCCGCTCGCGTCCAAGGAGACCCGGCTGCGCTTGCGCGGGCAACTGGCCTTGCGCAAGCTGCTTTCCGGCCAGTGGCGGTCCGTCCGCAACCGGAGGTCGAGGCTTCAGCCGGTGGCGGTTCCCGAGATATCCAAGCGCGAGAACGGTGAGCTGTCCCCGGTTTCCCGGGGCCGGCGGGCTGCCGGGGGCTTGGGAACGCGGGCAAGCAGGGCGGGCTTCCGCGATCCTCCCCCGATGCGCGACCGATTCCGACCATACGCCGATCCGCCAGGATTGCGCCCGCCATCCCTAAAGATCGCTGACGAAGACCTCGCTCTGGAAGCGGACCTCCATGCCGGGCTGCTGCGGCTGGGCGCCGACGGTCAGGCGCGGCAGTTGCTCGCTCAAGAACCCGGTCAGCTCGGTCATGGAGATCAGGCCGTTCTGGTCGGCGTCGGCGTCCTTGCCCAGCGCCCGCAGCAGCACCTCGGTGAAGGCGCCGTTCTGCCAGTCGTCGCGCTCGACCGACGGTGCCGCGGAGCTGGACGAGGTGAGTACGGTGACGTTGGGCAGCCCGGCAAGTGCGCCGCGTAGTGCGCCGCCGTCCACCGCCAGCGCGCCGTCGGCGAGCGTCGCCGCGCCGGAGTGGCAGGCGTCCAGCAGCGCCAGGACCCGCCCGTGCCGGCCCAGCTCCTCGAGTCGGCTGCGCAGCTCGCCGATGGAGATGGCGGTGTTGCGGATCTGCTGTTTCGTGCGCGCATCCACCTCATGGGGCAGCAGATAGTATTGCTCTTTGCCCTCGGGCCCCAGCAGGGCGCCGTGGCCGGAGAAGTGAAACACCGCGAGATCCCCGCCGGTGGGGCTTTTGGCCATCTGCTCGGCGACGGTGTCGAGTGCGGCCAGCAGCTTGGCCCGGGTCGCGTCCACGTTGGTCAGGACCTGCGGCTTGACCTCGGCATAGAGGCCGGACTGGGTGTTCAGCAAGGCGCTGGCCACATCCGTCACGTCCTTGGCGGCGTATTTCAGGCGCAGTTGGCTGGCGTTCTCGCCATAGTCGCCGACGCCGACACCCACGAGATACAGGCGCGCGCCCGGGGGCACGGCGGCCTTGGTGATGCGCTGGACCTCTTGTCTCGCCCGCGTCATGTCGGCCAGCCCCAGTGCGCGGGCGGTCTCGCCTTCCTGCAGCACCAGTCGCAGGGCGTCCGGCCGGCGCAAATAGCGGAACTGGGAGACCGGATAGGCGTCCGCCAACTGGTCCCAGCCGCGGTTGACGTGCCACTTGAGCACCCCGTGGGCGCCGGGGGTGGCGCCGTAGAAGCCCTCCGGGGTCCAGGCGACCCAGTTCTTTTTGTCGGTCATCGGGTAGAAGGCCAGCAGCTCCCGGCCGTCGTCCATGCGCTGCCAGCGGATGGTGCCGTCGGCGTAGGCAGCCACCGCCAGCCGGCCGTCGCCGGCGATATTGACCGCCCAGACGGCACCGGGCACCGCGCGGCGCCACAATGGCTTGCCGGCGGAGTCGAAGGCGCGCAGCCACCACTCGGTGCCGAGTATGAAACGCTGGCCGTCCGGGTGGATCGCCAGGCTGCGGGCCGTCTCGTAGGGCTCGAGCGGCAGCGGGGTGTCGGCCAGGGTGGGGCGCGGGTTGTTCACCCAATCGGCGATCGGCAGTCCGGTCTGGCGCGGTTCGCCCGTGCGCCCGTCCGGTGCCGCGAGCCGGGCCAGTGCCGGGCGGGCGGGATCGGTCAGCGCGGCGAGGTCGAAGCGATGGCGGTCCGAGCTGCCCCACTCTTCGAAGCCGAAATCGACTTGCAGTCCGTCGGCGGAGACCGCGAGGTTATGGCGCTGACCGCGCGGGTCGAAGCCCGGGGAGGCACGCACCGTTCGCCCGGCACCCTGTACGGCGAGATAGGGATCGCCCGCCGCGACCAGCAGGGCGCCGTCCGCCAGTGACTTGAGCGACATCACGGCGTTCAAAGGACCGGGATCCCGCGTGCGCCGCGCACCGGTCCCGGCGTCGGGCCAGGCGAGTACGGGGCTTCGGCCGTCCGCTTGGTAGCCCCCCGCCGCGTACAGTGTGGCGCCGTCGCGCGACCAGGCGACGGCGCCGAGATTGCCATTGTCGATGCCGGCCAGGTCGGGCTGGCGCGCGAGCGGTGCGAGCGTCCGACCGTCCAGCAGCAGGACCGCGGGTTTGTCCGCGAAGCCGACCGCCAGCCGGTCGCCGTCCGGGCGGAAGGCGATGTGAGCGGGTCGCTCGCCCGCGCCCAGGCCTTGCCGCGCGATGCGCCGCAAGCGCGCATCGTAGAGCCGCACCTGGCCATCGAGGCTGGTCGTCGCCAGCCGGCCGTCCGGGGCAAAGTCGAGTCCATAGACCGCGCCGCCGTAGTCGGTGTCGCGCGCTGTCTCGGTCCAGCCCGACTCGCGGTCGTAGATCCGAATCCCCTCGCGACCGCCGAGCCCGGCCGCCAGCCAGCGGCCGTCCGGGGAGAAGGCGAGATGCAAGACCGTGTTGGGCAGACCGCCGATGCGCTGGACGAGTCGGCCGTCGCGGTCGAGCAGATAGATCTGTTCCTGGGGATCGCCCTCGGTCCAGCGCGCCCACCCGCCCGCCGCAACGAGATCGCCCGCGGGCGCCATGGCCACCGCATCGATCTTGCCCACATCGCCGGGTCCGGCCGGCATGCGCCAGGTCGCCAGCGGCTCGGACAGATCGCCGTCCAGCGCCCAGAGCCGCACCGTCTTGTCGTCCGAGCCGGTCGCCGCCAGCCGTCCGGCCCGGTCCGTGTCGGCGCGATTGATCATCGCCGTGTGCATCCCCGGATCGAGCGCCAGCACCGGTTGGTCATAGAGCCCGGCCCGATCGGACTGGGCGGCGGGGTCGGGCGCGGGCGGCTCGGACACCGCCGCGATCCGCACCCCGATGCGCCCGGCCTTCAGCGCGACCCGCAGCGGGCGGCCTTCGCGCAGCAGCTCGAGCGCCACCGGACTGTCCGTCTGCGACTGTCCGGCCGCCGCGATCAGCCCGTCCGGCCCATCGAGCGGCTGGCCGGCATAGCGCAGCAGGATGTCGCCGGGACGCAAGCCGACCGCCTGCGCCTGGCTGTCCGGCAGGCTCTCCAGCACCAGTACCCCGGCGGCGTCGCCGAACAGCTTGGGCTGCCCTTGGCGCAATTTCCACGCGGCTTCCATCAAGTCCCGATCGGAAACGGCGGGGGCGGTGGCCGTCGCCGCGGCCTTCGTCGGCTCGCCCGGCTTTTCCTCGGCTGCGCAGAGCGGTGCGGTCACGGACACCCAGGCGAGCAGGCCGATCGCGGCCAGGCGCCGCGCCGTCCGCCACCGGCCTGCCCGGTCCTTGGCGCGCCGCCGGGGCGCAGGGCGAGAGGCGTCGATCTGGGACTGTTGTGCTGTCGTCATGGGTCGTCCTCCGGTCCGGTCCGCCTCGTCGGTTGGGCCGACGCAGGAGGCCCAACAATCGGGCATTGATCCTGGAAAGGGCGATTCTCACGCCAAGGCGCCAAGCTCGCCAAGGTTTTTCTGCGCCGTATCGACAGTGGGTGACTCAGCCGGCCGGTGCTCGGTATCTTGCGTAAGCCCCGTTGTATTTTCTTGGCGTCTTGGCGCCTTGGCGTGAGACCTTCCGGCCCGAACCGACGCGGCGGAAGCCACCGCCGGATGTCGGGTTACGCTTCGTAACCCGACCTACAGGCTGGTACCCGGTTCCGCCTTACGTTGCCTGCCGACCCCAACGGGCTCGAACATACCAGCCCAGGGCAACGCCCTGGGGCAGCGTGTATTAATCGACCTGGCCCTGAAAGGGCGTGACATAACGGCGGGGCTCTTTATGTCACGCCCTTTCAGGGCTGCGCGCTGTTATACCTCATACCCAGGGCGTTGCCCTGGGCTGGTATGTCACGCCCCTTCGGGGCTTGATCGGGCGCAAATTTTTTCTGGGCGTCTTGGCGCCTTGGCGCCTTGGCGTGAGACCTTCCGGGTCCGGCCCGAACCGACGCGGCGCAAGTCACCGCCGCGCATCGATGGGTTTCGCTTCGCTCTACCCATCCTACGCCTACCGCCGCATCCGCCAGAAGCGCTGGCCGTCCTCGCTCGCGGGCTCGAGCCGCGGGCGCCGGTCGGGCGACTCGTTGTGCAGCATGAGGTCGCGGAGGTCGCCGAGCAGTGCCTCGGCCTGGGCGTAATAGGCGTGGCCGAGCAGGTCCATGTTGAAGTCGGGCACGGCGACGGTGTCGATACCGGGGGCGACCGTGTAGGGCTTGAAATAGCCCGCCCGCGGGGCGGCGTGCAGCAGGCGGGAGGACAGCAAGGCCAAGTCGCCGTCGGAGGCATAGAGGGTGGTGCGCTGTGCGAACTGCGGATAGAGCCGGGCCAGCCCCAGGAACAGGTCCCGGTCCAGGTCCGGGGCGGCCAGGAAGACCTGCCCGAGCCGGACCTGGCCGCGGGTCTCGACGTCGGCGGCGATGCGCTGAAGCGCCCGCAGCAGTCCGCGATTGCCCATGCTGTGGGCCACCAGGTGGACCTGGTCGGCCTTGACCTGGCTGCAAAAGGTCACCAGAAACGCGGCGATGGCCGCTTCGCTGGCCTCAATGCTGGCCGCGTCGGCGGGATAGTCCAGCAGCGCGCCCTTGGACGGCCAACTGAAGAAGGCGGTGGCGCCGGGGACCTTGAGGTCGAAGCCGATCTGGGCGGCCTGGATGGCGGCGTCCTCGAAGCCGACATTGTAGCCGTGCAGGAAGACCAGGGCCTGGGATGGCCCGCCGTCCCGCCGCGCCGCGGCCTGGGTCTGTTGCAGGTCCGCGACCCAGGCGGCCTGGTCTTGGAGACTCACCTGTTGCACGCGCAGGCGGTCGTCGCGCAGGTCCAAGCGCTGCAGGCGTTTGGCGAACGACGTGCCGGTCTCCCCGAAGCGGTGCGCCTGGGGGATCGCGACCTCGGCGCGCCCGTAGGTGGTCCGCTCGAAGCGGGTGTTGGTGAAGTGGCCGGGGCGGTCGGGATCGGGTCGGCGGTTGGTGCCGAACCAGACCGGATAGAGGAGCGCGTCGGCGGGCCCGGTGTTGGGATCTTCGGGGGCCGCCGGGAGCTGCGCCGCCTTGGACCACTGCGCGGCCTCGAGCTGGGTCTCGATCGTCTTGCGCACCAGCGGCTCGGCCGTGCCTTGGGCGAGCAGCGCCCGGGCGGCGGCCTTGGCCGCCTTGGCGCTTTGTTCCAGCACCACGACCGAGAGGCCTTTCTCGCCGTTCGCATCCGGCACAATCGCGTCCAGCAGGCGGCAGAGCTTGAGGCGTCCCTCAATGGCCTGATCGATCTGCGCCTCCAGCGCGGCGCTGTCGTCCCGGGCGGGCTTGCCCGCCAGGGCGTCCTGCAAGCCGCGGTTGGCCTGGTCCATGTGCGCCTTGGCGACGGCGTAGAACTGCTCGCCCTGGTCGATGCGATAGGCATCGCCGTGTCGGCGCAGTTGACTGAGGCAGGTCTGCGCCTGTTCGCGCTCCCCGCGCAGTTGTTGGATGGCGTCCTGCCAGTCGCTGGGCGCTGCGGGTGGGGGCGGATCGGCGGCAGCCGCCAGGGAGTTGAACAGGCCGATGAGTGCGATCAGGATGGCGGCGCGCATCTTGGTCTCCGGATTCCTGCTGGCTCGTTCATCGTGATTCGGGGAAGGCTTGGCGGGGGCTGGAGGCACCTCACGGGGTCGCTCAACCAGTCACCCACTTCAGACGATACCTGAAAATGACACCGCTCATCCGGTCGCCGCCGTTTCGTGGGCGCAAATCGTCAGCGCAAATCCCACCCGCGAGGCCGCGCCCCCGAAATAGCTTCCTTCGAGCGGCAGGGTCCCCGCCGGATCGAGTGCCGCGGCGAGTGCGACATGCCCGTTCGACACCACCATCCCGCGGGTCGGATCGTAGCCGTACCAGCCCGCCCCGGGCAGATAGACCTCCGGCCAGGCGTGCAGATAGCGCCGGTCGGTCTCCATGGCCGAGCGGTCCTGGTAGCCGCTCACGAAGCGGGCGGCGAGCCCCGCGGCACGGCACAGGGCGACGAACAGCACGGTCTGGTCGCGGCAGGCGCCGCGGCCCCGGGCCAGGGTCTCGGCCGGGGTCCGGGGGGCGCCGGTGGGGCGGATCTCGGGGGTAATGCGCTCGTAGATCCAGCGGTTCAAGCGCTCCAGGTAGACCAGCGGATCGGCGCCCGCCTGACCCTGGAGCCGCCCGGCCAGGTCCGCTACGGCGGGCTCGGCGGGCGGTCCGGCCAGATAGGGGGCGAGCGCAGCGGCGTCCGTCGCCGGGTAGTCGGGGGGCAGCCGCGCCTGCCCGGGCTCCAGGAACGGCATATAGTCCGCGGGCGCGCCGGTCTCTACCGCGAGCCGGATGGCCAGACGCAGGTGCCTGGTCTCGCCCGCGAAGCGCAGCCGCACGACCCGATTGCCCATCACGTCCAGACACTCCAGCCGGAGCGTTGGCGTCGGGTCGACATTGAGGGCGAAGTCCAGTTCCCGCAGGGCCGCGCCGGGGCGGGGCCGCAGCCGCACCGTCTGGGGGCCGAGCCGTACCGGCTCGCTGTACTCGTAGGTCGTCTCGTGCTCGATCTCGATACGCAATGTGCGTCAGGCGCCGGTCAGCCGCTCCTCCGCCTCCCGGTACTTGGCGGCGGTGCGCGCGATGATGTCCGGCGGCAGTTCGGGGCCGGGGGCGGTCTTGTCCCAGTCGAGCGTCTCCAGATAGTCGCGCACGAACTGTTTGTCGAAGCTCGGCGGGCTGCTTCCGGGGAGATATTGGTCCGCCGGCCAGAAGCGTGAGGAGTCCGGGGTCAACACCTCGTCGATCAGGTGCAGGCGCCCGTCCTGGTCCAGGCCGAACTCGAACTTGGTGTCGGCGATGATGATGCCGCGCCGCAGGGCGAAGGCGGCACTCTCCTCGTAGATGCGCAGGCTCGCATCCCGCACCTGGGCCGCCAGTTCGGCGCCTAAGAGGCCGATGATGTGGGCAAAATCCACGTTTTCGTCGTGGGTGCCGGCCGCCGCCTTGGTGGAGGGGGTGAAGATGGGCCTGGGGAGCGGGTCCGCCTGGCGCAGCCTGGCCGGCAGGGCGATGCCGCAGACGGTGCCGCTGCCCTGATAGTCCTTCCAGCCGGAACCGATCAGGTAGCCGCGCACGATGGCCTCCACCGGCAGCGGCGCGAGCCGGCGCACCACCAGGCCGCGCTCGCCGAGTTGGGCCAGTTCGTCGGGGTCGGTGACGACTTGGGAGACCGGGATGCCGCTCAACTGATTGGGGATCAGGGCGGCGGTGCGGGCGAACCAGAAATTGGAGACGCGGGTCAGGACCTCGCCCTTGCCGGGGATCGGCTGGGGCAGCACCACGTCGAAGGCGGACAGCCGGTCGGTCGTCACCACCAGCAGGTGGTCGGGGCCGACGGCATAGAGGTCCCGGACCTTGCCGCGGCCGAGCAGGGGCAGGCCCCGGAGGTTGGATTCAAAGAGTGCGGACATGGCTTGCTCCCCGGTCGAGTGGGCTGACAGTATATCGGCTCCCGGGGTACCGCGGGACGCCCCGGCATCAGGACCTGTGTTTCCATTCCACGGTGGAT
>NZ_CAIKKU010000278.1 GCF_903828115.1 uncultured Thiodictyon sp. | reverse complement strand
CAGGTGCCGACCGGCAGTTGGCGTAACAGTTGACGCGGCTGGCGGGTGGCGATGGCGTAGCGGCGAAAGTCGCGCGCCGACAGCAGCGGGTCGGCGCCCGCGGGTTCGGCCCGCGGCTCATCCGCCGCGCGCGCGCCGCTGCGGGCGGCGCGCAGCGACGCCAGCTTACGGTAGGTCACGTAGTGGCTGACGAGTTCTTCCAGCGCCCAGGCGTTGAACGGCTCGGCAGCGGATTTATAGCTCAGCAGGTTGTGGGCGGCCAGATTGTCGAAGCCATCGGGCAGGCCGTTCACGGCGTCTGGATCAACGGTCGGACCCGCCGGGCCGCGCCGTTCGATGATGAGGATGTCGAGTCGTTGACTCTTGAGCGACAACTCCTCTTCCATGGCCACCGACCAGGGGCGGCCGACGAACAGGTCGGTCAGCAGGATGCCGAGCCAGCGGTGCCAGGGTTTGGGAGGGCGTTTGTCCATGGATGGCGTTTCGTCATAACGCTTGCACCTCCAGCGAGTCGCCGTAGGTCTCGATCCCCAGTCGCTCCGCCACTTGGCGCGCCCGGGCGTCGATCATCGGTGAGATCACGATCAAGCGGTTGGCGGTGCGCTGGTGGCGCTGCTCGTAAAACCGGGCTTTGCGCTCGAAGATGTACATCCCGGCCTTGTCGATGGATGACTTCAGTTCGCAAATCAACAGCAGACCGTTTTGGATAATGACGTCCAGTTCAATCTGGTCGGGCCGCCCGAACACGGTACCCTGATCGTCATATTCGTTGACGTTGAGCACCTGGACGCCGAAGTTTTTTTCCAGAATGCCGGCCAGCGCGTCGCGGAACGCCTTCTCCGATTGCAGGCCCCAGCGCGATCCCAGCGCGCCGATGCTGCGGTCATGGTGTTGCGCCTGGGCCATGATCTCCTCATGAATGCGCTTGAATTCCTCGCGCTGCTCGGCCTGATGCTGGTCCCACTTGCGGTTTTGTTCGTCCCACTTGTGGTTTTGTTCGTTTTTATACTCGTCCCACTTGCGGGCGCCTTCCTCCCGATCGCGGCGCAGTTCCGCCAAGAGTTCGTAGAACCGGTCTTCGGTTGCCGCCCGCCCGGCGTACTCCCGGCGGGTCAAATCCAGAATGTAGCCGCGAAACTCCGGATCCGTGCGGATGATCTCCGGCAGCTCACGTCTGATCGTGTCTTTCAGCGCCTGGGTATTCATCTGGGTTTCACGCCACGGGGTAAGTGCTGACAGGGACCGTCGCTGACGGCTGATCGCTGACAGTCTCTCCGGGGGGCTCTTGGGCAGCGGCGACCTCGAAGCGGAGTTGGGCGATCTCCTGCTCCAGCGCCTCGTATTCCTCCAGCTTGCGCCGCAGAAAGCGCACGGCGATGCGGGTCTTGGCCTCGATGCCGCTGGGGGTGAGGAGGTAGGCGTAGGCGAGCTTGTTGTGGCTGTTCCGGAAATTGGTGACCTTGACCCAACCGCGCTCGATCAGTGCGTTGACGCAGTAGTTGAGGCTGCCGACGCTGACGCCGAGGATCTCGGAGAGTTGCCGTTGGCTGGCCTGCGGTTGCTCCGCGAGGTGCTTGAGCAGGCGGTAACGCAGGTCGTCGCTGAGGTGACGACGGACCTTGATTGGGGTGTCGGACACGCTACCGCCCTACCGTGTCGGGACGGTACTCGGGGTTTGGGGGCTGGCCGGCCGGCGGGGCGAGATCAACATTCACGGGATGAACACCGTTATATGAGACCACACTGAGCGGGGGGTGGTCAAGCTGGGAAGAGCGGTCAGCGGTCAGCGGTCAGCTGTCAGCTATCAGAAGAACACGGACCGCTGATAGCTGATAGCTGAAAGCTGATCGCTGATAGCTGATCGCTGATCGCTGACGGCGCTTGCTTGGATCGTCAGCAGTCAATGGTCATGACGGGGATGTTGCTTCAGCCAGGCTTCGATGATCGCGGGATCGAGACCTTGCAGCCACTCCTCGGGCGCGAGCCCGCGCAGGCGTTCCTCGGGGGCGAGCCCGCGCAGCCGCTCTTCGGGGGCGAGCCCGCGCAGCCGATCCTCGGGGGCAAGGCCGCGCAGCCGCTCCTCTGGGGCAAGGCCGCGCAGCCGCTCCTCGGGCGCGAGGCCGCGCAGCCGCTCCTCGGGGGCGAGTTCGCGTAGCCGCTCCTCGGGGGCAAGGCCGCGCAGCCGCTCCTCGGGCGCGAGGCCGCGCAGGCGTTCCTCGGGGGCGAGCCCGCGCAGCCGCTCCTCGGGGGCGAGTTCGCGCAGCCGATCCTCTGCCACCAGGCGATCCAGGAACATCTTCAGGTACTTGGGATCGCTCAGGACGTCCTCCATCAGGTCCCGCATCGCTTCGCGTTTGAAATCCTCAACGGTGTAAGCCATGTCGGTCTCCAGGCCAAAGTCTTTGGCCAGTTGGTCGCGCAAGAAGATGCCGATACTGCTGCGCGGACGATAATGGGTCAAGCCGTACTGGGTTTGATCGCTGGCGTGTGCAAACAGTCCCCAGGGGGCGTTGCGCGGCTGCTTTGCCAAGCTGTCCAGCACGATGAGGCGCACCGGTAGTGCGCCCACCGCAAGATCATAGACCCCGGGACAGGCGGTCGTGCGACAGGTGCCGACCGGCAGTTGGCGCATCAGTTGGCGCGGCTGGCGGGTGGCGACGGCGAAGCAGCGAAAGTCGCGCGCCGGCAGCAGCGGGTAGGCGCCGGCGGGTTCGGCCAGCGACTCATCCGCCGTTCCTGCGCCGCGGTGGGCGGCGCGCAGCGAGGCTAGTTTACGATAGGTCACGTAGTGGCTGATGAGTTCTTCCAGCGCCCAGGCGTTGAACGGCTCGGCCGCGGATTTATAGCTCAGCAGGTTGTGAGCAGCCAGATTGTCAAAGCCATCAGGGAGGCCGTTGACGGCCTCTGGATCGGGGGTCACACCCGCCGCGCCGCGCCGTTCGATGATGAGGATGTCGAGTCGTTGGCTCTTCAACGACAACTCCTCTT
>NZ_CAIKKU010000277.1 GCF_903828115.1 uncultured Thiodictyon sp. | reverse complement strand
GCGCCCCGCGTGCCCGCGGCCCGCTTGCCCGAGGCCCGTTGGCGCTGTCGCCCCTGAAGCTTCATCTGCGCCAGCGGACTGGGTACCGGCTCCGGGACCAGCAGGTCCAGCCGCTCGGTCAGGTCCAGTGCCCGGCACACCCGCACGAAGCCCGACAACTGGGTCGCCACCTCGCCGGATTCGAGCCGTTCCAGCGCAGCGTGCCCATCCTCCAGACCTCGACGCGGCCCGGATGGGCACGCCCGCTCGACGCCACGACAGGTCCGGACCTTCGCGCGCGGGGACGGCAACGAGACTAGCGACGCGCCTCACGGAACAGGCCGATCTCGACCATCTTGGGGAAGAGGACCTGTTCCTCGCCATCCAGGCGGTGGGCGACCAGGGTGAAGACCTTGTCGGTGTCGACCAGAAATTGATCGGTGAAGTTGAAGTCGCAGTCCTGCAGCCAACGCGCGCAATAGTCGGCGAAGGTCTTGCGCATGGGCATCTCCCCGATGATGAATCCCCAGGCAATGGAGTTGACCCTGGGGTCCTCATGCATCAGCAGGCTGGGGTACAGGTCGTGATCCTCCTGCGCCAGATGCCGGTCGACCCGCTCGCCCAGGTCACACAGCAGTTCGTACGCGGTCCTGGCGTTGGGGCGGATACTCAATTGCTCCATGGTGAGGAGCTCGCGCGGGTCATCGATCATCCGGCGCAGGTCCGAGTGGGTCCCGCGGTACTCTCCCAAGGTTTGCATGAATCGCGCTGCTGGCTCCCACGCTCCAGCGTGGAAGCAAGAGCGGGCGGACCGCGTCCAGGTAACAGACGGGACGCGGAGCGCCCGCACTGCATTCCCACGCTGGAGCGTCACTGCCATTAAGTTAGGCTCCGGCACCGGTTGCAGGCGGATGAGCGGGGGAAGGATGCGCGCAATCGAATGCGTCGCCTTGCCTGGTCACGCGGCTCCAGCTTCTTCACCCGCTGGGAAAAACCGGTGGGCCTGCCGTATCTGTTCCGTCCAAGGTTCGGCCACCCCGGCCTGGGGGGCGAACATCGGCCAGCGCCGGACGGCCTCCTGCACCTCGGCGAGGATGGCGGCGGCCCGGCCCCGCTTCATGAGGGCCACCTTGGCACAGGCGTTGAAGTCGTCCAGGGTGAAGCCGGCGCGCTTGCCGTTGAGGGTCATCTGGTGGGTGGCCGTCCAGGCCCCCGCGGGGTTGTAACTGTAGGTCATGTCGAAGGCCGGGGCCAGCGACCATTGGCCTTGCCGGTCCATCAGGAAGGCGATGTTCTTGACATGATCGTCCTGGTTGCGGGCGACGATGTTGAAGGCCAGGCGCCGGAATTGCTCTTCCACCGCCGCGGCGGATAGCCCGAGCCGGCGGATGGCGAGCAGGGCCTGCTCGTAGGCATAGGCCCCGGGTTGGTTGAAATCGAAATGGGCCAGGGCACCCAGGGACTGCATGTGCAGCCGTCCCCCGTCTGCCAGCCGGTCGAAGCGCCGGGTCATGAAGTGGCGCCGCCCCCCTTCCTCCAGCAACCGGCACTCGCTCATGGTGATCCCCGCCGCCCGCGCCATCAGATAATAGGCGTATTCGACGGCCCCGTAGCCCTGGGGGTCCTCCATCTCCTTGTCCCGATTGCCGGTGACGCCATCGAATTTCAGCAACCAGTATTCAAAGCCAGTGCCGGCGGCGACCTGACCGGAACGCACCTCGTTGGTCTGCGGGTTCCAGGCGATCACCGCCTTGGCGCGGGCGCCGCCCGCCGAGGTCCCCACGCGCAGGATGTCCTGCAAGGCGCGCTGCCGCGCCGGTCCCTGAAAACTGCCGAGCAGCCCGGAGCGCCGGCTCAGTACCTCCGAGACGAGCCGCACCAGGGCCTCGATCTCGATGCGTGCCGCCTTGCGCGGGCGCGGACCCAGCACCGGGGCGAACTCCAAGGCACCCATGCCGCGGGTGCCCGTGTAACAGAGCCGTTCGACGGCGCTGAAGCCATCCGGGGTACGCCCCTGGGTGGCCAGCCAGGCATCGATCAGCAGGTTACCGAAGCGGTCGGGCAGCGCATCGGCCAGCATTCCCGGCAATCCGTGAAAGGTCCGCAGGGGCAGCTCGGGAAAGACATAGACCCGGTCGCTCAACGGCATGGTCAGGGGTGAGACCTCAATGCCGCTGCGGGCGAAGACCGGGGCGTACTGAAAGGCGGCATAGTCGCGCCCCGCCTCGTGCGACACGGCCCCAATGGCCCGCCCCCACAGCAGTACCCGCGCGATCACTCGGGTTGACCCCAGGTCCAGGTCCCGGGCCCATCGGCCGCGCCCCGCGTGCCCGCGGCCCGCTTGCCCGAGGCCCGTTGGCGCTGTCGCCCCTGAAGCTTCATCTGCGCCAGCGGACTGGGTACCGGCTCCGGGACCAGTAGGTCCAGCCGTTCGGCCAGGTCCAGTGCCCGACACACCCGCACGAAGCCCGACAACTGGGTCGCCACCTCGCCGGATTCGAGCCGTTCCAAGGTACGCTTGGAGACCCCGGCCTGCTCCGCTAGGGCGGCCTGGGTCAGGTTGCGCTCCAACCGCGTCGCCGCCAGGCGTGCGCCCAACTCCCGCAAGATGGCAGTGTCCGTCAACTGTGCTGTGATCTTCATAAGGCGCCTTTTATGGCGATTTATCATCCCTTATGCGATTTTTTCGCCTGATATGACGAGTTTACCCCACCTTGCCGAACGCGGCGAGTTGCCGCGAAGATTCACAGTATATGCAGGACGGCAGCGAGGCTAGCGACGCGCCTCACGGAACATGCCGATCTCGACCATCTTGGGGAAGAGGACCTGTTCCTCGCCATCCAGGCGGTGCGCGACCAGGGTGAAGACCTTGTCGGTGTCGAGCAGAAATTGATCGGTGAAGTTGAAGTCGCAGTCCTGCAGCCAGCGTGCGCGATAGTCGGCGAAGATCTTGCGCATGGGCATCTCCCCGATGATGAATCCCCAGGCCATGGAGTTGACCCTGGGGTCCTCATGAATCAGCAGGCTGGGGTACAGGTCGTGATCCTCCTGCGCCAGATGCCGGTCGACCCGCTCGCCCAGGTCACACAGCAGTTCGTACGCGGTCCTGGCGTTGGGGCGCAGACGCAATTGCTCCATGGTGAGAAGCGCGCGCAGGTCATCGATCATCTGGCGCAGGTCCGAGTGGATACCGCGGTACTCGCCCAAGGTTTGCATGGATCAGCCCTTCATAGTGAATGCGTCGGCACCGGCGGCAGCGATCGCGTCATTGCAGCAATGGTGATCGCGTTTCATGGGTGTCCCCTGCGCCCTGCGCTTCGCCCGGTCTGCCTCGATGCACCAACACCGAAGATCCTACGCCTTTGGTCCGGTCCCGGCGTCCGTGGAAATACCTAGCGCGGGGGACTGGCCAGCGCTGCACGCCGGTCAACCTGGAAAGAGGAGTTCTCTCACAGAGACACAAAGATCACAAAGATTTTCAAAGCGATATGTCGGTCGCGGAGATCACCTGGGCGGTGATCGGCCCAACGGCTTCAATGATCTGTTGTTCTTTGTGTTCTTTGTGTTCTTTGTGTCTCTGTGTCTTTGTGAGAGCAATTTCCGGATCTTGGGGTCAAGGATCCCTGGGTGCCCGCGGGGACCCCGGCAGGTCCTGCGCACCGTCGATGCAGGTGAGCGCCCGCGCCAGTATCTGGGCGGCACGCTCGACCTGCGCGTCGATCCGGCCCAGCACCTGCACCAACTCGTGCGCCGGCAACTCGCCGGACGCGACGAGCTGGGCGGCGGCATTGCTGTACATGGCGATGACGGCCAGCGGCTGGCGGAGGTCGTGGACCAGGGTCTGGACCAGGGCCGCGTGCCGCGGCGCCGGCTCGGAGCCGGCGGATGCCGGCCCGCCCAACTGCGCTGCCAAGGGCTCTGGCGGTGCCGCCGCGGCACCGGCGCGCGACGCGCCGCCGGACGGCGGTAGGGTCGGCTCGAGCGCCGCGATCCGGCGCAGCAGGTCCCGACAGGTCTGCGGGTCGGCCGCCTCCGCCAGGGCGCGGCCCAGGTCGCGTAATTGCTGGATCGGGGGGGGTGTCGTCATGTTCAGAAGTCCGCTGGGCCGACGCCGAGGCGGCGTCTGCATCCCTAAGTAACGAGTCAAGAACAAGTTAAACACAATCTTGTCGTTGTCGTTGTCGTTGTCGTTGTCGTTGTCGTTGTCGTTGTCGTTGTCGTTGTCGTTGTCGTTGTCGTTGTCGTTGTCGTTGTCGTTGTCGTTGTCGTTGTCGTTGT
>NZ_CAIKKU010000276.1 GCF_903828115.1 uncultured Thiodictyon sp. | reverse complement strand
CACCCCGGAACATGAAAGTCCTCTCGACCGCTAGCTCGATGGCCAGCGTGCGGGGCGGCGTAGTCAGGGCTTCCAGCCCTGACTGTTCCAGCCCCGACACCGTCAGGCCAGGATGGCCTGACTACGCACTTTCACGGTAAAGCCCCTCCCACGGGGGACCTGCGGCGTTGCCGCTACTCGGTCGGTGCCCAAAGAGCGCCCAGGTCGATCGTCACCGCATCGAAGGGCGCGACCGACACCGGCGTCGCGCCGGCAAAGCGGCCAATCTCCCGCCAAGCCCCGGCGTCCAGGGCGTAGGCCTCCAGGGTGTGCGCGACCGGGTCGATCAGCCAGGCGTGGGGCACGCCGTACCGCGCATAGATCGGCATCTTGATCCTGCGGTCCTTGCTCTCGGTGGAGGGCGACAGAATCTCGCACACCCAATCCGGGACGACCAGCGCCCGGTGTTGGGCCTTCGGAAGATGCGGCAGGCGTGCGCGTCGCCATCCGGCCAGGTCCGGGACATCCACCTCGGTGTCGCGGATGAAGTGAAGTTCGGGCTCGCCCACGATCAGCCAACCGCCCGGACCCCCACCGCGGCCCTTCTGGAAGGGTCCCACCAGTTCTTCAGCCAGCGACGTTTCGGTATAGCCATGCTCCAGGCTGGGGCGCGGCTGGGCGTAGAGTTGACCGTTCAGGATTTCGCCGGTCAGTCCTGCGGGCAGGGCTTCAAGCTGTTCATAGAGGCTGGGGCTGGCGTGCTGGTGCGCGTGCATGACTCGGGCTCCCGTGCCGGGTTGATCGATGAAGCTCAGTTGAGGTCGGTCGGCGGGATTCGCCACCTGGCGCGGACGCACGCTCGGATGACCGCGCGGTCCGGACGCCGTGAGCGGGGGCCGGGCACATTGCTGATAATGTACCTTATCTCAAGCCGGTCATGGTGACCGGCGCCTCGCGCGCTAACCACTGGCTTACCGTAAAAATCGCGCTGGGAGCGCGCTCCAATTCTCCCTCTCCCTCTGGGAGAGGGCGGGGTGAGGGAACGGCCATGGCGCCCGCAACTTCCATATTCCGGGGTGGCGCGGGGGCCATGGCCGTTAGCCAATCTAGCCTCCCCACCCCTGCCGCATCAGGTTATCGAGATCCCGGCGCGCCAGCACCGCCGCACAGTCCCGCCAGGCATCGTCGGTGGGCTTGATGCTGTCGTTGTAGCGCAGGTCGAAGCCCGAGGCCTGGCGGCGCGCGGCGATGTACTGGTCCATCTTCTCGCCCAGGGTCTCGATATCGTCGATCCAGTCGTCCTTGATGGTGTCCGGCAGACCGCCGAACAGGTCATAGCGGTTGCGCATCCGCTCGGACAGGCGCTCATAGACCTTCTCGTCCACCGTCCCCTGATGGACCAGGTTCAGCAGGTCCACCGTCGCGCGGGTCTGGCCGAAGCGCTTGATGCGGCCGATGCGCTGCTCGAGTTTGGTCGGATTCCAGGGCAGATCGACATTGATCAGGGTCCCCAGGGTCTGGAGGTTCAGGCCCTCGCAGGCGGCGTCGGTGGCGACCATGATGCGGATATCGTGGTCGGCGACCATCCGTTTCAGGGCCTCGCGGGCGATGCCGACCGCCTGGCCGTCCCGATACAGGCGGCTGCGCTGCGCACCGGCATAGAGCCCGATGACCTCGCCCGGCAGCTCCGCGGCCAGGGAGTCGGCCACCCACCGGGCGGTGTCGTGGTACTGGCTGAAGATGATGCAGCCCAGGTCCAGCCAGCCCTCGTCGTTCAGATAATACCGGATCGCCTGCAGCTTCGGATCATCGTCCATGCCGTTCAGGGCGGCGATCAAGGCCTCGAGCGCGGCACGCTCCGCGTCGGTCTGGATCGCCAGTTCGGTCTCGGCATCTTCCGTGTCTTCCTGGACCTGACGCCCGGCGAGCAAGGTAGTCGCGGTATTGATACCGGCGACGCGGCTGGAACAGACCCGCTGTTCCATCAGGTTCTTCATGAAGCCGCCGCCCTGGCCGCGCCTGGCGAGGACGCGCCCGAAGGCGCGCGCCTCCGCGTAGGCACGGTCGAACCCCGGCGCGGTGCGTAGCGCCATCCCCTGGAACAGTGCGTTGAACCGGTGCGGGTCCTCGACCAGTCCCCCTTGCGGATGGACATTGACCGCGACCTTATCGAGCAGCCCTTGGGCCTCCAGGGTCGCACGCTTGCGCAGGACCACATGGCGGACCAAGGGGTTCTCACGTTGAAAGAAAGAGGCGCCGTCGATCACCCGCTCAAGCTCAGTCTCCAGATCGTCGCGCAGCTCCGCGGACAGCAACGGCAAGGCGCCCGCCAGGTGCCCGGTCCGGCCCAGCGCGAGTTCCTCACGCAGGTTGCGGAACAGCCGACGGGCGTTGGGCTCGTTGGTGGACTCCATGGTCGGCAGCGGCGAGCGCAGCAGGCGCCAGCCATGGTTGAGGTCCAGGATCCGCTCCTCGCCGCACAGAATCGGCAGCACCCGCGCCGGGTTGTGCCAGGTGGCCAGTTCATTGCCGAGCACGAAGCCGTTGCTGCCCCGGTGCAGCATCCGCACCAGGTCCCACAGGTCCTCGGCCTGCGTCTGGATGGGCGTGGCGGTGCCGAGCAGGACATGGTCCGCCCGGTTGGCGACCGCGTGCATGAAGGCGAGCAACTCGTTCGGCTCACCGGCCTGCTGGCCATAGCCCTGGCGCGAGCGCGCCTTGTGGGCCTCGTCCAGGATGACCAAGTCGAAACTGAGTCCCGTCAGGACCTCCTTTTCCTTCGATGGCTGCACCATGAGCCCGGTGGAGATGATCCCGATGCGCAACGGACAGCGGGCGATGTGCTCGGGTCCACTCGGGGAGATCGCCCGCTCCTCGGGGTCGAGCCACACCTTGCGGCTGGAGTGCCAGCGGGCACAGGGAATGCCGAGCTTGTCGATCATCTCCGTCTGCCATTGCTCGCACAGGGTGGCCGGGGCGAAGATCACGATGGGCTTGCGGCGGCGCGTCCTGGTTTCAGTCGGCCGCTCGGACAAGAGGCAGAGCGTCAGGGCCGCGGTCCCGAGCGACAGGGTCTTGCCCAGACCGACCTCATCGGCCAGCAGCAGGCGCACCTGGCCATGGTCGTTGTAATGGCGCAGACACTCGGTCACGAACCCCTGTTGCCAGGGTTGCAGGGCCATGCCCTCACGGTACAGCGGGGACTCGATCAGGGCGGCGGGGGCCAGGGTGTCTTCGCTATCGATATCCGGCAGCCCGACCTCGGTGCGCCGGCCGCGGCGTCGGACCTCGCGGACCACCGCCTCCGGCAGAGGACGGGCTGCATTCCACAGGAACTCGAACTCGGCCTCGATCCAGGCGACCCCCTCGGGCGAGTCGTCCTCCCACAGGATCTCGTAATGCTCCTGCCAGCCGTGGCGGGTCTCGTTCATGGAGCCGATGAACCCGACCCGGCGCCCGTCGGCCCGCTCGATGACCCCGGCCTTGCCGTGCACGAAGCCGCAGATGCTGTCCGGTGCCACCCGGATCACCTGGCCGCGGCGGGCCAGGAAGGCGTCGAGGCGCTGGTAGCGCTCCCGGTTCAGCAGCGACTCGGCCTCGATCGAGCGCTCGTTCCAGCGCCCGAGCATCCGCGCCTCGCGTACCTGGGCGACCTTCAGGTCTTCCGGGGTCAGGTCCACGTTGCAGACGATCCGCACCTCCGCCACCGACTCCAGCCATTCGTGCGCGACCTCGAACAGGGAGCTGGTGAAGTAGCCGGCGATGCGCCGGTAACTGCGCGCGCCTTGGAGGTGCTCGGCCAGGAAGCTGCGATCGAGCCGGTCGGTGCGCGAAGAGAGGCGGCGGATGGTCACGGCCCGGCCGCGTCGGCAAAGGGGTTCAGCACCCGGACCCCACAACGTTCAACATCGCGCACATTGCGCGTCACCAGAATCAAGTCGTGCTCTAATGCCGTTGCCGCTAAGAGACCATCAATCACGGGCAATGCGTCTGGGACGTTGTTGTTTCCCCACCGCTCGGCAATAGCGCGCGTTACCGGCAAGATTCGATCCTCAAAACCAACCTGGATAAGTGCCATCCGCCGCTCCAATCGCACGGCTTGATCGGGATCGCGTCGCCGCAGCCGTTCGATGCCTTGGCGGACCTCGCCAAGAACCAGGACCGAGAGGTAGATGTCCCGGCTGCGGGTATTCGCATACCAGGCGACGACGCCCACGTCTGCACGCCTTCTTTTCTGCAATTCAGAGAGTACGTTAGTGTCTATCAGGAAGCCCATTCAGAATCACCGCGGCCGCAATCTCTGGAGCGCTGAAGGTCATCAGCCGTCAAGCCCTCGGTCAGTCCAGCCAACAGGTGCTTGAGATCATCTTCATCGGCCGACAATGCGGGGCTATCGTCCATCAGCAGCAAAACCCGCAGGTGGGTACCGTCCGGTATCGCGTCCGGAAGGCGGATAGAGTTGCTCTCCGCCGTAGCCTCAAACTCGATTGCTTTCATCATTGCTACACCTCTTTGGCATGACGTGGCAGACGATTCTCATGGCATGTCCCGCATCCCGGTCGGAAGGCGCATGCGCCCCGTCCGGAACGTTTTCGGTCCTCTTCATGCCCGCAGACTTTGCTGTCGGCCGCGAAACATTCGGGACGGGGTGAATACCCCGTCCCGCCTGGCAGGCGAACGCCACGTCCCACTTGGGTACCTTTGGGGCTCATTGTAGCCGCTCGTTGCGGATGCGGCTGGCGATGGCCGCGGCGGCGCGGCGGGACTCGGGCGCGCGGGCCTTGGCGGCGATGAAGTCGGCCATGTCCATCAGGATCGGGCGCTTATCCAGATAGTCCACCAGGGCGTCGCGCAGGTTGGCCATGACGACCGTGGCGTCCTTCTCCGCCAGAAACTCTTGGATGGCGATGATCAGGGCACCCAGCGGGGTCGGGCCGAGCTCGGTGCGGTCGGTGAGGTCGCGGGGCTTGAACTCGGTGATGGACTTGAGCCGGGCCGCGTTGGGCTTGATGCTCGCCATCACCGCGGCGTAGTCGGCGACGCGGAACGCCTTGGCGAAGTTCTGGTAATTGTCGAGCTTCGCCGCCCCGGTGGTCTCCATGTCCAACATGCGCAGATAGAAACGCTGCATCCCGCCGATGGCCGCCCAGGTCTCGCGCTCGAGCCCCTCCGGGACCAGGAGTCCGTTGGCAGTCTCGGCCGCCTGTTCGACGATCTCATCCACCACGGTGGTCTCGCCCTTGCGCCGCGGGCGCAGCGCAAAGGCGGTCACGTCCTCGCCGCCGATGCTGGTATAGCCGGTCAGCACCTTGAGCGCCGCCGCGTAGCCCGCCATCTGCAGGTCCGAATCGTTGAAGACCGGGGCGCCCATCTTCGTCTGCGTCTCGGTGTTCAGGTGCATCATCTGTTTGATCTGGGCGTCCACCTCCCGTTTGACCTCGGGCAGTATCCGCTGCTTGAAGCCGGGGCGGTCACCAAAGGGGCGCTTGCGCAGCATCAGGATCACGGTGCCCTGTACATAGCCGCCCTTCTTCAGTTCTGAGGTCGTCTCGGTGGCGATGTACCAGGCGCCGACTACCTGTAACCCCGATGCCCAAAAGATGCTCACCATATCGGACCAGACCCCCGTATCCTGGTGGGTGAACATCACGCACTGCATACCGTCATCTGGCATGTGCTCGGTCATAGTCCGATAGGCGTCTACCATGTCCCTGCGAAAGGCGTCGCCGGAACCCTTGATAGCGAGGTCGCGACGAGAATCCCAGGTCCATTCACCAAAGGGCGCTGGTGGATTATTGCGTAGCCACGCGATAAAATATTCCGTAATCTCATGATAGTTTACCGCATCGGCGTAGGGCGGGTCTGTGATAAACAAATCGCAATCTGACCCCAAGTCTTTCGCCAAAGCCGCTGCTATTGTTGCGGATGTGGATAAAGGAAACGTTTCGTAACTCTGAGTTAGCGTATGCTCAGCGACCGAACGATTTGCCCAGTTATAGAGAGTATTCAGAGCCTGATTAGAGAAAACGTTTGAAGTGAAATCGGTTCCACCGGAGCCGGAATACCGAATGATCCAGCGCGACAATTTTGAACAAAAATCGAGTGTTACGCACAGCGCAGGCGCTTTCTCCGGGCTGTTTGTAGCGCTTTTAAGCGTATGCAAGAAAAATAAATCGCGCGGCGTGAACAAATGATGCCAATACGTCCAACCTCGCTCTCGTATAGGCTGGTCCGTATTATATCCTGGCTCAACGGCCATGTCTGGAATACTCCCAGACTTCTGCCAACGAGCGAAATTTTCTGCGACAATGCGTTTGATCCGGCGCTCGCGATCCAGATCGTCGTCGGTCACCGAGGCAAAGAAGGTAATTTTTCGGGATTGGCCCAGCGACTCTCTGGTAATCCATTGGATACAATAAAGTCGTTCCTGAAATACGTCATCCAGACGAGGCTGAAAGTCATGCTTTTCCCATCGGCGCAAGCGGTTGGCGGCATTGCCATCAACATCGCGGTAATCCCCACGAAGCGTCTTGATCGGGGTGCGATAAACATTCCCATCGAGCGTATAAATTAGATTTCCGTTCTTAACCGTACCGCTCTTAGCTTCCTCGATATCCGCCGAAGAAGCATCAGTGACTATTTCTATAGCGAAACGTCGGTTTGAGTGATCAGGCACGAGCTTAGCCACAGCCCTGTTGGCTACAGAAACCACCCAACTTGGAGACATAGGTATCATCCAGCCGGTTTCCGGACAGCGCGTCTCCAGACAATAGAGATACGCCTTGGCCCGGTTCCCCTGCGTATCGTGCTCGATACCAAGTCTTGTAATGATACGATCGACCTTTTTCGCCACCTCCCGCTGCGCCCGCTCGATCTCGGCGCGCTTCTCGGCCGGGGCGCCGATGATATTGAGCGCCCCCCAGGTCAACATGCAGGCAATAGGATTCAGATCCGAGGCATAGACATCGCAGCCCAGCCGTGCCGCCTCAAATGGGATAGACCCGCCGCCGCAGAAGGTGTCGCCGACCCGCGGCCGGTGGCCGTAGCGCAGGATGCCCAATTGCTCGACCAATTCCTGGTGCGAATGGGCGTCGATCCCCAGGTGTCCCAGGTGGGCATTCACCGCCGGCCAGATCGGGGCGTAGAGTGCCGCCTGATCCAGCTCCTCCGGGCGCTTGCACAGGGCGGCGCGCTCCTCATAGGTGGGCCAGGTCGCCAGGGCGCGGGCAAGCAGGTCGAGCTTGTCCGCCTCGTCGATATCCCGCCGCCAGCGGATGTTGAGCCCCGGGTAGAGATCCAAATCCAGCGGGAACTGGGCGTCGGCGATTTTCTGCTTATCCTGCGGATTGCCCTTGAATGAGGCAGTGAAGTAGTTCCAGGGTTCCTCCAACGCGACCCGTTGGGCGATGTCCGCCGGACTGATCTTCGGCTCCCGCCGCGCCAGTCCGCCCTCGTCGAAGGCCATCAACTGCTCGAAGACCTCCAAGTCCTGCTCGGGATCATCGGTCTGCGGCAGCAGGCTGCCCAGCACGATGGCGCGTACCAGGATCAGCGGCTTGCGGCCCTTCCAGTAAGAACCCAGTGCGGTGAGCGTCTGCCCTGCCCCGGCCTTGCGCTCACGTTGCGCCTCGAACGAGACCTTTTGCGCCGGAAACACCGCCTCGATCAGGGCCGGGGCGTCGCGCAAGGCGAAGGGCTGGAGTCGGCATGGCCCGCCGGCCGCGTCGCTCGTTACGTCAACCGTCATTCTGCAATTCCCGAATTTGTCTCACTGGGGCGCGGAGAAGAAGATTCTCTCACAAAGACACAAAGACACAAAGACACAAAGAAGAAAAGAAGAAAAGAAGAGGAGTAGATCATGGAAAGCTGGAACGTTATTCAAAGAAGCCCATTTCACCTAATGATCCCGGCACAGACCACTTCACCAGCTCCCGGGATGACTCCCTAATCCTCTCTTGCTAATCTTCTCTTCTTTGTGCCTTTGTGTCTTTGTGAGAAAATTCATTCTTCCGTGTCTGCGTGCTTCTCGAAGACCTCCAGGTCCCGCTCAGGATCGGCGGCTTGCGGCCCCTCCAGTAAGAACCCAGTGCGGTGAGCGTCTGCCCTGCCCCGGCCTTGCGCTCGCGCTGCACCGCGAAGGATATCTTCTGCGCCGGAAACACCGCCTCGCTCAGGGCCGGGGCCCCTCTGAGGACCAAGGGTCGGAGACTGGGGGCGGCCAGGTCGGGGGTGGGCTTTCGGGGCGCTGGTGCCTGAATGGGTTCTTGAATTTCGGCCTTGACCGTCGTTCCGGCCGCAGCGCCCGTAGGGTGAGCCGCGCGCACCCTTGCCACCGCGATGCCGTTACGTTCCAGCGCAAGGTGCGCGCGGCGCACCCTACGCCGATCGCCGGCCGCGGTCGGAACGACGATCAAGGCCTGCATTTCGCTGGTCTCAGGTATCCATGGTGACAATGCCGTTACGCAACTGCTAGTATCGGATGAACCGGGAGGAAACACCATGCCGCCAGCCCAAGAACCCGCCGCCATGTCCGACGAGCCCGACTTGCCGGAACAGTCCTTGCTGCGCGTCGGCGCCGCGGCCTTCGCCGCCTTCCAGGCCCGACTCGCGGCCCCGCCGCAGCCCAATGAACGACTGCGCAAGACCATGCAGAGCGTCCCGGAGTGGGAGCGTTCAGTGTAACAGCCGGGCGCCTGGTAATGAAATACAGCGAATTCAAACGGTGGCTGGCAGCGCAGGGGGCAAGATTCCGTCCCGGCAGCGGCAGTCACTTGCATGTGGAATTGAACGGCAGAAATTCGGTGTTTCCGTTCCACGGATCAAAGGAGATTCCCAATCCCCTCGTGAAGGCAATCAAGAAAGACTTAGGTCTGGATTGAAGGAGACCCCTCATGCTGTGCTACCCGGCAACCCTGGAACGAGACAATGAAAGCGGCGCAGTGCTTGCGGGCTTTGCCGATATTCCCTTCGCCCATACGGTGGGTGACGATGACGCCGAGGCGCTGCTGAATGCCGTCGACGCCCTGACCACGGCGTTTGAGGTCTTCGTCGAACGGCGTGAACGCATCCCCGAACCATCGGCGCCGGCTAACCATCAGCCGGTGGTGGTCCTGCCGGTGGTCGTCGCGGGCAAGGTCGCGCTCCACAACGCGCTCATCGCCGCGGCCATGCCCAAGGCGGACCTGGCACGGAAGCTCAATATCGCTCCGATGCTGGTGGACCATCTGCTGTCCTTTCGGCACCACAGCCGCATCGAACAGATCGAAACGGCGCTGGCGGTGCTGGACAAGCGCCTGGCGGTTGAGGTGGTAGAGGCCGCCTAGTTGATAATCCGACAGCCCCGGCCTAGAACACGAGCGTTAAATTCGGACCCGTTCCGCGCTTCTTTAGCCCCGACAGGGACGCAAGAAAGCGCATCCGCGACGCTTTGTCATAGCCAAGCTTCGACAGCGCTTGGCCCACATCCGACGCGGAATATCCGCCACCGGGCTTCTGAGTGCACATACCGCGGATCTGCTTAAGTACCGCTTCAACCCCAGCCCCGGGAGACTGGATCGCTCGATGGTCAGGCGGAATCGTGGTCGGTGACTGAACAACGACGGAACGCGGCTGAGCGACGGCAATCGGTTTCGTTACCACGGGCAGCAATATAGTCGTGAGTAACGGGTTACGAGCTGTCGCGATGTCCCCGTCGGCATAGGCGATCAAGGTCCTACAGCCCCGCATTCTTGCCTGTTCCGCCGCGCCGATCACAAGGTCATCCCGAGAGACAATAACCACCACCGCGTGATCGCGAATATGCCGCTCCAGATCTGCCCCCAACGCCAGAATCAGGGCCAAATCCGCCCCCTGCTTCCGGTTAGGTACCGTGAGCGGCCGCACGAGGAGATCAGGAAGTGCGGAGACCAGTCCCTCACGCCAACTATCGACTTGCTGGCCATGATTGTTCCCCGCAATGGCGGCACTGACGACGCGCGCATCGAAGTCGGTCCGAAGCAGGCTCAGCAGTGCCTTTGCGCACTGAGGAGACTGGTTATCGGCATCAATGTACAAGGCTACTGAGGTCGGCGCGGCACCTGTGGATACAGCGGCCTCGGGGATACGGTGTTCGTCGGGTAGAGCGGCATTCATGGTACGGACCTTAGGTTTTCCAGCGGTTGATTACGGCGCGCTCGGGTATCAGGGCAGATCCTTGGGGTCATGCCGACGCGCCTGACCCAGCCAACGATCGCGGTTACCGTGACACTTTCAATCATCGAACAACGGCAGCGTACCCTGCCCCCCCGGCCCCGCCTTTCCGACCAGGGTCCGCGGCTTGAGCAATTCATTCTGCGCCGTATCCCCCAGGGCATAGCGCAGGGCGACCCGCCAGCCCTGGTCCGCATCGCCGATCCCGCCGACCGTCGCGGCGGTCATCCCGAACAGCCACCAGCGCTCCTCGGGGCGCAGCGCCAGCCAGTTGCGCACGGCGCTGCCGATCTTCTCGGAGTCCAGGTGCTCGATGGCCCAGGCCAGGACGCACAGTTCCTTGCCGAGCAGGCGGTCCACCGGGGTGTCGCCGATCTTCCAGGTGCCGGTGGCCAGGTCGTGTTCCTTGAGCCGGGCGTTGAAGGCGCGGCCAACCTCGGCACGGATGGCCGTCCAGCGGTGCCGCTCCAGCAGGACGCGGTCGATGACCTGCTCCCGGGCGGTCTCGGAACCCATGCCCAGGTGCTCGCGGATCAGCACGGGCGCCGCGTTGCCGCGCGGGATCGCGACGACGAAGTGGTGGGGATCGGAGGTCGCGGGAACGCCGAAGCCCAGGGTGGGGTGGGCGTAGGCGGGGTGCTCAGGTTGGGTCACTGGGATTTCTCTCACGCGGACACGGGCGCGAAGCACAAGAAAGAAGATTCTCTCACAAAGACACCAAGACACGGAGAAGGAGAGAATGGGCGGGCGACCAAGCGTACATAATAGTATAGCGAAATGGCAGCCTTGATTTCCGAAGACCTTGGCGATTTGCGCCGAATCGTGGTGGTTGCCGGGGACGGGCCTATGTCACGCCCTTTCAGGGCTGGACATCGTCTCACGAAGGACCCAGGGCGTTGCCCTGGGCTGGTATATCACGCCCCTTTGGGGCTATGGAACCCGTCAGCGCGCAGAGCCTTAATTTCATTCTTGTCTTCTCCGTGTCTCCGTGTCTCCGTGAGAGAATCCTCCTTGCGATTGGTAGACTGCGCTGCGCCTGTCCACCCTACGGTGCTCTCAGCGCCGTTGTCGTTGTCGTTGTCGTTGTCGTTGTCGTTGTCGAGGTTATCGTAGCACCCTGGATTCTCTCGCACCCCGAATTACATCGCTTCTCCGATTACGACAACGACAACGACAACGACAACGATCGTGCTTAACACGTTCTCGACTCTACTAATCCTGAATGACATCGCCCGACTTGAGTTCGACGCCCGCGATCTCGGCGAACTCCTTCAGCGCAAACCCATCGCCGAAGGTGACGCCGCCCTTGATCAATACCTGGACCGCCGCTTTCTCGTCCCCAAGGGCCGCGCGGATGCCGCGGATGGCGGTCTCGATCGCGGCGGCCGTGAGGCGGCGCTCGTTGAAGCGGATCTGAACGGCGTTTTCGCCCTCGCCCAAGATGATCTGAACGCCGCACAGCAGGGTGTCGGTGCGGTCCTTGAAGCGCTGGATGAAGCCGAACGCCTTGTCGGTCGTGTCGATAGAGACCCGCTTGGTAGCGGCCAGTCGTGCCGGTTTGCGCTCGTCGATGATGACCCGGTCGTCGCCGGCCGACGGGATCTGGATCTTGGCGCCCTTTTCCACTTCTCCGGCCTTGGCCGCAATCAGGATTGTGCAGCCCTTGGCCGGCACCTGGAAGGGGTCAGTGTAAATGATCCCCTCTTTGGGGTTGGTGCCGTCCAGGGTGTAGCGCATCTCGGCATCAGGGGTGCAGCGCAGCGCGACCTTGCGGGTGTCGGCGATATTAAGGACCTCGTGGCGGATGGTGAGGTCCACGGTCCAGCGAGTCGGCTCGCCCACCTGGTACTTGCCGGCACTGTCCACCGCGATGAAGTACAGGGTCGCCTCAGGGGTGCGATAGTCCTCGAGGTCTTGGACCTGGTGGTCCTGGTCCGACACCGCAGCGGTCTTGGCAACATAGACGCGGGGGCTGTCACCGGCGTTGCGGGGTGTGAGCGACAGGGTGGTCTCGCCGGTCTCACGGTTGGTCCCCTGGGGAGTCACGTTCACCGAGGTCTTCGCGGCCGGGAAGGGTCCCTTCTCGATGTGCCCCTCCGGCGTCTGGCGCCAGCGGCCTTGCTTGAGGGCCTCATCGCGGAGCTGTTCCAGCCCACGCGCACCCGGCATCCAGGGCCAGGTCGGATCGGTTTTGGCGCGCATGACCAGATCGCGCCAGGGGCAGCGGCGATCCTTGGCGGGCCACAGGTAGGTCTCGGCCATGGACCAGTAGGCCGGCAACTCGTCGGGCATGTCCAGGGCGAGCTTGTTGTCGCAGCGTCCGCTGGCCAGGAGCTTTTCGATCTGGGCCTCGGCGGCATGTTCGCCCGTGCCGAAGGTCAGGCCGTTGTCGATGGTGGCCATGACCAATTCGCCGCGATCCCCCTCGGTGCCGCCGGGGAAGAAGAGCCGGTTGTAGGCGCCGGAGACGGCCTTGGTGAAGCGCTCGGACAACTCTTCGAGCTTGTCGCGGGCCTCCTCGAAGAGGGTGTCGCCCGGCTTGAGTGTGCTGAAGATTTTCTCGACGGCATACAGCTCCCGCAGCCTGGCATCGACCTCGTTTGCCAGGTGGCTGTCGTGTCCGGACAGGATCAGGACGTTGTTCTTTTCCTGCTGGAACACGAAGAAGTTGCGGATCTGCTCCGGCGGGGTCCGCCCATCCGGTTGCACCACCAGCAGGATGCGCGCACCCGCGAGCCGCACGTCATCCAGGCGCGGCATGATCTGGACCTCCTGATAGGCCGCCTTGGACTTGCTCTGGGCCTGAAAGAGCCCGGTCAAGCGGTTGATCAGGGCCTGTTCCAGCTTGGGTAACGGAATCAGCTTGGCGTCGCGCTCGATGCGGCGCCCCAGATTCTCGGTTTCCTTGAAATAGAAGCTTTCCCCCTCCCGATGCAGATACCAGGCGCGGTCGCGCAGGCGCTCCAGACCGGCCAGGAACTCGTCGGCCTTGCGGTAGGGTGCGACCAGGTATTCGACGATCTCGGCCTGGGTCAGGCCGGTGTGGGCACCCACGGCGCGGGACAGGGACGCGGACAGGATCAACTTGGCCACCTGGGTGGCGGCGTCGCTGCCCAGATCGCCGTCGATCTCCTCGGCGCGGGCGTTGCCGTGGTCGGCGATGTCGTTGACCACCGCGGGCAGGAGCGCCGGGTTCACGCGCTGGATCTCCTCGCGGACCTGCGGGTCGTTGAGATCCAGGTGCTGGGTGCCGATCAGGAAGACGTCATTGGCCTCCCGGTTCCAGACGCTGCGCAGCAGCCGGGCCGTGAACTGCATCAGTCCACGGGTCTGGCGAAAGCCCTCGTTCTCCTTGAACAGCGCCACCAGGTTCTTAAACGAGGGGTGGAAGGGGTAGGTCGCCCGGACTTCCTCTGCGACCTGCTCCATGGACCGCGCGGCGATGTAGCCGCCGTCCTCGGCCGCCTTGACCTGCTCGGCGAAGGCCTCACCGACCGATTCGATCAGGGCGTCCCCGGGCAACTCGGTGAACAGGCGCTTTTTCAGGATCTGGTAGATCTCGTTGCCGGCGAGTTGGACCGGGGTGATGGTCTGGGCCTGGCGCCGGGACTCCTGCTGGAGGTTCGACATGATCCGCGCCAGGTCCTTGGTCTGGGCCTCGTAGCTGCCCGACAGGTTGGCGATGACCACACAGCAGCGCGGCAGCCGGATTGCCGCGGTCAGCAGGTTGCTGATGCTGTAGGTCACCAGATCGGCCAGGGACCCCTTGCCGACCGGGCGGGTATCGGCGTTCAGCAGATAGGGCGGCAACTCGTCGAGCAGGATCAGGGTCGGCGCGTCGCCGATGATGTCCAGCCACTTCTTCTCGTCGATCCCACGGGGACCATCGATCCAGTAGGGGCGCACCAGGTCGGCCTCACCCAACTGTTCGGCGATCTCACCCCAGATATAGTGTTCCGGATCGTTGCGGCCGTTGAAGGCGGCGATGCGGGCGGGGCCAAAGTCCAGGCGTGCCGCAAGGTCGGCTGGCAGCACGACAGGACGCAGGTGCGGGTGTTTAGCCAGCAACCCCAGCGCCACCATGAGGTGGGTCTTACCGCCGCCCATGGCCTGGGCCAACTCGAAGGCGGCCTGATCGGACTTGCCGGCGAGCCGCAGCAGGCCCTCGCGGAACAGGGTATCCATGCCCTGGGTCACGTAGTTGCGGGCGAAGAATTCGGCCCCGTCCCCGGCCCCGCCGATCAGGTCCGAGAGGTTCTCGATGGCCTCGGTCATCCGGTAGTCGTAGACCATCGGATGGATCTTGCAGGCGTCACGAACGGTTCCAAGCACGTCAACCACCCCCCGAGGGTTCCGGTACGCACGCGCGCGTCGCGTGCAGATGTCACTGCGCGGGGTGCCCGCCCCCTGACCGGGTCATCCTACCCTATGACAAGACGGGCGTGGCGCAAAAGGCGCGCCAAAGTCGCGCCGGGGCCCGGCCGCGAGGTCGGCGAGCCCTCCCGGACCCTGGGGTGCGATCAGAACTGCTGTGTTGACGCCAATCCCGTGCCCTACAGCGAACGGACCTTCTCACGGGCCGGGCGTCGTTGTCGTTGTCGTTGTCGTTGTCGTTGTCGTTGTCGTTGTCGTTGTCGTTGTCGTTGTCGTTGTCGTTGTCGTTGT
>NZ_CAIKKU010000275.1 GCF_903828115.1 uncultured Thiodictyon sp. | reverse complement strand
GTTGTCGTACTCGAACAATCCGACCACGATTACGACAACGACAACGACCACGACGCCCCGGTCCGTGGGAACGTCCGGTAGCTGTAGGGTACGCATCGCGTACCCCGGCTCCGGCGGTCGCCGCAGCTTGGCGGGCACGCGATGTATACCCTACGCGATGTGCGTTAACGCATCAGTTCTGATGGCACCCCGTGCGCCGTCCGAGGCACCGCGCACGGGCAACGCCCGTCCCTCAACGCGGCAGCGAGACGAAGACCGGACGGCCGTTGAGCGGCTGCGCCGGGCGGGCATTGCCCCCCGTCGCGCGCGCGATGCGCCCGATCAGCTCCGGCGCCAACTCCACCGGCGCGGCCAAGATGAACCAGGTGACCGGCTCGCTGCAGGGCGGGTTGGCGAACGACCCGGTGTAGCGGTAATAGCCCCTGTCAGGCGGGAACAACAGCAACGCATTGATGCCCAACTGCCGGTAGTTCACCCGCTCCCCGGCCCGCAGCGGCAGGCGCTCGGCGATGCGCACCAGGGCGCTGTTGGGGTGCGGCCCGGGTTGAATCGGGACCACCACGACCGCGTGCCGGCCATCCCGATCACGGTGCACCAGATGGATCTCCGCCGCCGCCGCCACCCCGTTGATCAGGGTCTCCCCGGGGGCATGAAAATGCAGTGCCGTCAGGTCGTAGCTCAGGCCGCCGACGTGCAGTTCGCTCCCGGGCTGGATCAGGACATTGACCCCGCGACCGTCGTTGACCGCGTCCAGGGGTTGGGAGCGATAGCGCGGCTGGAGCGGCTCGTAGGGGATCGGCTGGACCGTGCGGATGTCGATCGGTGACTGCTGCTGACCCGTTCGGCAGGCGGCGAAGTCCGGCGACAGGTCCGCCCACTGGGCCGGCCCAGTCGCGCCCTGATAGGACCAGGCGGCGGCGGATGGTGGGGCGGCCAGGACCCGACCGCCCAGGGGCGCCGCCAGACCGACGGCGAGCAACAGGGGCCCCAAGGCCCGGCCGACTCGGTGGACGTAGGAGTGGGTCGGCATCATCAGTTCGCCTTGCGCGTCAGGCCAGCCATCGGCACCAGTTCGACCGCCTGGGGTTCGTCCGTGAAGTGGGGGCGTTCCCCGCCGCGGCCCTGGCGCTGCGCCAGGTCCCGCTCCCGGGCCGCGATCAGCAGCAGACAGTGGCGCACGTCCTCGATGGTGGCGTCACGCAGCGGGTGGCGCATCCCGGGCGCCGGGGTCAGGTCCCGGATGATCGCCGACAGGGTCTTGCGCATGGCGATCAGGATCTGCTGCTCTTCGGTCAGGTCGTTGGGCGGTTCGGTCATGGGCGTTCCTTTCGTTTGGGGGGCGGTGAGGGCGGCGGCATTGCTCATCTTACCGGGGCGCGCTCGGTCCGCACAGCGGACCCTACGGACCTACGGACCTACGGACCCGCCACGCCGTCTTTCCGGAGACCCCAACGGGGTCAGACATACCAGCCCAGGGCAACGCCCTGGGATGCTGCAATCGAAACGGCGAGCCCTGAAAGGGCGTGACATAGGATTCCGGACGCAGCGACGATTGCGTCTGTCACGCCCTTTCAGGGCTGAACTTCCTCTGACGACAGTCCCAGGGCGTTGCCCTGGGCTGGTATGTCACGACCCTTCGGGGCTCCTCTGCGGCCACAACGCGGAGGAATACCGCATTAGCCATTCATCACTTTGCCAAGCTTTTTCTTTACTTTGGCAAACCTCGCCTTTGCTTCTTCAAAACTCTTCTCTGCATCACGAAACTCGGAACAGGCCATTTCCAGATCGCTGCCGTTGAGCCAGGTTCGCACGACTTCCAGTTCATCCAGGTTCGCGCTCACAACGGCGCTCGCACTGCCTTCGATGATCGCCAACCTGTGCTTACAGTGCAACCCGTTTTCTCCGGCGGGACAGGTGCAGAAAACATTGACCTTGCCGTTTTCATTACGGAAAATTACTTCGTAGGGTTCTTCAGCGGAACCCGCAACCAAGAAAGAAACTCTCATAAGCCCCCCGTTTACCAGCAATGACCGCCCGTCGCACGCAATAGAAAGGTTCCATTCTTCGTATCGCGAAAGAGTTAAGCTAGCTCTGACCGATAAGCTCGGCCAGTTGGTCCTCAGTAATAACCGTGACACCCAGTTCTTCGGCTCTTGCTCGCTTGGAGCCGGCCGCCTCCCCTGCGAGCAGATAATCGGTATTCTTGGAGACGCTACCAGTCACTTTCGCACCAAGCGCATCAAGTTCAGACTTGATATCATTTCGATGGCGACTGAGCGTGCCAGTAATGACAAAAATCTTTCCGGACAGAGGCTTAAAGCCACCCCTTTCCGCCAAGACCTCATCGACGGGCCAGTGTATACCGACGGCACGGAGCCTTGCAATACTCTCTCGATTGTGCGTTTCAGAAAAGAAATCAACAACGTGTTTGGCAACTGTCTTGTCAATCCCGGTTATCACAGATGGATTACGATTTCTTAGTTCGTGTAGTTCGGCCCGGGATAACGCCTCGTATGTGAGGAACTTCTCCACTATCAGCGCGGCGACCTTTGCGGACACTCGCGTCCCGAACCCTGGCAAGCTCTGCGTGGAAAGCCACTCAGCGAGAGACGAACCGGGTGCAGGACCCGGACTGGATCTGACCAATTGAATAATCGCATCAGCCTTTTTGCCAAGACCCTCGATCCCTCTCCTGACGAATGTATCCTGTTTAGCTGCCATCAGAGGATCTAGATCATGGAAGTGATTCGCTAGGTCTTGTGCCGTAGTCTGTCCGACATTAGGAATTCCAAGGGCAAAGATAAAGCGGCCCAGCGTCGTTGCCTTACTCCGATCGATCGCGGCCAGGAGATTGTTGGCCGACTTGTCTCCCTTGAGGTCAAGAGACACGATTTGCTCGTAAGTCAACTCATACAAATCGGCCGGATAATGCACCAACCCCTTGTCCACCAATTGGCTTACCAATTCATCACCAACACCCTCGATATCCATAGCTCTACGCGAAGCGAAGTGGCGAATGGCCTCCTTGCGTTGCGCGGGACAAAAAAGTCTGCCTTCGCAACGTGCGATCACCTCTCCCTTTGCTCGCGTCACTCTGGATCCGCATACCGGGCACTGGGACGGCAACACCACCGGTCGGGCATCCACGGGCCGCCGCTCGGGCAGGACCCGCACGATCTCCGGAATCACGTCCCCGGCCCGACGCACATAGACCGTGTCACCGATATGCAGATCCTTGCGCTCCACCTCGTCCATGTTGTGCAAAGTAGCATTTGCGACAGTCACCCACCCCACCCCAGCCGCACCCCCAACCCGGACCGGCCTAAGGCGCGCCACCGGTGTCAGCGCCCCAGTGCGTCCCACCTGGAATTCCACCGCCTCCACGACTGTTAGTTCCTCTTGAGGGGGGTACTTGCGCGCAATCGCCCATCTTGGATGGCGGGTAGTGTCCTCCAGGTCGGCCCGATCGGCTAGGGAGTCCACCTTGAATACAACGCCGTCGATGTCGTACCCGAGGCTATCCCGGCGACTGCCTAGCTCGTCAAAATAACGCCGACACCCGTCAAGACCCTCGATCTGCCGCAACTCCGGAGAGATGGGCACCCCCCAGCCGGCGATCTTTTTCAGCATGGCGAACTGAGTCTCCGCCGGGTCGACGGAGACCTCGCCCCAGCCGTAGCAGCAGAAGGTTAGCGGACGGCTGGCGGTGATCCGCGGGTCGAGCTGGCGTAGGCTCCCGGCCGCAGCGTTACGGGGGTTGGCAAAGGTTTCGTCGCCGCGCCCGGCAGCCTGGGCATTCATCTGGTTGAAATCCGCATGGGTCATATAGACCTCGCCGCGCACCTCAAGCACGGTGGGGTAGTCATCACCCAAAAGGCACAGCGGCACGTTGTTGATGGTGCGCACATTCTCGGTGATGCCCTCCCCAGTGGCCCCGTCGCCCCGAGTCGCGGCCTGGACCAGGGCGCCCTGCTCGTAACGGATGCTGACCGCCAGACCGTCCAGTTTGGGTTCAGCGGTATAAGCGACCACATCACCGCTGATCAGCGTACCAGCCACGCGCTTGTGGAACGCCTCCAACTCCCTGTCATCCTTGGCATTATCAAGGGAAATCATGGGCAGGCGGTGCCGGACCGCAGCGAACTCCGGCCGCGGCGCCGCCCCTACCCGCTGGGTGGGGGAGTCCGGGGTTACCAGGTCCGGGTAGCGGGTTTCCAGGTCCTTGAGTTCACCGAAGAGACGGTCATACTCGGAATCCGGGACTTCCGGATCATCGAGAACGTAATACCGGTGGTTGTGGTAGCGCAACTGCCCGCGCAGTGCCGCGGCGCGCGCCCGGGCCGCGGCCTCGGCGGCCCCGGCCGGCGACCCGGTGTCGGGACCGCCCGCGGTCACCGCCGCACGGCCCTCGCAAAGCGCGCCTCATTGGCCAGGACTGAGTTGCGCAGTTCCTCCTCCTTGCGCACCGTGAGCGGTCGGCGCGTCTCGTCGAGCACATCGCCGCCCAAGGTCGTGGCGAGCTTGCGCGCGGTGGCGATCATCTCCTCCAGGATGGTCAGGTCCTCCGGTCGGCCGTCGAGTTGCGCGAACAGCATCACCCCCGGGGTGCTGAAGCCCTCCATGTCGTCGAAGGGGAAGGTGCCGGGCTTCACCATGTTGGCCATGCTGAAATAGACCCGGGTGCCGTCGTCGAACTCGTCCAGGCAGTGGAAGATGTCCATGTCGCCGGGGCGCAGGCCGCAGGACTCGGCCACCTCCAGGAGGTCCAGCCCCGGGAACTCGCCATAGCGCTTGGCGACGCTCAATTGGAGCAGCAGCGGGGCCGGGACGCCCGCGTCCGGGGCCGCGTCGGCGCGCGCCGCCGGGGCCTGGGGCCGGTCGCCCTCGTCCTCCGAGTCGGGGTCGTCCGCGTGCCGGCCCTGGGGCTCGCGCCCGCCGGGACCCGCGGCCTCGTGCGCATCGTCCTCGTCGTCGCCATCGTCCAGCCCCTCCTCATCGGGACCGCGACTGCGCTCCCAGAGGTACAGGGCGAGGATCAGGATGGCTCCCAGGACGATCAGGATCAGTCTGACGGTAGTGGCGTCCATTCATGCTCAACGCGATGGTTAAAGGGAAGATCGGGCAGCCCGGAGTATAACCCGGGCGCCCTGCCCATGGGCACAGGCGCGCACCGGGGCGGCCCCGGAAGCCCGCTCCCGGCGGACCAGCGGCGCCGGCCGCGGCCCTCGCGGGTCCGCCGTGTGCGGTGCAACCATAGCAGATCGCAGCGGGGAGATCCCGGCGCGCCTGACCGCGGGGTGCGATCAGAACTGATGTGTTGACGCCGATCCCGTGCCCGACAGCGACCGGACCTTCTCACGGGCCGGGCGTCGTTGTCGTTGTCGTTGTCGTTGTCGTTGTCGTTGTCGTTGTCGTTGTCGTTGTCGTTGTCGTTGT
>NZ_CAIKKU010000274.1 GCF_903828115.1 uncultured Thiodictyon sp. | reverse complement strand
CCTCCGGCCGCGATGCGACGCCGCGGCAACCTTCGACGCTGCGGCATTTTGCGAGGCCTCGTCGCGGCCGGAGGCCGCTCCCACAGCGTCGCTGCGCGACTTTCACGATAACGGCTATGGAAGCACGCGACGCCGCAGGATCACCAGGACAGATGCAGCCCGCACTCCCGCTTGAGGCCGCAAAACCGGGTGTCCTCCTCCAACATGCCCGGTGACAGCGGGACCGTGGAGTGACGGTCGCCGATCGAGACATAGCCCTGTTCCCACAGGGGGTGATAAGGGAGGTCGTGGCGCTTGAGGTAGCGGTAGATGTCCTGGTCGGTCCAGTCGATGACCGGATGGACCTTGAAGCGGTCGTTCTTGACCTGGAGCACCGGGATTGCCTTGCGGCTTTCGGACTGCACCCGGCGCAGCCCGGCGAACCAGGTGCCGACGCCCAAGTCGTGCAGGGCGCGCCCCATGGGCTCCACCTTGTGGATGCGGTTGTAGTGCTCCAGGCCCGTCAGTCCCTCCTCCCAGAGGCGCCCGTGGCGCGCCTCCAGCCAGGCGGGGGAGAGGTCGGCGCGATAGACCCGCAGATCGAGATCCAGCCGCTCCACCAACTCGTCGATGAAGCGGTAGGTCTCCGGGAACAGGTAGCCGGTGTCGATCAGGACCACCGGCAGGCGGGGGATGACCTGGTTGACCAGGTGCAGCATCACCGCGGCCTGGACGCCGAAGCTGGAGGACAGGACCTGGGTCCCCGGCAGGTGCTCACACGCCCAGGCGACGCGCCCCGGCGCATCGAGCCCGGCGAGTCGGGCGTTGGCCTGGTCGAGGAATTGCGGGCTCAAACGGTGGTCGGCGGCCGGCGCGGCCCGGGTCGCCGCGGTGCGCAGGGTCCGCGGGCCGACGCTGCGGGTGGCGAGGCCCTTGGGGGGTACGCCCCAGGGGGCTTGGCGGATGGCTTGTTCAGTCATGGAAATCACTCGCTGCATTCTCGACGCGCCGGATGATCCCGGCGCGGACCACGAAGTCACCGAAGCGCTCCCCCGCCGCACGCTGCGCGGCATAGCGCGCGAAGAGCCCGTCCAGGGTGTCCAGGATCTCCGCCTCGGCGATGTTGTCCCGGTAGAGCTTGTTGAGCCGGGTCCCGCTGCCGTCGCCCCCGAGCAGCAGGTTGTAGGTCCGCGGCCCCTTGCCGACCAGGCCGATCTCGGCCAGGAAGGGGCGGGCGCAGCCGTTGGGGCAGCCGGTCATGCGGATCACGATCTCCTGCCCCGCCAGTGCGTGGCGCGCCGCCAGGGCCTCGATGCGGGTCAGGAGATCCGGCAGGTAGCGCTCGGCCTCCGCCATCGCCTGGGGGCAGGTGGGAAAGGCGACGCAGGCCATGGCACCCAGGCGGACCGGCGTGAGCCCGTCCACGAGGAGCCCGTGGTCCCGGGCCAGGGCCTCGATCCGCTTCTTCTGCCGGGCCGGGACCCCGGCCACGATCAGGTTCTGGTTGGGGGTGATGCGAAAGTCGCCGTGATGGATCTGGGCAATGGCCCGCAGCCCGCTGAGCAGCGTCCGCCCCGGCAGGTCCCGCAGACGGCCGTTCTCGATGAAGAGGGTCAGATGCCAACGCCCATCCTGGCCCCGGGTCCAGCCGTAGCGGTCGCCGTGGTCGGTGAAGGCGACCGGGCGCGGCGGGGCGAAGAGGCCCCCGGCGCGGCGCTCGACCTCCGCCCGAAAGGCTCCCTTGCCCATCCGCTCCACCGTGTATTTGAGCCGCGCATGGACCCGGTCGCCGCGCTCGCCGAAGTCGCGCTGGGTGGTGAGCACCGCCGCGGCCACCGCCAGGACCTGATCCGGCGCGACGAAGCCCAGGTCGTCGGCGAGCCGCGGAAAGGTGGATTTGTCCCCGTGCGTGGTGCCCATGCCGCCGCCGGCCAGGACGTTGAAGCCCAGCAGGCGCGCCGGGTCGGCCGGGTCCGCGATGGCGATGAAGCCCAGGTCGTTGGCGTAGACATCCACGTCGTTGTGGGGCGGGACGGCTACCGCGGTCTTGAACTTGCGCGGCAGATAGGTCTCGCCGTACAGGGGCTCGGATTCCTCGCCGCCGGCCACGCACGCCCCGTCGAGCCACAACTCGTGATAGGCACGGGTGCGCGGCAGCAGGTGTTCACTGATGCGCCGCGCCCAGGCGTAGACCTCGCCGTGCAGGGCCGACTGGTCCGGGTTGGGATTGCACATGACGTTGCGGTTGAGGTCGCCGCAGCCGCCGATGGAGTCGAGCAGCACCTGGTGCATGCCCTGGATGACGCCGCGCAGGTCGCCCTTGGGGATGCCGTGGTACTGGAAGGTCTGGCGGGTGGTCAGGCGCACGCTGCCCTGGGCCAGTTCGCGCCCGATGCGGTCGATGGTCAGCCACTGGGCCGGGGTGCAGACGCCCCCGGGCAGGCGCGCCCGCAGCATGAAGCTGTACTCGGGCTCGAGCAGCCGGTCGCGCCGGTCGGCGCGCAGATCCCGGTCGTCCGGTTGGTAGAAGCCGTGGAACTTGCCGATCTGGTCGTCGCCCGGGGCCAGGGCGCCGGTCAACTCGTCCGCCAGGCTCGCGGCCAGGGTGCCGCGCAGGAAATTGCTGCGCGCCTTGTTCAACTCGTGCGGGGCGACGGGGGTGCTCAGTGCGTTCATAAATTCCCGGTGAAATTTCAGTAAAGATCGCGTTGGTAACGGCCGTCGCGCCGCAGGCCGTCGAGTTGCTCCACGGCGTCCTCCCGGTCGCCGCCGGTCTGCGCCGCGATCAGCCCCAGCAGGGACTCGTGGACCGCACGGCCCATGGCGGTGGACCCGCAGACATAGAGGTGGGCGCCCTCCTGGAGCCAGGCGTAGAGGTCGCGGCCCTGTTCGATCAGCCGGTGCTGGACATAGCGCTTGTCCGCCTGGTCGCGGGAGAAGGCGACGTTCACGCGGCTCAAGACCCCGCTCTTGCGGTGCGCCTGCCAGTCGAGTTGGTAGAGAAAGTCACGCCGAAAGTTGCGGTTACCGAACAGGAGCCAGTTGCGCCCCCGCGCGCCGGTGGCCGCGCGCTGCTGCAGGAAGGCGCGAAAGGGCGCCACCCCGGTGCCGGCCGCCACCATGATCACGGGGGCGGCCCCGTCGCGCGGCAGCCGGAAGGACTGGTTCTCCCCCAACTGGACCCGCACCGGCGCGTCCTCGGCCAGGCGGCGGGTCAGGAAGCCAGAGGCACCGCCCAGGCGCTCCTGCCCCGCGACCCGGTAATTCACCAGTGCGACCGTCAGATGGACCTCGTCGGGAAACTCCGCCTGGCTGGAGGCGATGGAATAGAGCCGCGGGCGCAGCGGATGCAGGAGCCCGGCCAAAGCGGCGGCGTCGGGACGGCCCGGGTGCTCCGCGAGCAGGTCGATGAACTGGCGCCCGCCGGCATAGTCGCGCAGCCGGGCGGGGTCTTCGCACAGGGCCGCCAGGGGCGCGGAGCCGACCAGCCCGGCCCAGGCCTTGACGACCGTCGGGTGCAGTTGGGTTAGTTCCAAGCGGCCGCTCAGCGCCTCGCGCAGGTCGGAGTCGGCGCCGTCCATTGTCAGGGCGGCGTCGCCGGGGAGGCCGGTCGCGTCCAGCACCGCGTCCACCAGGGCCGGGTCATTGCGGAACCAGACGCCGAGCGCGTCGCCGGGCGCGTAGCGCAGGGCCGCGGGGTCGATGGCGAAGGCCAGGTGGCGGACCTCGCCCACGGCGTCTTGCGTGGTGAGTGGACGGTTCTCCAGCAGGCGGGTGGTCAGCGGTTCGGTGGTCGGTGACAGGGCCGCGTCCGGGGGGGTGGACGGGGCCGGCCGGGTGCCGGGCATCTGGATGATCCGCGCCTCGCGCTGGCCCAGGTGCTCCGCCGCCCGCTCCAGGGCCTGCTGTGACCAGGCGCTCGCCGCCGCCTGGAAGTTCAGGTCGCAATACTGGGGGTCGAGCAGGGGCTGGCCGCCCAGGGCCCTGAGGCGACCCTCGAAATCCTTGGCCGTCTTGCAGAAGTGCTCGTAGCTCGAATCCCCGAGGCCGAGTACCCCATAGCGCAGGCCGTCCAGGCGCGGGGCACGTTGACCGTGCAGGAAGCCGTGCAGTTCGCGGGCGCTCTCCGGGGGTTCGCCCTCGCCCTGGGTGCTGACCACCAGCAGCAGCAGCCGCTCCCGGGCCAGGTCGCGCGGGCGGTAGTCCGCCATCGACACCAGCCGCGGCTCGGCACCCCGCGCACGGACCAACCCGGCCAGGGACTCCGCCACGGCACGGGCGTTACCGGTCTGGGAGCCGTAGAGGATGGTCAGGGTAAGACCCGGCTCGGGCGCCGGCGCGACCACCGGGTTGGCGGCCACCGTCAGCCCGCCGAGACCGGCCAGATAGCCGCTGACCCAGGCCACCTGGAGCGCCGACAGGTCCGCCACGGCGGTTTGCAGACGCGCCAACTGGCGCTCGTCCAGCGGGCTGGTCAGGGGTGTCAGTTGCAGTTGATTTACAGGGTTGGTCGCCTTCACGGGGCCTCCGGGTGTCACATGGGGTGGGCAGGGGGGCTCAGGGGCAGTGCCGATGCCGACCCTCTGGGGACGAAAGTATGGCGATTGCAGAAATCTTGAAAAGTGATTTATCATTTTTCTATATCTATAAAATCGATATATCTCGGCAGCCGTGCACCCAAATGAGGGGTTTCCTCCGTCAGGGAATTCCCTTAGTATCCGGCCATCAGCAAACGACCGACCGCCTTCCCACCCCCGTCACCCGGGCAGGAGGGGACCGGTCCGTCCAGATAAATGGTTGGCAGTGATGAAAAAGACCCTGATCATGTCCGCGCTGGCGGTACCGATGCTCGTCGCTTCAGTCGAGGCCCGCGCGAGCCTCTACCAAGAACCGGCGGCGATATCCCAGGCCGGTGTGGCCTCCTACTACGCCGACCGCTTCCACGGGCGGCGGACCGCCAGCGGCGCCCGCTACGACCGCAACGGCTTCAGCGCCGCCCATCGCACACTCGCCCTCGGTACTGAGGTGCGGGTCACGGATATCGGCTCCGGCGACAGCGTGGTGGTTCACATCAACGACCGCGGTCCCTTCGCCCGGGGCCGTGTCATCGACCTCTCGCGCGCCGCCGCCGCCGAGATCGGACTCACCCGCAAGGGCCTGTCCGAGGTCCGGCTGGAGGTCCTGAACCGGTCCCAACCACTCACCCTGAGCGACGTGTTCTGACGGGCGGCCCCCGCCCGGCGGTCATTCGTCCGCACGTCGCAAGGCCAGTGGCTCTGGCAAGACCCCTCGCGTCTGGTATTCACCCCGAGAGACGAGACCTTCCGGCCGGGTACGCGGGTGGGCGTCTCGTTGCAGGGCCTGGCGCTGCGCGATGGCTATCTCCCCAAGCCGTCGGCCTTGAGCTACTGCGCAGCGCCTGGGACAAGATCGAGGAGCAACCGGCGAAACTGCCGACCGTGACCGGGCTGGCTGCGCAGATCAACGAGGGCAAGCTGGAGGTCTGCTTGCAAGGCCGCGATCTCAAAGAATCGGCGAAGAAGACAGCGGCCGGCGAGGAGGCAAAAACCGGCGTGGCGATCAGCCCCGCCATCGCCGGCCGCTGGGTTTACGGCGCTTCGGCGGCGGGCCCGGACCTGATCTTCACCCTGGGGGAAAATGAGCGTGAGTTGAAGATCCTCCACGACGGCGCCTTGCTCAGCTTGAGCGGTTCAAAAAAGCTGGGCGTGGCAGTGCGCGGCGTGGATCAGGTACAGGTCGTGCTGCAACGGGTCCTGCCGCACAATATGCACCACTTCGCCCAGTTCACCCGGGGCGATTTCCAGAATCCCTCCTTCAAAATACCCATTGCGCATTTCGCGGAAAAATTCACTTCCCCTCGGTGTTGGGCCTGAAGGACGAGAAGGCGCCTTCGGTCTATCTGGCCGAAAAGGACGGCGACCTGTCCTTCCTGCCCTATGCGCGGGACCAGCGGCTGTTGGACCTGTCGCGCTTTGACATCGATGGGCTGCGCGACGCACCGGATTCGCTGCGTGCCTTCCTGTTTTCGGATCGCGGTATCTACCGACCCGGCGATACCGCCCATATCGGCCTGATCCTGCGCAAGCGCGACTGGTCCGCGCTGCCTTCGGGCCTGCCGCTGCAGGCCGTCATCACCGACCCGCAAGACCAGGAGGTGTGGCGGCAGACGATCGCCTTCGGCGAGGCCGGTTTTGAGGAAATGGCCTGGGCCAGTTCCTCAGCCGGCAAGACCGGGACCTATCGCGTCGAGTTGTTCCCCTGGTCGGGGCAGGTGCCGGGATTTCCCGACTACCGCTTCCGCGGCAGTCTGCAGGCCAGGATTCCGCAGGCCCCCGCGGAACTGGGCGAGGCCAGCACCGACGCGCAAGGCGTGGCGAGCTTCGACCTGCCGCTGGCCGCGATCGACGAGCCGGTCTTCGAGATCACTCTGGCCGGGGAAGGTTTCGAGAAGGACTCAGGGCGTTCAGTGGTGAATGTCACCTCGGCGCTGGTGTCCAGGCACGCCTTCCTGCTCAGCCAGTCGCCCGACGGCCCGCTCGACTATATACACGTCTCATCTGAGATTTTCGCTCAGGACCCTAGCGCAACCGGCTGACGCTGATATACTATCGTCCCTATGCTCGACTATACCCTCTCCACCGAACAACTCGCCGAGTTGCGTGCCGCCCACCGGCGTACGCGCGATCAGCGCGAGGCCGACAGCATCAAGGCGGTCGTGTCGCTGGCGGGCGGCTGGCCGGCAGAGCAGGTTGCCGAAGTCCTGCTGATCGACTCCAACACCGTGCGCAACCATTTTCGGCGCTATCAGCAGGCCGGTCTGCCCGGGTTGTTGCAGATGGCCTACCAGGGGAGCGCCTGCGCGCTCACCGACACTGATCTGGTGGCCCTGGATGTTCATGTCCAAGCGCATCTGTACCTGACGGCCAAGGATGTCGCCGCTGGGTCGATGAGGAGTTTGGGGTCACCTACACCGCCAGCGGGATGACCGCACTGCTGCATCGCCTCGGTTTCGTCTACAAGAACCCCAAGCTCGTGCCCGGCAAGGCTGACCCGAAGGCCCAGGAGGCGTTTCTCGTCGAGTACGAAAAGCTCAAGCAAAACAAGGGTGAAAACGACGTCATCTGCTTTATGGACGCGGTTCACCCGCAGCACAACCCGGTCACCGGGTACGGCTGGATCAAGCGCGGCGAGGACCATGAGGTGAAGTCCAACACGGGACGGCGGCGTGTCAACATCAACGGCGCGATCGATCTGGAGCGGTTGGAGCCGGTGACGCGCTTCGATGACACCATTAATGCCACGTCGACTATTGCCCTGTTCCGGCAGATGGAACAAGTCTATGCCGTCGCGACTTGGATCTACGTCATTTGCGATAACGCCCGCTACTACCGCTCAAAAGCCGTTCAAGAATACATAAAGGATTCCCGCATCAAGCTCGTCTTTCTTCCTCCTTATGCCCCCAATTTGAATCTTATTGAGCGGCTATGGAAGTTTTTTAAGAAAAAAATCCTGTATAACCGATATTACGAATCATTTGATGATTTTCGCAAAGCCTGCGAGGAATTCTTCAGCAACCCGGGCGAGTACCAGGGCGATCTGCGCTCATTGCTGACGGAGAACTTTGAAATAACCGGTCGGTGAGAAAACTGAAAATTTCGCATTGGCTTAAGAAGGATGAGTCGTGCGAGCAGAGCGAGCCACGACTTATCCTTGATACCTTGTAAACAGAAATTAAACTGAACCATTGCCGATGGTTGAATTTCCTATCCGTATTAGGGGTGATATCATGACTGCAAGCAAACTTTTCAAGAAACTGATACTGGGCGTTCTGCTCGTGTCAGCAATGACTGGCTCGGCGTCTGCCGATTTCATCGACAGTGGTGTTTTATTCCAGAACGTCAATAGTTACAAGTCTCCTACGGCAGCATTCACCGTCACGCCGTTCGACACTACTTTAGGAACCCTGAACAGTGTAAACATGAACGTAGTGCTGCATATCAGTGGGTCGGCACAACTGTTCACGTTCGGGGAGGTTTCGACGATTACCTACAATGCCACGAATACCCTCGATGCGGTTTCGGAAATGGGGCGGGGGACAACCGTCGCGACTCTTGCGGGGTCTGAAAAGGTTAACAATTGGAACTATGACTATGACTACGCGGGCGGCTTGTGGAGTCCTCTCAATGGTACGACAGGTAATTCCGGCATTACGACGATAACGTCAAATTTCGGCCGTTTTGTGGGCACCACTCCGTTCGACATCGGCTTGACCCTAGCTGGCTTGGCAACCTCGACCTACCAGTCCGTTGCGCCACTGGATTTGAATGAGACTCCGCTTCCTTTAGATGACTTGGTATTCGGCTATGACGGTACTGCGCAAATGTATTATGTCTACGACTATACTCCGGGCGCGCCGGTCCCCGAGCCATCCACCCTGCTGCTGATCGGGGCCGGCTTCGGCGGTTTGGCAATCTGGCGGCGCCGCTCGAAAGGCTGAGACAAGCTCGTGACCACTTGGGAAGCCTCTGGAGCCGCTTTGCGCAGGACGACGGCACCGGCTTCGAGGTGCTCGCCGGCCAACCCTTGGCGCCCTTGCCGCTGCACGGGCAGACCGTCAAGCGGGCCTTGCTGGAGCAGGCGATGAGTCCGCTGCAGGTGCGCGGGTCCGGGGTGTGGAATCTCTATTATCAGGTGACCGAACGCGGCTATGACAAGGCGCCGCCGCGCGTCGCCATCAACCAGGGGCTGACGATCGAGCGCTGGGTACTGAACGAAAAAGGCGAGCCGACCACTGAACTGGCATTAACGGATAAGCTGCATATCCGCCTGGGGCTGCACCCGGACCAGCCGGTGAACGATATCGCGGTGGTGATGCTGCTGCCCGGCGGCTTTGAGATCGATTTGAGCGAAGAGGGCCTGGGTGCGCGCAAGTCATTGGACATCGCCGCCAAACCCCTGTGGCAGCCCGAGTATATCGACGTACAGGAAGACCGCTGGTCAACCGGTCGAATGCCTCCTGCGCCGTCATCGACCGTGCCGGCAAGTTGTTGCGTCTGAGCTTGACCGGAGATGAGAAATTCCGCCTGTGGATGCCGCTGGAAGCGCTGCCGCTCAAATTGCAGCAAGCGACGCTCCGGTATGAGGATCGTTGGTTTTACCGCCACCCGGGGGTCAATCCATTCGCCTTGGTGCGGGCGGCATGAAGCAGTGTCACGGCGCCTGGCCGCCGGCAGGGCGCATCCACGCTGACGACGCAATTGGCGCGCCAGCGCTTTCGGCTCATCACCCATACCCTGCCCGGAAAACTGCGCCAGATCGGCTATGCCCTGTGGTTGGAGCGGCATTTTTCCAAGGATGAATTGCTGGAGGCCTATCTCAATATCGCGCCCTACGGCGCGAATATCGAGGGGGTCGGGGCGGCGGCCTGGGTCTATTTCCATAAACCCGTGGCCGAGCTGTCCCCCGACGAGGCCCGCGCCTTGGTGTTGATTCCGCAAGATCCCCGCTCGCGAGCCCCCGTCAGTCCGGCCGGTAAACGGGCCTTGCAAGCGGCTTGGCGGGTCGCCTATGGCGCAGACCCTGGTTTTGAGCGCCTGGGGTTTCGACGCCGGGAGGATTTACCATTGCGTGCGCCGCATTTCGCCGAGCGGGTCTGCGGGCGCGGCGGGGAGGGCCTGGCCTCGACCTTAGACCCGACGGTGCAGGCACTCGCCGAGGAATTGCTGAACAGCTTTGTCCGCCAACACCAGGCGCAGGGGATCAGGAATGCGGCGGCGATGGTAGTCCGGGCCCCGCGCATGGAGGTCTTGGCCTATGTGGGTTCGGCCGGCTATTTGGACCGTCGCATCCAGGGTTTTGTCAATGGCCTGAAGGCCCGGCGTTCGCCCGGTTCCACCCTGAAGCCCTTTGTTTATGCGCTGGCGATCGGTCAGGGCCTCATCACACCGGATACCTTGCTGAAGGATACCGTGCTGCGGACGGGCGGCTACCAGCCGGAAACTTTTGAGGGCAATTATCTCGGCCCCCTGTCCGCCACCGCGGCCTTGGTACGCAGCCGCAATATTCCGGCCGTCGCCCTGGCGGCGCAATTGCGCCGGCCGACGCTGTATCAGTTCTTGCGGCTGGCCGGGCTCAGGCCGGCCAAGGAGGAGGCGTTCTATGGTCTGACCTTGGCGCTCGGTGGGGCGGAGGCGTCCATGGAGGAGTTGATTGGACTGTATGGGTTGCTGGCGAATGGCGGGGACTATCGGGCCTTGCGTTGGTTGCATACGGACGACGGGGGCGGCCCGCGGGGCGCCCCCCAACTGCTGCTGCCGCCGGCCGCCTTCCTGGTCCGCCGTTTGAAGGCGGTGGAGATTTGCCCAGTGTCCGGCGCCTTGCGCTCGCCCTGGTGTCCGCATGGCAAGACCGGCTGGATCATCCCCGGCGTCTCGCCGATTGCGACCTGCACCGTCCATCGGCAGGTCTTCATCAACCCAAGCAACGGGCTGCGGCGGTGCCGGGGCGAGGAAGGGGGCAGCGAGGCGCAGGTCGCGGAGTTCTGGGATAGCGACGTGCTGGAGCTGTTTCGGCTGGCCGGTGTGCGCCGCGCCGCGCCGCCGCCCTTTGAACGGCCGTGCGGGGACTTGGCCGGCGCAGACGCGGGGGCGCATCCGCCCACCATCGTCTCGCCGCTGGTCGGCATGAGTTATCCGCTCCGCGCCGATGGCAACAGCCGCATTGAATTCTCCGGCGTCAGCGACGGCGGCCGCCATCGCCTGTTCTGGTTTGTCGATGACAGCTTCGTGGGCGAGGGCAATACGGTATTCTGGCCGGGGCGGCCGGGCCGGTTTGTGGTGCGCGTCGTCGATGAGCAGGGGCAATCCGCTGCCACGGTCCTGACCGCGATTCCAGTCGACTAAAGAAAACCAGCAGGCGGTCGAGGCCCCCGCGCACCACGGTCAGCTTCAGCTTCAGGCCCACAGTCAGCAGCCCTGCCGCGCCCGTGCTAGGATTTACCCCAGGACCCCAACTGCCCTTGGTGACCCCCATGCCTGAAACCGCCCTGGCCGAGCCGCGCCGCACGCGACCTGAACCGGAGTGCCTGGCGCCCCCCTCCCAGGCTGGCCGCCGCGTCTCGGAGGCCGAGTATTGGCGCACCTACTACCTCGACTCCGACATCCACTACGAATGGAACAATGGTCGCATGGAGGAGAAACCGGTGTCCGACTATGAGACCTTCCTTGTCTACAAGTGGTTCATGCTGCTGCTGGAGCACTTTCTGACCGCGCGACCGATCGCGAAGATGGTGGCCTTGGAGATGGGCTTCCGGCTGCCGCTGCCGACCGGTACCGTCATCCGCAAGCCCGACTTCGGCGTGGTGTGCAACGACAACCCCCAGCCGCTCCTGCCGCTCGATGCCTCCTACCATGGCGTCTTTGACCTCTGTGTGGAGGCACTGTCGGACTTGGAGCGCCGCGACATCCTGCGCGACACCCTGGTCAAGAAGGCGGAGTACGCTGCGGGCGGCGTGCCCGAGTATTACATCCTGCACCGCACGCCCGAGCAGCAGGCCTTCTTCGCCCGCGCCGCTGACGGGCTCTATGCACCGATTGCGCCCGCCGACGGTGTGATCCGCTCGCGGGTGTTGCCGGGCTTTCAGTTCCGGCTCGCCGACCTCTGCCGTCGACCCGAGCACGCGACCCTGCGCGATGACCCGGTCTATGCCGCCTTCGTCTTCCCCGGCTGGCGCGCGGCCGAGGAGCGGGCGCAGGAGGCGGAGCAGGCCCGCGACGAGGCCGAGCGGCGGGCCGAGCAGGCGGAGCAGGCGCTGGCCCTGCTTCAGGCGCAACTGGCCGGGCGCGACGCTTAGCCCCGGGCGGCGTAAGCGGCGGCGGCCCGCTTCCTGTGCCATCCAGCCGCATGACCTTTTTGATCACACCCCCTTCAAGCGCAACAGAGGACCACTGAAGATGACACCGACACCCATCGACTCAGCCGCCCCGCGGGTCCCCCCGGGCCGCCGCCGCGCCCTGGCCGCGCTGGCCCTGACCCTGGCGACACTCGGCGCCGCGCTCGGCCTCGCGGGCCCCGCGGGCGCCGCCGACAAGCCCAACATCCTGGTCATCTGAGGCGACGATATCGGCACCTGGAACATCAGCCACAACAGCCGCGGCATGATGGGCTACCAGACGCCCAATATCGACCGCATCGCCGATGAGGGCCTGGGCTTCACCGACTATTACGGGCAGCAAAGCTGCACGGCGGGCCGTGCCGCCTTCATCAGCGGCGCAGTGCCGGTGCGCTCCGGGATGACCAAGGTCGGCCTGCCGGGCGCCAAGGAAGGCTGGCAGAAGACCGACGTGACCATGGCGACGGTACTCAAGGGGCAGGGCTACGCCACCGGTCAATTCGGCAAGAATCACCAGGGCGACCGCGACGAGCACCTGCCGACCATGCACGGTTTCGACGAATTCCTCGGCAACCTGTATCACCTCAATGCCGAGGAGGAGCCGGAGAATATGGACTATCCAAAGAGTCCGGAATTCCGCAAGAAATTCGGCCCGCGCGGTGTCCTGCATACCTGGGCGGACGGCCAGGGCGGGCAGCGGATCGAGGATACCGGCCCGCTCACCAAGAAGCGGATGGAGACCATCGATGGCGAGACCCTCGCCGCCGCCATCGATTTCATGACCCGCCAGGCCAAGGCGGGCAAGCCCTTCTTCGTCTGGTGGAACGGGACCCGGATGCACTTCCGCACCCACGTCAAGGCAGAGAACCGCGGCAAGTCCGGACAGGATGAATACAGCGACGGCATGGTCGAGCACGACGGCCAGGTCGGGGAACTACTCAAGGCCCTCGACGACCTGGGGTTGGCGAACGACACCATCGTCATGTATTCCACGGATAACGGCCCGCACTACAACACCTGGCCCGATGCCGGCACCACCCCCTTCCGCAGCGAGAAGAACTCCAACTGGGAGGGCGCCTACCGCGTCCCCGCCTTCGTGCGCTGGCCCGGCCACTTCCCCGCCAACAAGACGTTGAACGGCATCCTCTCCCACGAGGACTGGCTGCCGACCTTCGCCGCCGTCGCCGGTGCACCGGACATCAAAGAAAGGCTCATGGCCGGCACCGATATCAACGGCCGCCACTACCGCAACTATATCGACGGCTACGACCAGCTCGATTACCTCACCGGCACGGCCAAGGAATCCCCGCGCCACGAGTTCTGGTATGTGAACGACGACGGCCAGATCGTCGCCGCCCGTTATGACGACTGGAAGGCGGTCTTTCTGGAAAACCGCGGCGAGGCCTTCGGGGTCTGGCGCGAGCCCTTCGTGCAGTTGCGCATCCCGCTGCTGTTCAACCTGCGCCGCGACCCCTTCGAGAAGGCCCAGCACAACTCCAACACCTATAACGACTGGTTCCTGGAGCGCCCCTTCGTGGTCGCCCCGGTGCAGGCCATGGCCGCGCGCTTCCTCATGACGATGCAGGACTATCCGCCGAGCCAGTCCCCGGGTTCCTTCAATCTGAGCAAGATCGAAGAGCAATTGCGCCGGGGCGGCGGCCACTGATCCGCGCGTGCTCTTGGTCGTGACACCCGCAGGCGGGACGGGGCATTCGCCCCGTCCCGAACCCTTCAGCGGTCCCCAACTCACCGGAACCTGGCGCTTCTGAGTCAGTTCCGACCTGATCGAGATGCGGCGCTACGCCAAGCGCCGCGGCGAGCCCGGTCGCCAACTCATCCGCACCGGCAAGGTCTCCTGGAAATTCCCGGTCCGGGCCGCGGCTAAGGATCAGCGCAGATCGTTCGGGTCGATTCCGAGTGCGCGTAGCCGCTGCGCGAGCTGCTCGGCGCGCTGGTGCTCCTGCTGCGCGCGCAGCCGCTCCTGCTCCGCGTGTTCTTCGGCCTGCTCCGCGCGCCGCCGCTCCTGTTCGGCCTGCCGCGCCAGTTCGACCGGACTGCGGAAGGGACGCCCCGCCGGGTCGAAGACCTCCAGGGTCCCCGGGCGCACGGCAAAGCGGATCCCCAGCCGCGGGCTGGTCCAGCCGTTGAGGTGCGCCATCTGCCGCAGGCCGCCCCCTTGACGCAGCCAGACCTCCAGCCGATTGTGGTCGGGGTCGTAGACATAGTATTCCTCGACCCCGTAGGCGTCGTAGAACTCCAGTTTGTCACGCATCTCCTTGGCACTGTTCGACGGCGACATGATCTCGAACACGACTTGAGGCGCGATGCCGCCCTCCTCCCACTGCCGGTAAGAGCCGCGCGGGCCCTTGGGCCGGCCGAAGGCGACCATGGCGTCCGGCACCATGGGGCCGATAACCCGCCGATCCCGCACCGGGTACCAGAAGAGGTCCCCGGCGACGAAGACATCCTCGCGATCCGCGAACAGGATCTCCAGGTTCTCCTTGATCTTGACGATCCAATCGAACTGCCGCGTGTTCTCCGCCAGCGGTGCTCCGTCGCTCTCCGGGTAGGGATCATCAGGGTCGATACGTGACAAGGGGTTCATGGCACTGGCTCCGGAACGGTTCACCACTAAGTTAAGCAAGTTTATTATAGAACGCTTGTTGCGTCGTTGTCGTTGTCGTCATCGAGGTTATCGTAGTGCCGCGGATGCTCTCGCACCCCGAATTGCATCGCTTCTCCGGTTACGAGTACGATTACTACAACGACAACGACAACGACAACGACAACGACAACGACAACGACAACGAGGCCTACAGTATAGACGCCGTGTCCGGCGGCAGCGGTCCGCGCAGCGGACCCTACGGCTACCTCATCTGCGGCCCGCGCAGCGATCCCCCGTGGGAGTGGCTTCAGCCGCGAGGAGGCCACGGCCGCTTGCGGGATCGCGTCGCGGGTCACGGCCTCTGCGTCTCTGCGCCTCTGCGTGAGACCTCTTAAAGAATCTCACGCAGAGGCGCAGAGGCGCAGAGACGCAGAGAAGACGCGCGTAAGTCAGGTTACCGTTAAGGCCGCTCCCGCCGGCGCGATGGAAAATGCCATGAGGTTGCGCGACGCCACCCGCGGGGTCCCGGGCCTTGATCGTAACTTGGGCCATCGGGCGAGTTGCGAGGTCGGCGGTCCGCGCAGCGGACCCTACGGGCGCGGCGTCATCCCGTAGGGTCCGCTGTGCGGACCTTTCGCGCCGCCGACCAGAGCTTTGACCAAGGCAGCGTCGCGCGACCCCGCCTCAAAGCCCCGCCAATTCGCCGCTACTGCGCGAACGGTGAAGCATCCGCCGCACACCGGGCGCCGGCAGGCGGCAGCAGTCCGTCGATCAGATAGGACGCCACATGGTCCTGCGCACAGCGGTTGGGGTTGAGCAGCACCGTGTGCCCGAAGCCATCGACGCTCAGCAGATGGCCGTTGGCCAACTCGGCGGCCATGCGCTCCGAACTGGAGTAGGGGGTGGCGGGGTCGAAGGTGTTGCCGATCACGAGGACCGGCAGGGCCGCGGTGGTCCAGGGTCCCAGGTAGCGGTTGGCGGACTTGACCGACCAGCCGCGGCACAGGGCCGCGAAGGGCCAGATGTTGGGTCCGGCGCGCCGGTAGGACGCCCGGGCCGCGTTCGCGTACCCCGGCGGCGTCGCGGGGTTGGGGCTCTCCCCACAGACCACCGCGGCCTGCCGACCCAGGCTCGTAGTGTAGGTGCTCGTGCTCGCGGTCGCGGGCGTCAGGGATGCCGGGGCCGGCGGCTGGGTGCTCGCGACGGATCGGCCTTGCGCGGCCGTCCAGACCCGCTGCACGAATTGCGCGACGGCGACATAGCCGGGGAAACGCTCGAAGCCGGGCACCGGGCGCGTGGTGTCGAGCGCGCCCTGGACATAGGCGAGCAGCGAGCGGGCATCGACGCTTTGACCATCGAGCGTCACGGGGCGGGCGGCGAGGCGCGCCAGCAGCTTGTCCCATTTATCGCGGGTCGCCGCGGGCGAGCGGTCCGCAAAGGCGCAGCCGGCCGCGCCGACCCGGCCGCACTCGCGCATGAAGGCCTTCACGGTGTCCGCGGCGCCGTGGTCCGAGCCGATCCGCAGGAAGGTGGTCAGTGACCCCGCGTCGCGGTCGGTGCCGGCCCAGGCCCGGGGCGAGACGGCGCCGTCCAGGACGGCCGTCCGGACCCGCTGCGGAAACATATTGATGTAGGTCGCCCCGAGGAAGGTGCCGTAGGAGGTGCCGTAATAGCTGATCTTCTCCTCGCCGACCGCGGCCCGCAGCAGGTCGAGGTCGCGTGCGTTGTCGGCGGTGGAGACGTGCGCCATCAGCCGGCCGTCCCGGCGGACGCACCGTTGGTTGAGCCTGGTCCGGGCGCTGATCGACTGTGCCAGCTCCGACGGGGACACCGGGATGGACGTGAGATCGCTGAAGGTCTGGTCGACGAAGTCGCGCTCCGCCTGCTCGCTGTCGAAGCACTGGACCACCGGGGTGGTGCCTCCCCCCATGCCCCGTGGGTCCCAACTGATGATGTCGAACCGGCGCCGGACCAGCTCGGGAAAGCCATCGATGGCGATCGGCAGGTAGGCGGTACCGGCATCGGAGGGGCCGCCGGGGTTCCAGGAGAAGATCAGTGATCGCCCGTGAAGGCCGCGCCGGGTGCGGTCGGCGCCTGGTGCGTCGCTGAGACGGACCCGATGCGGGTCCCCTGGTTCCCCTGTGCGTCGACGTCACCCGCGTGGACCGGGATCAGTGAGCCAGCCAGCAGCAGGCCCGCCAGCAGGCCGGCGGTCAGTAGGGCGGAGGTATTGATGGTCATCTTGGGTGCCTCGTTTTCTGTGGGTGGGTTGCCGGCCGGGGGGCGGGCCGCCGCACTGGAACTTCCTACCAAAACATTGGGGCATAGCGGCGGGCAACAAGGCGCGGGGCGGTCGTGTCGATCTGTCGTCCAGACCTGCCGGTCCGGGTTTGCACAGGTCGGGGGCGACCCCCATCTTCCCGGGGCAGAGTCAGGGTCTTGCGAACCTGCGTACCGGGCCTCGATCCCAGTTTCGGCCGGTCGGGTGCACGCGCGTCAGCGAAATCGACCGCGGTTCGCGGGGCTAGCTACTGGTGGACTGCGCTACGCTGCGCTTGTCCACCCGATGGCGGCACATGGGTGCGATCAGAACTGATGTGATGACCGAGATCCCGGGTACGCTGTCGTTGTCGTTGTCGTTGTCGTTGTCGTTGT
>NZ_CAIKKU010000273.1 GCF_903828115.1 uncultured Thiodictyon sp. | reverse complement strand
CCTATCCGCAGAACGCAACGCCGCGGTCGCTCGCGAGGCCGCGCCGCACTGGGGTGCGGCGCTCCCAGCGTCCGCGCGGCCTTAAGCGCGTGCGCTCGCCGGTGCGGCTTGGCCGGGGTTATGATCAAGGCCGCCTTGGTCCTGTCCATCCAAGGCTGAAGCCTTGGACTCCGGCCCGGGGCGGCCGGAACGATGCTCAAGGCCCGAAACCCAACCGACCACCGCGCGCGCCGACCCCCATGCATCCTGACCAGGGCGCCGCGACCCGGCAACCTGTCCTTGATCATGGCTGCCCAGGTTCATCGCAACACTTGGGCGCCGCCCCGGCGGCTGCCCAACCGGGTACCGCGGCGAATCCTCTATCCTGCGCGGACCTGCAACGTCCATAATCGCCCCTTGGCCGGGCAGGTCCGGTCCTCCCGGTTTCCGCGACCCCAGCGCCCGCCGGTCGCCCACCCGCGGCGCGGCGGCGCGCGGGGCCTGTCACCGGCCGTGATCGGTCGCCGGGCCTGCCGGCCCCCACCCGCCAGGCTCGCGACCCGTCGGCAATGCAGAAAGGACGACGATGAAAGTTCCAAAGAGTCTCGAGTCGCTGGTACGCGACGGTCTGATCGATGAGGTGATCCGCCCGCTGAAGAGCGGTAAGGAGGCCGCGGTCTATGTGGTGCTCGCCGACGGTGCCATTCGCTGCGCCAAGGTCTATAAGGAGGCGAATCAACGCGGCTTCCATAAGCAGGCGCTGTATCGGGAGGGCCGCAAGGTCCGCAACAGCCGCCAGGCGCGGGCGATGGAAAAGGGCACGCGCTTCGGCCGCAAGGAGCAGGAGGAGGTGTGGCAGAATGCCGAGGTCGATGCCCTCTACCGGCTGGCGGCGGCCGGCGTGCGGGTACCGCAGCCCTATCACTTCGTCGATGGCGTGCTGCTCATGGAACTGATCACCGATGAGCACGGCGTGGCCGCGCCCCGGCTCAACGATCTGGACCTGACCAGCGCCCAGGCCCTGGACTACCACGACCGGCTGATCGCGGAGGTCGTCAAGATGCTGTGCGGCGGTCTCATCCATGGCGACCTGTCCGAATTCAATGTGCTGGTCGACGCCCAGGGGCCGGTGATCATCGACCTGCCCCAGGCGGTCGATGCGGCGGCCAACAACAATGCCGCCCGGATGCTGGAGCGCGATGTCGCCAATCTGGCGGCCTATTTCGGCCAGTTTGCGCCGGAACTGTTGACCACCAGTTATGGCAAGGAGATCTGGTACATCTACGAGAGCGGCAATCTCACGCCCGAGGTCAAACTCACCGGCCATTTCAAGGGCCGCAACAAGGAGGCCGACATCAACGGCATCATGCGGGAAATCAATGATGCGCGCGAGGATGCGCTGCGGCGCAGACAGGCGCGCGACGCCGATTAGGAACCGTTCACTGATAAGCTAAAACAAGTCCATTAGGGAATGCCTGTCGCCTCGTTGTCGTTGTCGTTGTCGTTGTCGTAATCGAGGCGATCGTAGCGCCCCCGATTCTCGCGGATGCCGAACTGCATCGCTTCTCCGATTACGACAACGATTACGACAACGACAACGACAACGACAACGATCGTGTTGTCTTTAACTTGTTCCTGACTCGCTACTCAGGTCTGGCTGAACTCCAGATCGGCCCTCCTGCCCATGCTGCGGATGAACGGGGCCAGGGTCAACCCCTGCACCAGGATCGAGAAGACCACCACCACATAGGTCACCGAGACCAGGATGTCGCGGGCCTCCCCATGGGGCAGGGCCAGGGCCATCGCGACCGAGATGCCGCCGCGCAGCCCGCCCCAGGTGAGGATGGCGACCACCCCCGGTGACCAGGTGCGAAACCGCTTGAGGGCGGCGAGCGGCACCCCGGTGCTGACCGCCCGGGCGGCCAGCACCAGCGGGATGGCCAGCAGGCCGGCGAGCAGGATGGGCGCGCTCATCTTCATCACCATGACCTCCAGGCCAATCAGCACGAACAGCACCGCGTTCAGGACCTCGTCGACCAGCTCCCAAAAGGCATCGACATAGCGCATGGTTTCGGCCGACCAGACCCCTTCGCGGGCCAGATTCCCGATCAGCAGGCCGGCGATGACGACCGTGATCGGCGCCGAGACGTGCCAGTGCTCGGCCACCGCATAGGCACCGCTGGCGACCGCGAGGGTAATGAGCACCTCGACCTGGTAGTTGTCGATGCTGCGCATCATGAGATAGGCCAGGCCGCCGGTGCCGAGCCCCAGGGCCAGACCGCCCAAGGCCTCGGTGAAGAAGGCGCCGAGGAAGATGCCCGGATGCATCCCCGCGGTGCCGCCGACGGCGATCTTCACCAGGACCAGGAAGAGCACCACGGCCACGCCGTCGTTGAACAGTGACTCCCCGGTGATCTTGGTCTCCAGGCTCTTGGGCGCCGCGGCCTGCTTTAAGATACTGAGCACCGCAATGGGGTCGGTCGGCGAGATCAGGGTGCCGAACAGCAGGCAATAGATGAATGGGACCGGCAGCCCGAGCAGCAGGAAGAGCAGCCAGGCGCCGACGCCGACCAGCAGGGCCGAGATGAGCACGCCCAGGCTCGCCAGCACCAGGATGGCCGCACGGTGGCGCGCCAGATCGGTGAGCCGCACATGCAGGGCCCCGGCAAAGAGCAGGAAGCCCAACATGCCGTGCAGCACCGTCTCGTCGAAGGCGATACTGCCGAGCATCCGTTTCACGTCCTGCTCCAGGCCGTCGGTGCCCGGCAGCGGCGAGAGCAACGTCAGCGACATCAGCAGCGCGATCAGCATCAGGCCGATCGCGGTCGGCAGTTTCAGGAACCGGTGGTTGAACCAACTGAAGAGCGCGGCGAGCGTGATCAGGGCGGCGATGATGTCGTAGAGTCTCATGGGGCTTCGGTCCTGGTGAGTGGAATCGCACTTCGCGTCGTTGTCGTTGTCGTTGTCGTTGTCGTTGTCGAGCTTATCGTAGCGCCGCGGATTCTCTCGCACTCGAAATTGCCTCGCTTCTCCGATTACGACAACGACAACGACAACGAACGTGTCTGTGTTTACGGTGTTTTTGACTCGCTACTGACCCGAGCAGCGACGCAGCAGCAAAAAAATCAATCGCGCGGCGCCGCGGACCTGAGCGCCTCCAGACGCGCCGCGGCCGCGGGGACGCCCAGCGCGGCGGCCTTTTCGTACCAGTCCCGCGCCTTGTCCGCCCGGGGCTTGGTGAAGGGTGAAGTGCCGGGCGTCCAGTGCAGCGGGTCGTAGAGTTCGCCGTAGGCGAAGGCGGCCGGGCCATCGCCTTGGCCGGCCAGGGCGCGTACCAGGAAAAAGTAGGGGTCGAGACGCCCGGCCGCGCGCAGGTCTTGGGCCAGGGGCCAGAGGAGCGCCGCGGGGGGCGCGGCCCCGCCGCCGATCAGGGCCTCCACCAGGGGGAAGGCCTCCGCGGGCCGTCCGGCGGCCCGCAACGATTCGGCCAAGGCCAGGAAGGCGTCCGCCGGGAGCGCCGTCCGCGCGCCGGCCGGGGCGTCCGCGTTGGCGGCGATCAGGGCCCGGGCGGCGCTCAAGGCCTGATCGTCACGGCCGCCCTGCACCAGGGCCGCGAGGTCCCCGGCCGGGGGCGGCGGCGGGCCCGGTTCCGGGGGACCGGGCTGCGGCTGGGGCTGGGACTGGGGCGTCCCCGGGATGGTCGTCGTCGCGGGTGCCGGGGGCCTGGGCGGCACCGTCTCCAGGGGCCGCAGCACGACATAGAGCCCCCACCCGGCGGCGAGCGCGAGCACAGCGCCCAGGCCGCCCCGGAGCAGCGTCGCCCGCGGCGCAGTCCGCCCCCCCGGCGGCTTGGTCTGGGCCGCGGCGCTCGCACCATGCGCGGGCGCGGCAACCGCCTGGGTCGCCGCCGGCCAGCGCCGCAACAGGTCGTCGAGGCTCGCGGGCCGGCGTGCCGGGTCGGGCTCCAACATGGCACTGAGCCAGGGGCGCAGGGCAGGCGGGAGTTCGGTCAGGTCCGGCACAGCCTCGCGGGCACGCAGGGCGGCAGCGAAGTTGTTGCCCATGTCCAGGGGCCGCCCGCGGGCGGCGGCGGCCAGGATCAGCCCCAGGCTGTAGATGTCGGAGCGTGCGTCCACCTCCCCGCCGAACATGCCGAACTGTTCCGGCGCGGCGAAGCGCAGCTTGCCGGCGAACGAGGCGCCGATGATGGTCTCCTGGGTCGGGTCGGTGAGCTTGCTCAGTCCAAAGTCGATGAGCTTGGCGGTGTCCACCCGCTCGCCCGGCAGGATCACGTTGTCCGGTGAGATGTCGCGGTGGATGGCCCCCTGGCGATGGGCCTGCGCGAGCCCCGCGGCGAGCCGATCGCGCAGCGCTATGACCTGGTCCACGGGGAGCGGCCCCCGGCGCAGGCGCTCCGCCAGCGAGGGCCCCTCCACGAACTCCATGACCAGATAGTCCCGCCCGTCGGCGTCGCGCACGAAACCGTCGTAGCTCACGACCGCGTCGTGACGCACCCCGCGCAGGACCTTCGCCTCCCGGTAGAACAGATCCATGACCTGGCGGTTGGCGGCCATGGCGGGGCGGATCACCTTGACCGCGTGCAGGGTCGAGAGCCCGGCGTGGCGCGCCAAATAGACCTCGCCCATGCCGCCGCCGCCCAGCAGCCGCTCGACCCGATAGGTATTGACCAGCAGGGTGCCGGGCGAAATCCCGTGCAGCGGAGGCGCTCCCGCGGTGTCGGCCGCGGCGGGGTCGGCCGCCGCCCCGGCCGCGCCGGCCTGGATGGTGGTCGCGTCCGCCGCCGCGCCCGGCCCGGTCGGGGCCGCGGGACCCACCCGGGTCGCCGCCGCGGGGTCCGCCGCGCCGCCGGTCAGTCTGGTCGGTTCACTGTTCATCTGCCCCTTTGCTCCCACAGCGGGTTCCGCCGCGGCGTGCGGGCGGAACAATGGACCTGACCGGGACCTCGGGTGTCCCAGGCGTCGCGGCGGGGGGGCCGTGCGGCCCGACCCGACCCGGGCATTGTAGCGGGCCGCCCCGCCCCCGGGGCCGGCCGTCGGCGGTCAGACGAGGCGCCGGGTGCGATCAGAACTGATGTGGCGACCGGGATCCCGGGTACGCTGTCGTTGTCGTTGTCGTTGT
>NZ_CAIKKU010000272.1 GCF_903828115.1 uncultured Thiodictyon sp. | reverse complement strand
GGCGCGTCCGCGCAATCGCATCGCGCGGACGCGCCGCGGCTCCTCAGTCTGGGGCAGGCCGTGCCCCGCGGCTACAGCTTTGAATTCTTCGCGATGTCCCAGCCGTACTTGACGGGGCCGCCGTCCTTGCTGCCATCGGGCTTCTGCGGCTGATAGTCCACCTTGACCGAGGCGAAGTTGAGGGTCACGTGCTCGGTCAGCCGGTCCTCGCCGCCCGAGCCGCCGGTGCCCAAGGACGTGACGATGACGTCCTTCATGGTGATGATCAGGTATTCCAGGGGGCTATCGCCACCGGCCTTGCGCACGGTGAGTTTGCCCTCTTTGAACTGGGTGCCGGCGGAGCAGTAGGTCATCAGGGTCGGCGAGGACTTGTCGACCCACTTGGTGAATGACAGGTCCTGGACCGCGACCTTGCCGGCGCCCTGACCGCCGCCGGCGTGCGCACTGCCGGATTGGCTCATGCCCCAAGACCAGGCGAGCACATCGATCTCTTCCTTGTGGGACTTGTCTTGGGCCTCGCCCTTGACGTCGTCGAGCTTCATGAACATGTCAACAGCCATTGCTTAGCTCCTGAGGGTGGTGGGATGAATGGGCGTTGGGGCCGGGCCCGGCGGTCAGCGCCAGCGCCGACCGTTGCTGCTGCCGCCGTGAGCGGGCGGCAGCAGGGCGCGGCCTCAGGCCCCCTTCGCCGACGGCAGCTTGGAGACCAACCGCAACGACACGGTCAGCCCTTCGAGCTGGTAATGCGGACGCAGGAAGAACTTGGAACTGTAATAGCCCGGGTTGCCTTCCACCTCCTCGACCACCACCTCGGCCGCCGCCAGCGGCAATTGGGCCTTGGTGGTTTCGCTCGAATGCAGCGGGTCCCCATCCACATAGTTGAGGATCCAGTCGTTGAGCCAGCGCTGCATGTCCGCGCGCTCCTTGAAGGAGCCGATCTTGTCGCGCACGATGCATTTCAGATAATGCGCGAAGCGGCAGGTCGCGAACAGGTAGGGCAGGCGGGCGGCGAGGTTGGCATTGGCGGTCGCGTCCGGGTCGTCGTACTCGAACGGCTTTTGCAGTGATTGGGCGCCGATGAAGGCGGCGAAGTCGGTGTTTTTCTTGTGCACCAGCGGCATGAAGCCGTTCTTTGCCAACTCCGCCTCGCGCCGGTCGCTGATGGCGATCTCGGTCGGGCACTTCATGTCGACACCGCCGTCGTCCGTGGGGAAGGTATGGCTGGGCAGCCCCTCCACCGCGCCGCCGGACTCGATCCCGCGGATACGCGAGCACCAGCCGTACAACTTGAAGGAGCGGTTGATGTTGACCGCCATGGCATAGGCCGAGTTGGCCCAGCAGTACTTGCCGTGCTGGGCCCCTTCGGTGTCCTCCTCGAAGTCGAAGGCATCGACCGGATCGGTCTTGGCGCCATAGGGCAGCCGGGCGAGGAAGCGCGGCATGGTGAGGCCCAGATAGCGCGCGTCGTCGGACTCGCGCAGCGAGCGCCAGGCGGCATACTCCGGGGTCTGGAAGATCTTGGTCAGATCGCGTGGGTTGGCCAGTTCCTGCCAGCTTTCCATCTGCATCACGGCGGGCGCGACCGCGGAGATGAACGGGGCGTGGATGGCCGCGGCGATCTTGGCGAGCCCCCCGAGCAGTTCCACATCCGGCGGGCTCTGGTCGAACTGGTAATCGCCAACCAGGCAACTGAAGGGCTCGCCGCCGAACTGACCGTACTCCTCCTCATAGAGCTTCTTGAAGAGCGGGCTCTGATCCCAGGCGGTGCCCTTGAATTTCTTCAGGGTCTTGTGCACCTCCTGCTTGGAGATATTCATGACCCGGATCTTGAGCATCTCGTCGGTTTCGGTATTGTTGACGAGATAGCTCAGCCCGCGCCAGGCCCCTTCGAGCTGCTGGAAGTCCTGGTGGTGCAGGATCAGATTGACCTGCTCGGTAAGCTTCTGGTCGATCTGCGCAATCATCGACTCGATGGTGCGCACCGCGTCGTCGGAGATCAGCGCGGTCTGCGCCAGGGCCTGGGAGGCCAGCGTGGCGACCGCGTCCTCGACCGCCTCGCGGGCCCGGTCGGTGCGCGGCTTGAACTCCCGCTGGAGCAGGGCGGCGAAGCTGTCTGACTCAAGGGTGTCGGTCTGGGACTGGGGTTGCCCCGCGGTCTGGGTGTCGGTGGCGGCCATGATCAGTTGGCCTCCGTCGGGGTCTGGTCCGCGCCCGCCGGGTCAGCCGGTTTGGGCGCCGCGGCGAGCGATTGCAGCAGGCTCGGGTCCTTCAACACCTGCGCGATCAGGTCCTCGGCGCCGCTCTTGCCGTCCATGTAGGTCAGCAGATTGGCGAGCTGGGTGCGCGCCTGCAACAGCTTGTTCAGGGCGTCGACCTTGTGCGCGACGGCCGCGGGGGAGAAGTCGTCCATCGACTCGAAGTTGAGTTCGACGCTGAGATTACCCTCGCCGGTCAGGGTATTGGGCACCTGGAAGGCGACCCGCGGTTTCATCGACTTGAGCCGCTCGTCGAAGTTGTCGACGTCGATCTCGAGCAGCTTGCGGTCCGCCACCGGCGCCAGGGGCTCGGCGGGCTTGCCGGAGAGGTCGGCCAGGACCCCCATGATGAAGGGGAGTTGGACCTTCTTCTGCGCCCCGTAGAGTTCCACTTCATATTCGATCTGGACCCGCGGGGCGCGGTTGCGGGCGATGAACTTTTGGCTGGTCTCTTTCGCCACTGGCGTTCTCCGTTGGTTGTCGTTAGAGGGCCGCGGGGAGCGCGCCGGGGTTGGCCCGGTCTGCCGCCCCGTCAGGCGTTGTCCTCGATCCCGCACACCTTCTCGATCTGCGGCAGCGCCTCCGGGGCCAGGTCGCGCATGATGTCCACGAAGCTGCCGTTGACCAGGCGCTGGGCGCGCCGCAGCAGCAGGGGGACGGGACTCGAGGGTTCATTGCGCGAATAATAGTCGCAGATCCGCTCGAGCGTGCGCACCACGTCCTCCCGCGAACCGATCGATCCCGGGTCGCGGGCCGCCGCGGCCCCGGTCGCCGTGGACGGGGCCGTCGCGCCGGGGTCCGCGTCCGGTGCACTGGGGGTCGCCGCCCCCGGTTGGCGGGTCGTCAAGTGGGCCTGGAGGACGGTCTGAAGCTGCGTCAGCGGCTCTGCCAGCGGGTCGAAGCTGGGCAGTTGGGCCCGCTCGATGCGTGCCTCCAGGGCCTCGCCGATCGCGGTCAGGGCCGCGAGTGCCCCGGCCGCGGCGGTCGCGGCGGCGGCCAGGCCGTCCAGGTCGCAGTCCTGGAAGGCCCCGGCGATCCCCGCCTCGTCCAGCGGTTGGGTGCCGGGGGCCGCGGGCGCCTTGCCCTGGGCGATCTCGATATCCCGGCCGCAGACCGGGCCGAAGACGCGCGAGCGGATCAGCGGCGTGGTGCGCAACTGGGCGAGCAGCGTCTCCCGGTCCGTGAGTTCCAGCAGCACATTGATCCGCGCCGTGGGGTCGTTGCCGTCGCTCGCGTCGAGTTCCGGGTAGAGGCCATCCCAGAACCCGAGGATCAGCCCGTGGATCAGGTCCAGTCCGGCCTGCAGGCCCCGCAGCCCCTCGAGCCCCAGCATGGCGCGGGTCACGAGGACCGCCAGGCGCAGGTCCTTGGAGCGGCCCAAGAGCGCCAGCGCGGACTCCAGAACCAGGCGCCAGTCCGGCTCCTGCGCCGCGACCACGCTGTCGCCCATGCGCCGCTCCGGGGTGCCGGTCGCGGCCGCCGCCAGGGCGAGGAAGTCCGGGTCATACTCCAGGTCCTCGCCCGCGGGCCGCTGCGCGGACACGGCCTGCAACAGGGATTCGGTGGCGAGCACGCTCATCGCGGGCAAGATGAAAGCATCGGGAGGCCCTCTTGGAACACCACGACCGAATATCAGATCGCGTTGCCCCGATACTACGCGACGAACCGACGGTGTCAAGTAGTGTCAAGGTCCGGGGTGCGATCAGAACTGATGTGGTGACCGACCCGGGTACGCTGTCCTGGTCGTTGTCGTTGT
>NZ_CAIKKU010000271.1 GCF_903828115.1 uncultured Thiodictyon sp. | reverse complement strand
TCCTGGAGAAGGCCTGGGAGGTGCTCACGCTGGTCTTCTACGGGGTGCGAGGGATCTTTATCCTGCTGATCGACGTCGCGAAGAACGCCTTCAAACCCAAGCCGCCGCCGCGTCCCAGGCGCCCCAGGCCGGGACCGTCGGCCGTGGTCAATGGTGGTTCCGGGGTGGGTCCGGGGGCGACCGGGGCCGGGGCCGCCGCGCCGGCCGATCCGCTACCCGTGGCGCCCGCGACCATGGACCAGGCCGCGACGGAGGCGGCGACGGCTGCCGCCGTCGCTCCCAAACCGCGCTCCGCCCTGGTACTGCGTCCTCCTGCCGCGGCGACACCGGATGCGGACCCGCAGGACCCGACACCGCCGTCAGCGCCGGCCCCTGCGGTGCGCCCAGCCGGGAGCGCGCCGACCCGAACCGCGGCGGCTGGGGCCGCGGGCAGCACCGGCAGTGCCAAGAAGACCGTCGCCAAGCCGTCCACTCGGGCGGGCACGCCCGCGCCCAAGGGCGATGCCCCCAAGGCCCAACCGGCGCCGACGCGCTCCCCGCGGCGCGGCATCCGGCTGAAGAAGAGCGATGACGAACCCGGCGGGGATGCGCCTTGACCCCCGGGGCTATCCCGGCCCGGCCATGGACGGCGCACCGGGACCCTGGCGGCAACCCGCGCGGTGCGGGGTTTCGCCGTCGGCCGGCGCCGCTGCTCGTCGCGGCGGGGTTCCTGGCCTATCTTCAATTGGCGCAGGGCAATCCCTGGGGGTTGCCGGTGGACAATGAGGCCAATCAAAGCGGCGGCGCGCGGGACCAGCGCCCCCCTGGCCCCGACTGGATCCAGGGCACCAATACCCCGACCGGGGCCGCTTCCGGTGCGGGGCCGGGTGAGTCGGCCCCCGCCCGGTTTGGGCAGTCGCCGGACACGAACCGCGCCGCGGACCAACCACCCGCATGGAATGGCGGCTGGTCCGGCGCCGGCGGGCCACCGCAGGGAGCGGGCGCCCCACCGCAGGGAGCGGGCGCCGCCGCCGATCGGTTTCGCTCCGATGCCGGCGCGACCGATGCGCCGGCGGACACCCGGGCCTGGCCACCCGGGTCGGTGCCCGCCGCCGCGGGTTATCGTTATCGCGGCGACCCGCCGCAGCCGGGCGGCAGTGCGGGTGGGTGGGCGGACCCCGGGGCCTACCGTTTCCGTCCTTTGACCGAACGGGAGCAGGCGCGTCAGGGCGCACGTGGGCGCCCGCTGGACGCAGGCCAGGGAGCGCCCCACCCGTCCGGCACCCTGCCGGCCTGGCCCCCGGGCGCCGCCCCCGACAACGAGGTCGGACCCTGGCGGTCACGTTGAGCCGGGCATCCCAAGGTTGTGACTTTAAGAAACAGACGAGGAAAAACGACATGAGAATCGACCAACGCATGGTTTCGGCGGCACTGCTGGGCGCCGTCATGGTTGCCGCGGGGGCGGCCCGGGCCGATGGGGCCGGCGCCCAGTTTGCGGCGGATATGGTGCGGCGCGCCCCGGACGGTCAGGTCGTCGGGGGCAAGATGTACGTCGGTGACGCACGCACCCGCATGGAGATGTCCCAGAAGGGTCAGGAGGTGGTGCGCATCTCCGACCGGAAGCGCGGCCTGGAGTGGATCCTGTTCCCGGCGGAGAAGAGCTATCTGGAGCGTGCCACTCCCCCGGGGGCCGCGGCGCCGGTCCCGGCCGCGCCATCCGCCGAGAGCGATCCCTGCGTCGGTATGGCGGGTCTGACCTGTCGCCGGGTCGGGATCGAGGACGTGAACGGGCGCCCCGCGGTGAAGTGGGAGATGTCCATGACCGACAAAGGTCAGACCCTGACCGCCACGCAATGGCTGGACGTGCAGCGGGGACTGCCCTTGAAGCATGTGCTGCCCCATGGTCAGACGATGGAACTGACGCTGCTCGGTAATGAAACCCTCGACGGCCGTGCGACCGAGAAGTGGCAGATGACGACGGCGGTGCCCAGCCAGCCGCCGGCGGTCAGTCTCCAGTGGTATGACCCGCAACTGAAGCTCGCGGTGCGCGAGGAGTTTCCCGGCGGCTACGTGAGCGAGCTCAAGGCAATCCGCGTCGGCCCCCAGCCCGATGAGCTGTTCGCGGTCCCGGCCGGCTATACCAAGAAGGCCCCGCCCCAGGGTGGACCGACCCCGGCCGATGCGCCCAGGCCGGGTGCGCAATAGCAACTGCTCGGGGTAGACAAGCCGCATGATCACGCTGGTGGCCAGCCTCAAGGGCGGATCGGGCAAGAGCACGGTCGCATTCAATCTCGGGGTCTGGCTGGCGCAGGGGGCGGTTGCCTGCCGGCTGGTGGACATCGACCCCCAGGCGACCCTGACGGACGTGCTCGAGGTCCGGCGCGAGGAGGGTTACGCGCCGCCCCTGCAGGCCCTCGACAAGCGCGCCCTGACCCGCGAGCAACTGACCGATGCGGACCAGGTCGTCATCGACGCCGGCACGGCGGACATGGACAGCCTGCGCCTGGCACTCGCCCTGTGTGATCGGGTGGTCGTGCCGGTGCAGCCGTCACAGGCGGACATCTGGTCGGTCCAGCGCTTCATCCGCCTGGTCGCGACGGTGGTGCGGGAGCGCCCCCCGGAGATAATCGGCTTCATCAACCGCGGCGACACCCATCACGCGGTGCGTGAGACCGACGAGGCCGCAGCCGCCCTGGTCGCGGCCCCCGGAATCCGTTTCATCAAGCCGCGCCTGTCCCAGCGGACCGTCTTCCGGCGCTCGTTCAGCGAGGGGCTCGCGGTCTTTGAACTCGAATCCAAGGGCAAGGCTGCCCGCGAGTTTCTGGGCCTGGCGGCGGTGCTCTATGCCGATCTCGTGCGCTGAGGCGGGCGCCTGGGCGTGAGAACTCCTCTTTCTTGGGGGGCATCGGGTGAGATCAGAACTGTTGTGGTAGCCGAGATCCCGGGTACGTTGTCGTTGT
>NZ_CAIKKU010000270.1 GCF_903828115.1 uncultured Thiodictyon sp. | reverse complement strand
TCGAGACCGCCTTCGACGATCACTACGTCCGCACCTCGGATCAGCCGGACCCCTGGCAGCAAAGCTTGCTGTCAGATCGCGAGTCCGATTACTATTGGGAGCGCGACGGCGAGCCAGTGCTCGATACCATCGAGGAAGCCGCTGCTATCCCGCACGAAGCCGCAGAAGATGTGTTGGAGATTCTCGACGGCCGGCACGGTGACTTCGAATCAGCGGCCATGGGCGAGGAGACCGAGTTCTCATCCGACTCATACTACGAGGAGAAAGGCGCAAGCGCTCAGACGTGGCATGAGGAGTGGCGATCCTTCGAGCAGTCGCTCAAAACCGAGGCCCGGTTCTTCAGCCGTTCCGCCTCAGAACTTCTCGCGCGGGTATTTGGGAACATTGACGCTCTGAAGAACAAGCCGCGCCATCCGCTTGTTGTGGATGCCGGTCCTGACCGCAGGCTGACTCACCTATATCGCGCCCGCGTCTTCCAATCTGACGAAAAACTCAAAGATGCGCTGTGCCGTCCGGATTTGCATTTGGGTTCGCCTCCGGCCCGCCTTGCCAACGCGGGCAGAATGAATGCGCACGGAATCTCAGTTTTCTACGGTGCAACCAACGCATCCGTTGCCCTGGCCGAAGTGCGCCCACCCGTGGGGAGCAAGGTCGTGGTCGCGCGATTCAGCATCACTCGACCCCTCCGCCTTTTGGAGCTTACCGCCCTTGATGGTGTCCGGGATCGGGGCAGCATCTTCGATCCGTCCCTGAAAGGCCGCCTAGAACGCGTCGCGTTTCTGCGGTCCCTCGGCCAACGCATGACGCGACCTGTGATGCCGGATGACGAGGCCTTCGACTACCTCGCGACGCAGGCCATCGCGGACTTTCTCGCGACCGAGAACGAGCCAACGCTCGACGGCATCATTTTTAGTTCAGCGCAGTCGAAGGATGGGCGTAATGTGGTCCTCTTCCATAAGGCGGCGCGCGTGCACGAAATGGCGTTTCCTAAAGGCACCGAAATCGAGGCGCACACTGGCCACGGAACCGAGGACGGTTGGGATATTGACTACATGGTGAGCGAAGCTGTACCGAAGGTGGAAGCGCCTGCGCCACTGAATGAAAAGGATGATCTGTTTGGCTTTGTTCCACACTTTAGCCCTTCCTACATGGCAGATGGGGACTATCGCGACGCGGCTTTGCGCGTCGACCCTACCACCGTCGAGGTCCACCACGTTGGGTGGGTCAAGATCAACAGCACTCGGTTTGCAGTGACACGCCGCCGCCGCGAGAACCGGGATTGGAAGTTTTGATGGGGACCGTTGCCGGTCCACGCTCAGCTGGCGCTCGTAGACGCTGGCCAGACGGCCCTTTTTAGGCGATTTTTCACCATTTTTCGCCCAAAATGACCGTTTCAGCCAGTTCCACACAAACGGCCTAAAACGAGCGTCCTACAGCTTAGGAAAATGGCCCTCATGACGATGGCGAGACCAAAATCGATACACCAAAAGGAAGGGGCAGAATCTGCGTCGGATTCTTACCGTCACGGACTGCACGACCACTGCCGGACTGCGCGACCGTCTAGCTAGGAGCCTGTGCCAAGTCCACGATGTGACCGGCGCAGGTTTCTTCTTCACCGGAACACTCGGTCTGCGCTGATGAATCAGCAGTCGCCACAGTCGGCGAGGTTGCAGACTCAGTGCCGCCCTTCAACTTAGCGGTGGGATCGTCCAATAAGACTCAATACCGTCTTACCCCCCCACAAAATCATTCCGGACACCGTTCGGACACGGACTCCAAAATGTCACCAAACTCTGAAAATGAAAAACCCTCTGAAAACTTGCGTCTTCAGAGGGAAATCATGTGTGGTGCGGCTGGCAGGAATTGAACCCACGACCCCTTGGTTCGTAGCCAAGTACTCTATCCAACTGAGCTACAGCCGCT
>NZ_CAIKKU010000269.1 GCF_903828115.1 uncultured Thiodictyon sp. | reverse complement strand
GGAGGCCGAGCAGCGGGCTGCCGCGGGCGAGTTGCGTGCCGCGGCCGCGGCCGAGGCCCGCCGCGCGGCCGAGGGGCGGGCGCGGGACGCCGAAGAAGCCCTTGCCCGCCTGGGGGCGCAACTCGCGGAGCGACCGGGACCCCGCTGATCTCCAGCGCGATGGTCATCCGCGAGGGTGATTTGCGTGAAATCGGGTAGGTCGGGTTAGCGAAGCGTAACCGACGCCTGCGCTTGTCGCCCCGGTGACGCTTGTCTACACTGCCGACATGCGCCATCCCATCGATCCCAAATGACCCGGAGTATGCCCACGAGTTCCGGCTGCGCGACCGGCACGGTCGCGTCTTTCTGGACCACGGCGGTATCTGGCTGCTGGAACTGAGCAAATTCGCCGCCGACGCGGTCGAAACCGAGCAGCAGCGCTGGCTGAAATTCTTCAACGAGGCGGAGCGCCTGAACGAGGACGCACTGCCCGCGTGGATGCAGACCCAAGAGATGAGGCGAGCCATGAACACCCTGAAGGCCTTCTCCGAGCAAGAGCACGCCTACCATGCCTACCAGGCGCGGCAGGACTATCTGCGTGAACAGCAGAGCATCCAGCTCGAATTCGCCGACCTGCGCGCGGAGGTCGAGCAGGCGCGGGCGGACGCGATGCAGGAGCGTGCCGCCGCCGAGCAGGCGCGGGCGAGCGCAGAGCACGAACGGGCGGCCAAAGAGCAAGAGCGGGCGGCCAAGGAGCAGGAGCAAGCGGCTAAAGAGCAGGCGCGTGCGGCGGCAGAGCAGGAACGGGTCGCCAAGGAAGAGGCCCTGGCCGAGAACGAGCGGCTGAAGCGATTGCTCGCGGATAAGTCCGCGTCGTCTGGACCCGGGATGCGGTAGACCCGCGGATTCGGGTGACGAAGGAGTCGCACCAAGACAATGGCACAGACCAGGGGAGTTCCGGTGACAGTATACGAAACTCAAAGTTCAAAGCACGCCTTCGATATCGGTTGCCGCGAAGTCCTTACCGATAGAGCTTGATAACTCCGCCGCATTGCGTCCGGACTCGGTGCGGGCACACGCGACCAGCGGACCGCGCCGTTTCGGGTCGAGCGTCGGCAGCGAACCATGCCGACTGGCCGCCGGGACGCAGCACCCGCCGCCCGCTGCAGAATTCTCCATTTTTGCACCTCACGCGGTTAATCTGTGCCGCGGGCCAAGACAGTCGCCCGCCGGTCGGTCGGCCGGATCGCCGCCGTGCCGCCGCCGCGTCTTGGGGTCCATCAACATTGCCCACCCGGCGCGCAGCCCCCGCCCCCTCAGGGCTCCAGCAGGTAACCATTGATGACCTCGGAGGAAACCGGCGCCAAGCGCCGCCGCTATCTGCCGCTGCTGGGTCTGGTCCTGGTCGGCCTGGCCGCCGCGCTCGCTTACTGGCACTGGTTCGGCGGGGGACTTGCCGGTCAGGGCAGCGCCGACCGCGGCAACCCTGGCCGCGGCGCCGGCAATCCCGGCGGCCGGGGCGGTGCGCAAGCACGGCCGGTCCCCGTGGTGGCCGCGGCCGCGCGCACCGGTGCGATCAAGGTCTATCTGCGGGGCCTGGGGACGGTCACGGCCCGCAACACCGTGACCGTGCGGACCCAGGTCGACGGTCAGCTCATGCGCCTGGCCTTCACGGAGGGCCAGACCGTCAAGGCCGGCGACCTGCTGGCCGAGATCGATCCCCGTCCGTTCCAGGTCCTGCTCCTGCAGGCCCAGGGGGCGCTCGCCCGCGATCAGGCGCTGCTCGACAATGCGCGGGTCGACCTGGAACGCTACCGCACCCTCTATCAACAGGATTCCGGCTCCAAGCAGCAGTGGGACACCCAGAAGGCGCTGGCGGCCCAATACGAGGGCGCGATCAAGACCGACCTGGCACAGATCGAGAGCGCGAAGCTGCAACTCACCTATGCCCGTATCAAGGCCCCGATCGGCGGGCGGGTGGGCCTGCGGCTGGTGGATGCCGGCAACATCGTGCGGGCCGCAGATGCGACGGGGCTCGCGGTGATCACCGAGGTTGAGCCGATCCTGGTCATCTTCACCCTGCCGGAGGATGACTTGCAGACGGTGCTCAAGCAGGTCCGCGCCGACACCCGGCTCACCGTGGACGCCTATGACAAGGCCCAGAAGACGAAGCTTGCCGGCGGTGTCCTGCTGACCCTGGACAACCAGATCGATCCGACGACGGGGACCATCCGGCTCAAGGCGGAATTTCCGAACGAGGACGGACGGCTGTTTCCGAACCAGTTCGTGAATGCGCACCTGCTGGTCGATACCCTGCACGACGCGACCCTGATCCCCACCGCCGCGGTCCAGCGCGGGGTCCAGGGGACCTATGTCTATGTCGTGGGGCTGCAGCAGTCCGTGAGCGTGCGGCCCGTGACGCTCGGTGCCGCCGAGGGCGATGAGGTCGCGGTCAGCGAGGGCCTCGCGCCCGGCGAGTTGGTCGTGGTCGACGGGACCGACAAGCTGCGGGAGGGGGCCAAGGTCGCGGTCGGTGAGCGCGACGCGGCCAAACCCGCGGGGCCGGGCACGCCCACGGGGTCCGCGCCGGAGCCGGCCCCCGCCGAGGGCCGCCGCCGGCGCCCAGGCGTGCCATGAGTCGGGGCGTCGGGACGCCGTCGCGGCGCCTGTATCGCGCGGGACGGCGCGGATGAACCTGTCGCGCCCCTTCATCCTGCGCCCGGTGGCGACCTCGCTGCTGATGGTCGCGCTCCTGCTCTCCGGGTTGCTGGCCTATCGCCTGATGCCCCTGTCGGCCCTGCCGGAGGTCGACTATCCGACCATCCAGGTCGTGACCCTGTACCCGGGGGCGAGCCCGGAGGTGATGGGCTCGACCGTAACCGCGCCGCTGGAGCGCCAACTCGGTCAGATGCCGGGCCTGAACCAGATGTCCTCGACCAGTTCGGGCGGGGCCTCGGTCATCACCCTGCAGTTCGGGCTCGATCTCAGCCTCGATATCGCCGAGCAGCAGGTCCAGGCGGCGATCAACGCGGCCGGCACCTTCCTGCCCGCGGACCTGCCGAGCCCGCCCATCTACAGCAAGGTCAATCCGGCCGACGCGCCCATCCTGACGCTCGCCCTGACCTCGCAGACCCTGCCCCTGTATCAGGTCCAGGATTTGGCCGACACCCGCCTCGCACAACGGATCTCGCAGCTGCCGGGGGTGGGGCTGGTCAGCATCAGCGGCGGCCAGCGCCCGGCGGTGCGGGTGCGGGTGAACCCGCTGACGCTGGCGTCCTATGGGTTGAGCCTGGAGGACGTGCGCACCGCGCTCGGTAATGCCAACGTGAACGCGCCCAAGGGCAGCTTCGACGGGCCGCACCGCGCCTCGACCATCGACGCCAACGACCAGCTCACCTCGGCGGCGGAGTATCGGCCGCTGATCATCGCCTACCGCAACGGTGCGCCAATCCGCCTGTCCGACCTGGCGGCGGTGGACGAGGCGGCGGAGAACGTCTATCTGGCCGCCTGGGCCGACGAGACCCCCGCGGTGATCCTGAACATCCGCCGCCAGCCCGGCGCCAATGTCATCCAGGTGGTCGACCGCATCAAGCAACTGCTGCCCGAACTCCAGGCGGGCCTGCCGGGGAGCGTGGAGGTCGCGCCCCTGACCGACCGCACCGTCACCATCCGCGCCTCGATCAAGGACGTGCAGCACGAGCTGCTGCTGGCCGCCGCCCTGGTCGTGATGGTGATCTTTCTCTTCCTGCGCAGTATCCCCGCGACCATCATCCCCAGCGTGGCGGTGCCGCTGTCCCTGATCGGCACCTTCGGGGTCATGCACCTGGCAGGCTTCAGCATCAACAATCTGACCCTGATGGCACTGACCATCGCCACCGGTTTCGTGGTGGACGACGCCATCGTGATGATCGAGAACTGCTCCCGCTATATCGAGCAGGGCGAGTCGCCGCTGCAGGCGGCGCTCAAGGGGGCGGGTCAGATCGGCTTCACCATCGTCTCGCTGACCCTCTCGTTGATCGCCGTGCTGATCCCGCTGCTCTTCATGCGCGAGGTCGTGGGCCGGCTGTTCCAGGAATTCGCGGTGACGCTTGCGGTGGCGATCCTCATCTCCGCGGTCGTCTCCCTGACCCTGACACCGATGCTCTGCGCCCGGATGCTGCGCCATCGCCCGCCGGAGCAGGAGGGCCGACTCTACCGGGCGAGCGGCCGGTTCTTCGAGCGGGTGATCGCCGGCTACGGCCGGCTGCTCGACCGGGTCCTGGACCACCAGCCGGCGACCCTGCTGGTCGCCGCCGCGACCCTGGTCCTGACCCTGGTCCTCTATATGATGATCCCCAAGGGGTTCTTTCCGGTCCAGGACACCGGCCTGCTCCAGGGCGTCTCCCAGGCCCCCGAGTCGGTCTCCTTCGCCGCCATGGCGCAGCGCCAGCAGGCGCTGGCCGCGGTCCTGCTCGCCGACCCCGCGGTCGCGAGCCTGTCCTCCTTCATCGGGGTGGACGGCGCCAACGCGACGCTCAACAGCGGTCGGTTCCTGGTCAACCTCGTGCCGCGCGAACAGCGCGCCGGGGCCCAAGAGGTCATCCGCCGGCTCCAGCCGGGGCTGGCTGCGGTACCGGGGATCAGGCTCTTTCTGCAGCCGGTCCAGGATCTCAGCATCGAGAGCCGGGTGAGCCGGACCCAGTATCAGCTTGCCGTCCAGGACGCGGACGCGCGCGCGTTGGGCCTCTGGGTGCCGCGCCTGGTGGAGCGGTTCGCCGCCCTGCCGGAGTTGGCGGACGTGGCGAGCGATCTGGCGGAGCAGGGACTGGCCGCCTATGTCGACATCGACCGGGCGACCGCCGGCCGGCTCGGGGTCACGGTCGCTGCCATCGACAATGCGCTCTATGACGCCTTCGGCCAGCGTCTGGTCTCCACCATCTTCACCCAGGCGAACCAATATCGCGTGGTGCTGGAGGTCGACCCGGGGCTGGCGCCGGGGCTCGCGGCGCTCGCGAACCTCCATGTCCCGGCGGCGAACGGCGTTCAGGTGCCGCTGTCGGCGCTCGCCCGGGTCGAAGAGCGCACCGCGCCCCTGATCCTGAACCGCCTGGACCAGTTCCCGGCCGCGACCATCTCCTTCAACCTGGCCCCGGGGGCCTCGCTCGGGGGGGCGGTGGCGGCGATCGAGGCCGCGCAGCGCGAACTGGCGCTGCCGGCGAGTGTGCAGTTGAGCTTCCAGGGCACGGCGCTCGCCTTTCGCGCCTCGCTCGGCCATCAGGTCTTCCTGCTGCTGGCGGCCATCGTGACCATGTACATCGTGCTCGGGGTGCTCTACGAGAGCTATATCCACCCCATCACTATTCTCTCGACCCTGCCGTCCGCCGGGGTCGGGGCCCTGCTCGCACTGATGCTCGCGGGCCAGGACCTGGGGGTGGTCGCCGTCATCGGCATCGTGCTCCTGATCGGCATCGTGAAGAAGAACGCGATCATGATGATCGACTTCGCCCTGGACGCCGAGCGCCGCGAGGGCAAGACCCCGCGCGAGGCGATCTACCAGGCCTGCCTGCTGCGCCTGCGCCCGATCCTCATGACCACCTTCGCCGCGCTCCTGAGCGCACTGCCGTTGATGCTCGGCGGCGGCATGGGGGCCGAATTGCGCCAGCCGCTGGGGATCACCATGGTGGGGGGGCTGCTGCTGAGTCAGGTGCTGACGCTCTTCACCACCCCGGTCATCTATCTCGCGTTTGACCGGCTGGGGCGGCGGATCGGGGCGCGGGGCGGTACGGCGGTCGAGAGATGAGGCGAGCCATGAACACACTGAAGGCATTCTCCGAGAAAGAGCACGCCTATTATGCTTACCAGGCACGGCAGGACTATCTGCGCGAACAGCAGAGCGTCCAGCTCGAATTCGAGGACCTGCGCGCGGAGGTTGAGCAGGCGCGGGCGGCCGAGGAGCAGGCCCGTTTGATCGCCGAGCAGGCACTTGCGGCGCAGGAGCAGGAGCGGGCGGCCAAGGAGCAGGAGCGGGCGGCCGCGGAGCAGGCGCGGGCGACCGCGGAGCAGGCACTTGCGGCGCAGGAGCGGGAGCGGGCGGCGAAGGAAGAGGCCCTGGCCGAGAACGAGCGGCTGAAGCGATTGCTCGCGGACAAATCCGAGTCGTTTGGGTCCGGGACGCGGTAGGGTCGCAGACTTGGGCTTAGCCCGGACGTGCGGCGAGCGACGTACGGTCAGGCCATCTTTGGCTTCTTTGCTGCCGGGGCAGGGGGTTCGCAGGGAAACCGTGGTTTGTCCCAGGTATCCCCCTATTTATTGCGCAACGGCAGCAGGCCGAGCCCCTTCGATCATCCATTTCCCCGTCCGAAGTTGCTCGTTCAAACATGCTGAGCAAACGTCAATTTGCGTTCGATTGGGCACCGTCCAGACCGCCGTGATAGGGGCGGCCGGCCTTGATCGTAAATCCGCCCAGCCCACCCCCTCGTGACACCGCTCTAGAGATTGGGCAAGTATTCGGATCGTGCCCGGTGCCTGGCGTAGACTGTCAGCCAAGTCGGAACCAAGGGGTCAGGGGGATGATCGGCAGACGCTACAAGCAGGGCACGGCACGCGGGT
>NZ_CAIKKU010000268.1 GCF_903828115.1 uncultured Thiodictyon sp. | reverse complement strand
CTTATCCGATTACGCTTACGACAACGACAACGACAACGACAACGACTGTGTTTAACTTGATCTTGACTCGTTATTCATCAGAAGGTCATCACGACCGCGATACTGATCAGGTTGGCACTCATCTCATATTGGCCGTTGAGCGCATTGGTGCCGTTGACGCCGCTGGTGCTGGTGTAAGGCACGGCACTGCGGACGTTGCGCTTCTCGCCCATGACATACATGTAGCCGGCCTCCACCGAGAAGCCGCGGCCCAGATCCTGAGCGACGCCGATCCCGAAGGTCTGGCGGTTGTTGTCCGGCACCCGGGCGCTGAAGTAATTGTCGCCCTGGCCGGTCTCGTCGTAGGCATAGCCCAGGCGCAACTGGGTCGTCGGGCGCACCTGCCAGGTCAGGCCCAGGCGATAGGCGCCGGAGTTCTTCCAGGCGTTGGTCTCGGTCGAGATCCGTGCGCCGGTGCGATCACCGGTCACGACCAACTGCTGGAACTTGCTCCAGCCGGTGTAGCTCCAATCGAATTCGGCCGCCAGTTCCTTGGTGAACTCGTAACGGGCGCCGAGTTGCAGGCGCCAGGGCAGGTCGAGATCCAGACTGGCGGATTGGCCTTGCTGCAAGCGCCCGAGCGCGACCAGGGTCGTGTTGGACGGGGTGTACTTGCCGCTGAGGCCCAGCGTCGAGGCCGAATGAAAGGTTGCCCCCAGGCTCAGCGCCCGGACGCGATACAGGACGCCGAGATTGAAGCCGACCCCGGTCCCGTCCCCGCTCATGGAGCCCAGGTTGGAGTTCAGTTCGGCGGACTTGGCCCAATAGATGTCCAGTCCCGCCGCCAGGCTCAGATCCTCGTTGACCCGAAAGGCCACGGAGGGTGCCAGGTCCAGGATCTCGAGCTTGCTGTTGGTCGGGTGACTGGCGGTGGGGATGCTGACGCGCCCGACCGGGGCCGGCAACCGCACGGTCGCACTCTGACTCAGTGCCGGGAAGCTGCCATAGGGCCAACGGGTCTCCAGGCCGAAGGGCGCGGTCAGCCCGAGACCCACTCGCCAGCGGTCGGCGACCTTGATCGCCGCCTGGATCATGGGTACGCCGACCCAATTCGCCCCGTTGCTGTCGTGGTTACCGCTGGCCGTGGTGACCGAGAACGAGGGCCCGATCATGAGCGCGCCCAGGGCGACACTGGACTTGTCGTGGAACCCCATGGCCGCCGCGTTATAGGGGATGGCGCCGAGGTCCCTGGGGTTGGCGACCATGGCATTGGCAGTACCGATGCCCGCGGTCGAGGCCTCGGGCAGTGAGAACCCGGCGGCGCGCGCGCTGCCGACAGCGGCGAGGGTGCCGATGGCGCCGACGGCCAGGGCCGCGGCCACCGAGCGGGTGATTCTTGAGTACATTGTTGGTCCCCCCATGAAGATGTCGTTGTCTGTTGTCGATATGCAGCGATCGTCGTAGCCGCCAGTCCGTGTGAGCCCGGGCTCGCAATGCAAGTTGCTCGCCGCAGACACTGAGAGAGGTCCCGACGAAGCCCCGGCAGAACCCGGGCCGCAGCCTGAGATCCTTAGTTAATCCGTATATTTAAGATGACCGGCCGCGATTCCGAACTGTAGGCGAAGCGACGGGGGATTTCCACTACCTTGTTGCGATCAGATGTCAGTAGCAAAAACACGACAGCAATCCCGGGGGTCGGAACCGTCGCACATCACGAAAAGGCCCTTGATATCACAGTAACACGCGCTCTTGATCAGGTTTTGTTGTGCTATGATAGGCGGTCTATTGTCGGAAACCCGCAAACGGGACCATGCCCACCTCCAATCCCGCACCCACCCTCGCGCCCGAGCAACGCCTGACGCAGATCTTCGCCCAACTCGACACCGCGCAGCAGCATACCCTGCTCGCCTTTGCCGAGTTCCTCGCCGCGGGCGGGGCGCCCGCTCCGGTCCCCGCGGCGTGCCCCGCACCCGCTCCTGATCAGGCCCCAGGTCAGGCTCAGTCCTGGCCGCGAATCCAGGAACCAGCCGCGCTGCCCCGCCCGGAGCGCGAGACGGTCATCGCCGCCATCCGCCGCCTTGGCCTGACCTACGCGATGCTCGATCGCGAGCCGATGCTCCACGAGACCGCCGCCCTGATGTCCGCCCATGTCCTGCATGGCCGGACGGCGGCGGCGGTCATCGACGACCTGGAGGCCCTGTTCCGGCGCCGCTACCAGGACTATCGCACGCACCAGGGCCGCGCGCCGGAGGAACCGGAAGCCGACGCGCCGGGGGGCGACTGACCGACCGTCATGGGCATCGTCACCGACTGGTTCCGCCGCCACCTCTCCGACCCCCAGCTGGTCTTCCTGACGCTGCTCCTGCTGGCCCTGTTCGCGGTGGTCCTGACCCTGGGCAACATGCTGGCCCCGGTGCTGGCGAGCATGGTCATCGCCTACCTGCTGGAGGGTCCGGTCGGCTTCTGCGAGCGCCGGGGCCTGGGGCGCACGGCCAGCGTACTGGTGGTCTATGTGGGCTTCCTGCTGTTCGTCGCACTGTTGCTGTTCGGCGTATTGCCGCTCCTGTCGCGGCAGGTGACCGACCTGGTCCAACAGCTCCCGACCATGATCAACGAGGGGACCCGGGCCCTGGCGGAACTGCCCGGGCGTCACCCGGACCTGGTGACCGCCGAACAGATCGACGAGGTGATCGGGGCCCTGCGCGCCGAGGCCGTGGCCTTCGGTCAGCGGGTCCTGTCCTGGTCCCTGGCCGGCGTGGTCGGGTTCATCACCGTCCTGGTCTATCTGGTCCTGATGCCGCTCCTGGTGTTTTTCTTCCTTAAAGACAGAGACCTGATCCTGGGCTGGTTCAGGCAATACCTGCCCGAATACCGCCGCATCGCGGACTCCGTCTGGGCGGAGGTAGACCGCCAGGTTTCCAACTATATCCGCGGCAAGTTCTGGGAGATCCTGATCGTCTGGGCGGCCAACTACATCACCTTTCTGGTCTTCGGCCTGGACTATGCGATGCTGCTGGCCCTCCTGGTGGGGCTCTCGGTCATCGTGCCCTATGTCGGGGCCGTGGTGGTCACGGTCCCGGTCGTCCTCATCGCCTGGTTCCAGTGGGGCTGGTCCGGAGAGTTCATCTGGTTCGGGGCGGTGTTCGCCGTGGTCCAGGCCCTGGACGCCAATATCCTGGTGCCCCTGCTGTTTTCGGAGGTGGTAGACCTGCACCCGGTGGCGATCATCGTCGCCATACTGGTCTTCGGCGGCCTCTGGGGATTCTGGGGTGTGTTCTTCGCCATCCCGCTCGCGACCCTGGTCCACGCGATCCTGACCGCCTGGCCCCGCTGGCCCGCGGGGGGAGATCAGGACCCGTCCTGAGCCCGGGTCGGAACGTCTTGCGCCTGGCTTGCGGCGCTTGATTCGTCGGTCTGAGGCGAAGGCTCGCTATAATCGGATCGGCTTCTGCAAACCTTCGGACCCGGACCCCTACCATGCACCTGCGCCGTCTTGCTGCTGCCCGATCCCGACGCCGCGGGTACATGCCCGCCGCCGCCCTGCTGACCCTCTCGCTGTCGGCCGCGTCCGCGGGCCTGCCGGAGACGGCGGCCGCCGTCAAACGCAGCGTGGTCGCGGTCGGGACCTTCCAGGTGGTCCGCGCCCAACAGCACGAATTGCGTGGAACCGGCTTTGCGGTGGCCGGCAACCACATCGTGACCAATGCCCACGTGGTGTCGGCCAAGCTCGATGCGGACCGGCGCGAAACCTATGCCATCTTCATCCCGGCCGGTCGCGACCGGGCCGAGGTGCGCGAGGCTACCCTGGTGCGCAGCGACGGCGCCCATGACCTGGCCCTGCTGCGCTTCAGCGGCGCCCCCCTGCCGGCCCTGCGCCTGGGCAAGAGCACCGAGGTGCGCGAGGGCGAACCGATCGCCTTCACCGGGTACCCGATCCTCAATGCCCTGGGGCTCTTTCCCGCGACCCATCAGGGCATCATCTCCGCCATCACCCCGGTGGTCATCCCGGTGGGCGCAGGCCGGGACCTGACCACCGAGGTCTTGAAGCGCCTGGACCAACCCTTCGACATCTTCCAGTTGGACGCCACCGCCTACCCGGGCAATTCCGGCAGCCCCCTCTACGCGGTCGGCAGCGCCCGGGTGCTGGGGGTGATCAACAGCGTCTTCGTCAAGGGTACCAAGGAGGTCGCCCTGACCAACCCGAGCGGCATCACCTACGCGATCCCGGTGGACCATGTACGCACCCTGCTTGAGGAGGCCGGAGTCAAGCTCCCGCCCTGATGAGCCGGCCAGCCGACGCCGTTGAGGCGGACCGGACCGCCGCCGCCTGCTCGCCCCGGGCGCGGTCTTCATCTGCCTTGGACTGCGGCCCGGGGCGGCCCCGGTGGCGGATGCCTGATCCTGTGCGTCGCCTTCGGCGGCACTGACTGTAGGCATTTTCTGATTGTGAGTAGATCCCGCGAGATACTCGATCTGGATCACATTCCAACCGGACACGTTAACTACACTCTCTTTACAGTCGAGGGTTGTGTCCAAACCACAACCAGGACGGTTTAGGGGGTTGCGTTTCTGCAATCTCAGGACACGCGGACGCCCGCGTGCCGAGACCCATCAACAACCAGACGTGTCATCTGAAGAAACAGCGAGCGGACCGACGCTGGGACACCACAACCAAAACAGCTTGGATTGCACACTGCCATGCCGTCTTCATGCGCCGCACTCGCGCCGTTTTTTGCTGGCCGGTTAGCAACGGCCCTCCTCGTCCTGTTGATCGGCCCGTGCGCCGCACAGGCGCAGGCCGCGTCGCCGGTGACGCCCGGCGGGCAAGGTAAGGCCATGACAATCGATGAGATTTATGCCCAGTACGGGGTGCCTGGCGACTGCTCGACACCCCGCCCGTGCGAGCAAACGAGGTATCGCATTCAGGGAGTGGTCAGCCGTATCAACATCTCGGATCAGCGGCTACACCCGTGGCTGCCGGAAAGCAAATTCCTGCTTTACAACGCTGCCCAAACACTCAACCTCGAGATACGTGTCGTGTCCGCCGCGGCCCCGCACATCCTCGACACGCTGGCCGCGCAGAGCACGGACTGGGATGGCACGGTCACCCTCAGCGGTACGCTCGTCGGCCTTGACCTGCCGATTATGGCCGGCTGTCGTCGCGCGCTGATCGTACTGCTGTCGCAGACCGATTCGCTCGTCATCGGGCAAGGAGGTACAACGACCGTCGCTACAGATTAGCCGGGGATCGGTCGCTCCCGGCTGCCCGGAGCGAACCGATCACGTCAGTCGGGCAGTGGCATCGTTCTTGAGTTCTTTACCGTAGGGAGAAGCGCAATGAAACCGCGTATGAATACTCGATCACGGATTATCGCAGGTTTCGCTGTCATTGCCTGCCTGCAATTGACTGCCGTCAGTACCCTGGCCGCGCCGGTCGCACCAGAGCGGGCGCAGGCCGTGGCCGCCAATTGGATATTGGATCAGACCGGCATCGCGCATGAAGCATTGCCGGACTTTGACCGCAGCGTCGCAGTCGCCGCCGCCGATCAGGTCCCGGCCTACTATGTACTCAACATGAATCCAGGGGGCTGGGTGATCGTCGCGGCAGACGATGCCGCTTATCCGATCATTGCGTACTCGCCAGACGGCACGGCGCAGCGCGACGATGCGCCGCCCGCTTACCTCGCATGGATGAGTAAGGTCAATGATAGTATCCGTGCGGCGGCTCAAGCCGGCGCCCGCCGATCAGTATCAGGCACCCCGTCGTCGGACCCCGCGACCACACTGATTGCTGCTGCCTGGAGCTACCTGGATGTGGTGAATTTCCAGCCGCCGCTGCGTACCGGCAACGCCCTGGGCAGTACGGTACTCACGGCGGTCGCGCCGCTCCTGGCTACCACCTGGTCACAGGGTACCTACTACAATCAATTTTGTCCCGCCGATAACGCGGGGCCGGACCGCCACGCACTGGTCGGGTGCTGCGCGACGGCCTTCGGGCAGATCCTGAGATATTACAGCCACCCGGCGACCGGTAATGGCTCACACTCCTATTATCACCCAACCTACGGCACCCTGTCGGCAAATTTCGGTACCACCACATACAATTGGGCGGCCATCCCGACAGCGGGCAGCCTGTCGACCTACAACAGCGCCGCGGCGACGGTGTTGAGCCAGGCCGGGATCGCGCTCGATATGGATTATGGGCCAAGTGGTTCGGGCTGCTACCCGGCAGCCATCGCACCGGCATTCAGGAATTACTTCCGCTACCTGGCGGACAACATCGTCAATCGCTCAGCCTTCAGCGACGCCGCGTGGATCGCGAAGATCAAGACGGACCTCGATGCCAGGCGGCCGGTCTTTTATGTCGGATATGGCAGCGGGGGTCACGCCTTCGTGCTGGATGGCTACAACGATTCCAACTATTTCCACTTCAATTGGGGCTGGAATGGTGCATACGACGGGTACTTCCTGATCAGCAACCTGAACCCGGCCGGCTACAACTTCAACAGCAACCAGGCGGCCGTCTTCAACATTCGCCCCGCGACTGCGCCGCCCACGGCGCCCGCGGCGCTGGCCGCGACGGCATCGTCAACCTCACAGATCAACCTGACCTGGACGGACACCAGCAGCAACGAGACCGGGTTCAGGATCGAACGCAAGACGGGGGTGTCCGGGACCTATGCGGAAATCGCCGCGCCGGCCGCCAATGCCACCAGCTTCAGCAACACCGGGCTGGCCGCGGGCACCACCTATTACTATCGGGTGTGGGCCTACAACGCCGGCGGGAACTCGGCCTACTCGAACGAGGCGCCCGCCGTGACCTTCACGACGGCCTGCTCGTCCGCGAAGACGGCGATCAGCGCGGGCAGCACCTTGGGCGGGACCCTGGCGACGACCGACTGTCGGTCAACGGTGCGCTCGCCGAGCTATTACGATAACTTCACCTTCGCGGTAGCGGCCGGCACGACCTACACGATCACCATGAACTCGAAGGCCTTCGACGCCTTCCTGTACCTGCTCAACGGCGCTTCCGTGCTTGCCGCCAACGACAGCGGCGATGGCTCGTGGAATTCCAAGATCGTCTACACCGCAACGACCTCCGGGACCCTGACGATCCACGCGACGTCCCTTAGTGGCGGCACGACGGGCGCCTACACGGTATCCCTCGCCGGCGGTGCCGGCTGCACGACGACACCGATCGGCGTGGGAAGCACCAGCGGGACCTTGGCAAAGACCGACTGTCGCTCCTCGGTGCGCGCGGGCAGCTTCTATGACAACACCACCTTCACCGCGACAGCGGGCACGACCTACACGATCACGTTGAGTTCAGCGGCCTTCGACGCCTATCTGTTCCTGCTCAACAGCGCCGGGGGGGTGCTGGCGTCCAACGATGATTACAACGGGTTCAACTCCCGGATCGTCTACCGAGCGACGACCTCGGGGACCCTGACGATCCACGCGACGACCTATAGTCCCGGCGCGACCGGGGCCTACAGCGTGACGAGAAACTAGCGTCGGCAGGCGGGCAACAGCGCACCGTCACGCGCAGCGGCGCGCCACCCGGCCCCCGTGGCGCATTCGACCCCAGTGGCGCATCCGACCCCGGCGGCGCATCCGACCCCGGCGGCGCATCCGACCCCGGCGGCGCATCCGACCCCGGCGGCGCATCCGACCCCGGCGGCGCATCCGACCCCGGCGGCGAAGACCTCTCGGT
>NZ_CAIKKU010000267.1 GCF_903828115.1 uncultured Thiodictyon sp. | reverse complement strand
GGTACTTTGGGGTGCGAGCGAATCCGGGGCGCTACGATAAGCTCGATTACGACAACGACAACGACAACGACAACGAAGATGGCACCGCAGCGGACGCGGGGAGCAAAAAAAACCGGCCCCCGGGAAACCCGGGGGCCGGTCGTCCTTTAAGCCTCCGTCGGGGGGGATGAGGCTTATTGGCGGGGTGTCATCCCTTTCTTCCGACCGCAGGAACCCGCGTCGCAACCAACAGGGTCAGCGACAGGTTTCGGTTCGATTGGGGTGCGGGCACCTTGCGGTGCCCGGCAGCGGTGGATTCCTTGACAGCCCCGGAGCGGCGCCCGGAAGGGCCGATCCGGGACCGGACGACTACTGGGAGTACTGCTGGACCTGCTCCGGGCCGAGCTCGGTCACGACCACGCGGCGGCGCAGGGGATTGTTTTCCAGGGGACCCAGGTCGATGACGGCGCCGTCGGCGGCGACATCGTTGCCGCCCTCCCAGGCCATGCCCTTAACCTCGCGGATGGCCGAGGCGGGGTAACCGCGGTCGATCATGTACTGCTTGATGGTGGCGGCGCGGTTCTCGCTCAGCACCTGGTTGTGCGGCAGGCTGCCCAGCTTGTCGGTGTGACCGATAATGCTGACCTGCTCCACCCGCGGGGTCCCCTGGAATTCCTTGATCAGGTCATCGAGCTTGCGCAGTTCTTCGGGGTTGCGGATCTGGTTGAGCTGGTACCGGTCCAGTTCAAACAGCAGGCGCATGACCAGCGGGGCATGAGGCACGAAGGTGTCAGTGCAGGGGGGCAGCTTTTCACCGTCCTGCCCCTGCCAGCACTCGCCGGAGGAGTTGACCCAGGCGGTGGTGGTCGGCGCGGCTTTCCAGTAAAGGCCAATGGAATCGGCGGCGTTGACGCTGACCGGGGCTGCCAGCATGGTGGCCATGACCAGCGGGGCGGCCAGGGCGACGACGCGGAAGGTCTTCTTGTCTTTGCGCATCTTGTGTTTCCTGTTGCAATCAGTTGAGGGAGTTCGGTCGAGAATGCGGCTTGGCGGTCACACCAGGCCGGGAAAAAGCCACACCGGACCTGGACGCTGGCGCCGCGCTACCTCGGTTGCGACCTCACGGAGCTCCCGACACGGCGGTTGCGATGGGTTGAACCTGGGCAAGGTCTGCGGACTGAACATTCGGACGCTGTGATTTTAGCCCAGCACGCATACAAAAGTGCAACTTTTTTTCCTCCTGGCGGCATATTTGCAACGGATGAGCGGCAGGCGCAACAGGAGGGTCGGCAAAATGCCTGTTATGCGCCCAGGTACGGGCCTACCAGACGAGTTTAACTGTTGTGTTCTCGACACAAAACCACATTGTATCGGTCCCCGGATGGGCGGTGTCGCAGGCCGCCCGCGGTCCCGCCGCGGGTCGGCCAGGTCCCATCAACCCTTGTTTCCCTTGATCAGTAAGGCCGATGTCCAGCACCATACCAAAGCGACTCGAATTTCCGTCCGGACTGACGGCCTCCGACTTTCTGCGCGAGTTCTGGCAGCGGCGGCCGCTGCTGATGCGCGACGCCCTGCCCGGCCTGCGCTCGCCCCTGCGCAGCGCTGATCTGGCCGCGCTGGCCGGCGCACCGCGGGTGGAGTCGCGCCTCGTCCTCGAGCGGGGTGTGCGCCCCTGGGAGGTGCGGCACGGCCCCTTCGACGAGGCCCTGTTCGCCACCCTGCCCGAGTCCCACTGGACCCTGCAGGTGCGCGACGTCGACAAACTGGTCCCGGAGGTCGCCTTACTGCTCGATCGCTTCGATTTCCTGCCGCTGTGGCGGCTGGACGACATCACGTTCAGCCTCGCCGCGGATCAGGGTTCGGTGGGGCCCCAGGTCGATGCCGTCGATGTCTTCGTGATCCAGGCCGAGGGCCGCCACCGCTGGCGTATCGATCCCCACCCGGACCCCGCGGCCCCCTGCGTTCCCGGCCTGGATCTGCCGATCCTGGCACACTTCCAGGCGCAGGAGCAGTGGGTGCTGGCGCCCGGGGACTGCCTCTATCTGCCCGCCGGGGTGCCGCGTTGGGGGATCGCCGAGGGCCCCGGCCTGACCTGGTCGCTCGCCCTGCGCGCGCCCCACTGGCAGGAACTGGCCGGCGCCTGGTGCGACCACGCCATCAGGACGCGCCTGCCCCAGGCCCGCTACCGGGACCCCGACCCGCAACCGCATCACCATCGCGGCGAAGTCCCGGCGAGCGTGCTGACGCAGATCCGCCGCCGCATTGAGGAGGCCCTGGGCGGGGCCGACGACGAGGCCTTCGCCGCCTGGTTCGGCGCCCACCTGAGCGGGCCTAAGGAGCACCTGGCGGTCGAGCCGGCGGCGGTCCCCCTGACGGCGCTGACCCTGCGCGCCCTGATCGAGCGGCGCGGCGCGCTCGCGCGCGGGCCCTCGCGGGTCCTGTTCAGCGCCCTGGACCAGGCGCCGCTGCTGCTGTTCGTCGGCGGCGAGACCCACCGGCTGCCGTCGGCGTGCCGCGGCTTCGCGCAACTGCTGTGCGAGTCGCACACCCTCGAGTGGGAGCAGTTGGCCCCCTGGCTGGAGCAACCCGCCTGCCTGGAGGTCCTCTGTACCCTCTACAATCACGGGCACTATGGGATCATTGGCGGCGGGCGGCCCCCGTTCCAATAACCATAACGTCCACAGATGAACACAGTGGATAACTACTCTTTCTGGGATGATCCGAACCCTGGCCCCACCACCCCGGACAGGAGATGACCGTGCAACACCCTCCCCCGCCTCCCGCCCCGGCCTGGCCCGAGCCATCGCCGCGGCCCCACGGCGGCACTGCGCAGCGACTTACCGACCTCCTGTCGATCCGGGAGGCGTGCCTGCGTCTGGCCGCGGACGCCCAGCGGGAATTGCTGATCTTCAGCCGCGACCTGGACCCCGACCTGTACGATCAACTCCCCTTTCTGGACGCGGTGCGGCGCCTCGCCCTGGCGCGGCCCCAGTCCCCGGTGCGGGTGCTGGTGTTCGAGCCACTGGCCCCGGTGCGCGCCGGGCACCGCCTGATCGGGTTGAGCCGGCGCCTGCCTTCCCGGATCGCCGTCCGGCGCGTGGCCGATGACTTCCGCACCCGGATGGACGCCTTTCTCATCAGTGATGGCACGGGCTATTGTCTGCGCCGACTGGCCGACCGCCACGCGGCCCTGGTGGAGTGGCGTGCACCCGGGCCGGCACGGCGCCTGCGCGCCGACTTCGACGAGATCTGGGAGCACAGCGATGAAGACATTGAACTGCGCCGCATTGATCTTTAGCCGGCGATGGGCTGGCCGTTGGGGCATCCCGGGCCTGCTCCTCGCCACCCTCCGCGCCGGTGGCGCGGCGGCGGACTATCCGCTGGAGATGATCGAGCTGCACGCCCGCTTCCCCGACGAACTGATACCGATCCTCGCGCCGCTGGCCGGGACCGACGGGAGCATCGTGGGCGCCAACAACACACTGTTCGTGCGTACATCCCCCGCGCACCTGGCCGAGATCCGGCGCGCCCTGACCACCCTGGACCGGCCCGCGCGCAGCCTGCTGATCCAGGTCCGCCAGAACAGCACCGACGCGACCACCGGGGCCGGGATCGCGGTGCGCGGCGACGCCTGGGACGCCGACCAGGGGCGTCACGGCCGACCCGGGCCGGGCGCCGGCCGGATCGAGGTCGGTGCCGGGCACCGGTCCGCCGGCCGTGACCTCAGCCAGGAGGTCCGCGCCCTGGACGGACACCGCGCCTTCATCGCCATCGGTGAGGAGCGGCCCCTGTCCTACCGGGAACTGGCGGCCGGCCCGGGGGGCACCGTTATCCGCGAGGGCACTAGCTACCAACGCAGCGAGAGCGGCTTCTACGTGGTACCCCGGGTCCAGGGCGACCAGGTGGTCATCGAGGTCGCGACCCGCGCCGACTCGCTTGGGCCCCATGGGTCGCTTCAGACCAGCGACGTCGAGGCCCGGGTGCAGGGCCGCCTCGGGGACTGGATACCGGTAGCACTGCATGACGACACCGCGTCCGTACGCGGCAGCGGCACCCTGTATGCTGAACAGGGACAACGCAGCACCCAGGCACGGGTGGAACTGCGGGTCCTGCCGCTCGACTGATCGGCCCCTCCACCCATGCGAGCCTCTACCCATGACCGTCGACCTGAACGAACCCCTGCTCAACCCCATCGAGGCGCGCATCCTGGGCTGCCTGATGGAGAAACAGCGCACCACCCCGGAACAATACCCACTGACCCTCAACGCCTTGGTCAATGCCTGCAACCAGAAAAGCAGCCGGCAGCCGGTGATGGCCCTGGAGCCCGGCGATGTCGGCCACCAGGTCAACCAGTTACGCGGCCGGGGGCTGGTCCACGCCGCGTTCTCCGGGCGCACGGAGCGCTATGACCACAAGATGGTCGGCACCTACCGTCTGAGCCGCGAGGAACAGGCGGTGCTCACCGTGCTCATGCTGCGCGGACCCCAGACCCTGGGCGAACTGCGCACCAACAGCGCCCGCCTGGCCGAGTTCCCGGACCTGGCGGCCGTGACCGAGACGGTGCGCGCGCTCATGGACCGGGGGCCGGCCCTGGTGATGGAACTGCCCCGGCTGCCGGGCAAACGCGAGGAACGCTACCTGCACCTGCTGTGCGGCGCGCCGGACCCGGCGGAACTTGCCGCCATGACTGCCGCGGCGGCGGCGCCCATGGCAGCGCCGTCACCGGGTGGCGCGCCGGACGGCCGCATCGAGGCCTTGGAGGCGCAGGTCGCGCAACTGCGCACGGAGTTGGATCGGCTGTGGGTATTGACTGGGTTGGCAGAGCAGCAGGAATGAACCCGGGACGCGCACCTTAGCCGCCGCCAAGGAGCCAGGCCATGGTACCGCGCAATCCGATGGATCCAAGTTCCAAGGCGTCATCGCGGTCAAGCCGGATGCGCGTCCAGAAGGCCCCGCCGCGACGGTACAGGGTGCCCTCACCGGTATCCGGATCGAGCAGGAGGTATTCGTCCAGGGAACCCAGCGTCTGGTAGTTGATGCGCTTCTCCCCGTCGTCGACCGCCGCTGTACGCGGGGAGAGGACCTCGACGATCAGGCGCTGCGCACCGTCGCGCTCGCCCAGCAGGTAGTCGCGGGGGCTCACAGGGGGCAGGATGGTCGCGGTGGACATGGGGGTACTCGGGGCCTGACCTGGGTAGCCGCAACGCTAGAGCGGCGGCCGGGCGGCGTCAAGTTGGGCCGCGCCCGGGGGCTTCGATCATCATTGCCGCCACCGCGCCGACTGCGGGGCCGTAGGGTCCGCTGTGCGGACCGGCGACCGCTCGCCCGGCAGGATGGCCGGGGTCATGATCAAGGCCGCGGCGGGGCTTGAACTGTTGCGATTAAAGTTGTACATTTTTTCCAAACATGAGCAAAAAAGTGTACAAAGTAAGGATAGGCGAGGCGGCGGAAGCTCTTGGGGTTTCGCCCGCGACCGTGCGCCGCTGGGAGACCAGTGGCAAGATCACGGCCGAGCGCACCCCCGGCGGACAGCGCCGCTACGACCTGTCGGCGCTGCTGCCCGACAAGTTCAGCCTCGATTCGCCAACG
>NZ_CAIKKU010000266.1 GCF_903828115.1 uncultured Thiodictyon sp. | reverse complement strand
TAGCGGCGCTGTCCGCCGGGGGTGCGCTCGGCCGTGATCTTGCCACTGGTCTCCCAGCGGCGCACGGTCGCGGGCGAAACCCCAAGAGCTTCCGCCGCCTCGCCTATCCTTACTTTGTACACTTTTTTGCTCATGTTTGGCAAAAATGTACAACTTTAAGCGCAACAGTTCAAGCCCCGCAGGGGCGTGACATACCAGCCCAGGGCAACGCCCTGGGTCAGTTCAAAAGCGGAACAGGTCCGTCATGGTCACTCGTACCTCGACCCCCGCCAGGGTCGCGGTGATGGCACCCTCGGCGATCGAGCGGGACTGCCGATAGCGGCGCGCGAAGCGGTCCGGGTCCTGGTACTCGTGGATGCTCTTGTGCTGCACGTCCACGATCCAGTACAGCGGCACCCCGGCCCGGGCGTATTTGGGCAGCTTGGTCTTGCGGTCGTAGTTGAGGGTCGAGTCCGAAACCTCGATCAGCAGCAACACGTCGTCCGCGCTCGGGTGGCCGGTCTGATAGAGGTCGTCGCGCGGTTTGAGCACCAGCAGGTCCGGATACAATTCGCTGCGGCGGTCCAGGGCGAGGGGACCTTGCGAGGTCACGAAGGCCCGATCGGCCAAGGTGGATGCGAAGCGCATCAGCAGGGCGCCGGTACAGCCGTTATGAGTGGGTCCAATCGGTGGCATGTCACGCATCTCCCCGTCGATGAGTTCCACCCGGTCGTTCTCGGTCAGGACGCCGGCCGCGAGCATCAGGTGAAATTGAGCGACGTTGATGCGGTGGAGCTGGGGGTGGATCTCCTGGGCTTTCATGGGGGCCTCGCGCGGTCGGGGTGGGCGGTCAGGCGCAGCTTAGCACTTGGGGCCTGGCACTGGCGCGACCGGACCGCCCGGCGGGCCGGTCGCGCAAGCCCGCCGAGTGCGGCTAGATCTGCTTGCAGGCGGCGAGCTTGACCTCGCTCTTGGTGGTCCCGGTCTGGGAGCCCTGGGCCTCCAGCTTCTTCACCACGTCCATGCCGTCGACCACCTTGCCGAAGACGACGTGTTTGCCGTCCAGGTGAGGCGTGGCGACCACGGTGATGAAGAACTGGGAGCCGTTGGTGTTGGGTCCGGCGTTGGCCATGGAGAGGGTGCCGGGGCCGGTGTGCTTGAGCTTGAAGTTCTCGTCGGCGAACTTCTCGCCGTAGATGGACTCCCCGCCGGTGCCGTTGCCGCGGGTGAAGTCGCCGCCCTGGATCATGAAGCCGGGGATGACGCGGTGGAAGGTGCTGCCGGCGTAGCTCAGGGGCTTGCCGCTCTTGCCGACCCCCTTCTCGCCGGTGCACAGGGCGCGGAAGTTCTCCGCGGTCTTAGGCACCACGTCGGCGAACAGCTCGATGGTGATGGTGCCGGCCGGCTCACCGCCGATGGTCACGTCCAGGGCCACCTTGGGGTTGGTGTCGGCCATGGCGGTCGGGGCGCCGACGGACAGGACGGCGGCGGCGAGCAGGTTGGGGGTCAGATTCATGGTCACTCCTTAAGGATGAGCGGGCGGTTTGGGTCGGTTGGAAGAATAAAGTTGGTGGCTGCCCCGGCCGCCAGGGGTCGGGCGGCCCATGATCAGGGCGAAGCCGCGCCCGATGCAAACTCCGTGTCGGCGCCGGTCAGGTCGGGCGGCGGCGGGAAGCGCTGGACCAGGCGGTCCGGCACCTCGCCGCGCTGCGCCTGATAGATGGCGCCGGACGCCAGCATGACGAGTACCATCAGCGCGATCAACATGGGGGCGATGGCCACCCGTTGCAGGGCGATGAACATCATTGCCTGCATCCCGGGCAGCTTTTGGGTGTGGGCCAGGAGCCAGCCGAGCCCGATCAGACCGGCGCCACCCAGATAGGTTGAAGATCAGGAGGTTGACCATGGTCAGCTCATGGGGTGACTTGGCCTGACGGCGCACCGCTTCGGGTATCGGGAAGAACATCGGGTATGGTTCCTTAGGAATTTTCAGAAGCGTTATCGTCTGCGGATTGTCGGTGTCGGCCGCGCGCCGGCAGCGCGGCCTGTGCGATCATGTATCCCCGCACACTCGATGCCGACCGGAGTACCCCATGACCCTGCCCGAACTCAGCCCCTCCCCCCCGCCCGAACTGACCCCCTATCCCGAGAACAGTCCGGAGGCGATGCTGCGGATCATCACGCTCTTCATCGTGTGCGACGGTGACGTCGCCGAGGGCGAGATGGAGGTCCTGGAGCGAATCGGCGTTCTGGACACCATCGGGGCGGATCGCAACCTCTTCGCCCTGGTGTTCGACGGCTATTGCGACGACCTGATTGCCCATGCCGGCACCGCGCGCTATGTGGGCCTGGCCGACACACAGTGGGTGGACGCGGTACTGGCCGGCGTCACCGACCCGGGGCTGCGCCACTACCTGGCGCAGGCCCTGCTCCTGGTCGCCCATTCCGACGGCCACTTTGCCGACGCGGAACTCACCGTCTACCGTCAGATGCTCGACCGCTGGGGGCTGGACATCGACCACTTGGTGTAGGGTAGGTATTTCTTCCTTTGCGTCTCCGTGTCTTTGTGAGAGAAATTCTTTCGCGAGCCAGGGGGCGAAGGCGCCGTACTAGCCCGCGGACGGCGGTGCCGCGGCCCCGCCGGGGCCGCCGACCTGCAGCATCTTGCGGATGGAGACCAGTGCCCGGTCGATGAAGGGGTGTTTCGGGCGCGGGATGACGCGTGCCCGGCCGTCGAGGATCTCGCGCGCCAGGTCCCGCAGGCTCTTGATCTCCGCCTGCATGCCGGAGCGGTCCACAAACATGCAGGTCGAGGTCAAGGGGCTCATCCAGGACAGCTTGATGCGCCGGGGCGCCGCCTCGGGGGTGTCGGTGAACTCGAACCAGGTGCCGAAGCGCATCTTGCGCAGACGCTCCACCATTTGCCGCTCCGGTTCCGAGAGGTCCTCGTCGCCGCTGGTGCTGGTCGCGAGCGTGGGTGGGGTGCTGGCGGCGGCGGCCTGCTCGGAGGCCTGGGACAGTGCGAACTGCGGCCTCTCCAGGGCTTGGGACTGCCAGTTCTGGGGCGCGTCCAGGAGGGTGAGCAGGGCATCGACGGTCGCGGTGTTGAAGCCGCCGCCCATGCGCGCGGCGGTGCTGACGATGGCCTCGCGCAGTTTCGGGATGCCGGCCAAGCGCGTGCGCAGGGTCTCTGCCGAGGCGCGCCGATCAAAGAGCCCGACCAGTTGCTCGGCGATCCCGATCGCTTGCTTCCAGGCGGTGCCGCGCTCTTGCTGTTCGTCGCGCAGCAGGATGAAGACCAGATGGTCGAGCCAGGTCTTGGAGAGGAAGCCGGCGACCTGAGTGGGCATCGGGAAGAGGCCGACCAGCCCCTCGATTTCGTGTGCCGCGCGCTGTTTGGCCAGGGCCAGTTTCTCGCGGCCGCGGGCGGCCTCCTGGGTGCGCTGTTCCATGGTGTCGCTGCGCCGCTGCTGTTCGGCCATCTTCTCGTCGAAGAAGCGCAGCAATTCGTCGAACAGGCCGACATCCTCGGTGAACTCCTGGAGGACCCGATCGACGATCTGCTGCATGGCGGGGAACATGCCGCGGGCCGGGTTGCCCTCTTCCACCCACAGGCTGCCGGCCTCCACCATCTGATCGAGCAGGCGCCGCGCCGGGTGGCGGCTGTCCACCAGCAGGCGGCGGTCGATCAGGGCGACCTTGAGATAGGGGGTGTGCAGGTGGCTGAGCAGGGCCTTGGCCACATTGGGCAACACCGGGTCATTGAGCATGTACTCAAACAGCATGCCGATCAGGTCGATCAGGTCCGCATCCATCGGGGAGAGCTTGTCGCGGTCGATGGTGCTCAAGACCTGCTGCCGCTCCAGGCTCAGCGCCTCCTTGACCCGGGTGACGAAGGCCGCGTCGACCTCGATGTTGGGGAACTGGGTCGCCTCGGTCACCGCGGTGGAGACTAATTCGGGCGTGTGGCTGGCCTGGAGGCTGTTGATCGCCGACAACAGTTCGTTGGTCTGGGCCTGGGCCTCCTCGGAACTTGGTCGGCTGCTGCCGACGCCGCCGGTGCCGGTGCCGGGTCTGCCGCGGCGCTGCGTGTGCTTGCTCGACATCAGCTCCAGGATGGAGTCGAACAACTCAGCACCCAGGGCCTGGGCCTCCGCCATATCGCCCCCGGCGGCCCGCTGCCCCGCCTCGCTGCCCGCCGCGCGTGGCCCCTCGGCCTCGGTGCGGTCGCGCTGCGTCTTGCGTTCCGGTGCGTCCCGCCGGGCATCCGCGCGCAGGTGCACCGGTTTGAGGTTCGGCAGGATCCCCGCGCCGATCAGGATGCTGTTGTACTCGGCATAGGTCGGGCGCGCCTTTTTGAGCAAAAACTTGTCGAACAGGGCGTAGAGGATGATCTTGACCCGGATCTGGACGTCCAGCCCCTCGATGGCGCGCCGGAAGGAGTGCACCAGGTGGTGGGGGCCGGCCGGGATCTCGAAGTCCTTGAGCTTCTTGCCGCCGTTGACGACGCTCAAGCGCTGGCTCAGGGCATACAGTTCGGGGAAGTAGCTGGCGTTGGCGCGCAGGATGAGATTTTCCGCCGCGACCGATTCCTCCATGTCGTCCGGCTCGACCAGCGACAACTCCACGCCGTGGCTGCCCGCCGAGTCCGGCAGCGGCTGCGCCGGATTGGTGGACTTGCCCAGGTTGTCGAACCCGAGATTGATTTCCTGGCGGAAGATATGCTCGATGTCGCTACGTCGCCGCGTCAGTTGGCCCATGGCCTCGAAGAAGCGGCTTTGGACCGCGTTGCTCTCGGCCCGCTCGGCGAAGTCCAGCAGGGCCGCCCCCGCGTTCTGGAACAGCTCCGTCAACTGGGCGTCGAAAAAGACCAGCACCGTGTCCCGGCATTGGTCCAGGACGGCGTGATATTGCCGTCGGTGCGTGGCGCGGGTAATGGTGTTCTCAAGCATCTTGGCTGCCGGTTGCGGGATCAGTCCTCACCGATCACCCGTTCATCGCGTGGCAGCGACAGGAGTCGTTCCGCCTCGGCCATTTGGCCCGCGAAGATGAGCCGATACGCGGCGGGGCCAGCGTCCGGGTCGGCCGCGCGCAGGGCGCGGACCTGGTCGCGCGCATCCTGGTAGCGCTCCAGGGTCGCGCGGTGCGTCAGGGTGCGGGGCGGCGTGATCTGATAGACGAAATAGGGCATGGCATCCTGATCGACAAGCTGGTCCCCGGGGCTAAGGCCGTCGGTGCGCGCCGGCGCGCCAAGCGCGCCAGGGACCGTCCGATCCTGCCCCCGGTCGGGGTCACGGTAGTCATGAAAGCGTGAGTTTATCTTAATCCTGCGCCGGAGCAATCACCGTCCGCGTTGGTGGGCGACGACCGTGGGGCGGTTGCTCACCCACTTCGGTCGACGCGGCCGCGCCCGGCCGACCTGCACACTGATGCCCATCGTACTTGGTTTTTCGTTTTTCGTAACGTACTGTTTGATAGGTCTCAACAAAAAACGAAAAACCGAAAACTCAAAACCGTTGCGGGTCGTCCGGTCGGTGCCGCCGCGCCCAGCCGACGTGCTCGCGCACCAGCGGGCTCGCATGGTCGGCGCGGGCCGCCAGGGCCGCCGTCACCGCCGGGCCGGGCGGGGCGTTGCCCAGCGCGACGGCGAGGTTGCGCAGCCAGCGCTCGTGGCCGATGCGCCGCAGCGCCGAGCCTTGCGTGCGGGCGAGGAAGGTCGCTTCATCCCAGGCGAAGAGTTCCACCAGGGTCGCCGCGCCGAGTCCGTGGCGGGCCAGAAAGGCGGGCTCGGTCGTCAGCCGGGCGAAGCGGTTCCAGGGGCAGACCAGTTGGCAGTCGTCACAGCCGTAGATGTGGTTGCCGAGCAGGGGGCGCAGGGCCTCCGGGATGGGGCCGGGGTGCTCGATGGTGAGATAGGAGATGCAGCGGCGGGCGTCGAGCCGATAGGGCGCGACGATGGCCCCGGTCGGGCAGGCGCTCAGGCAGGCCTGGCAGCGACCGCAGTGGTCCCGGGCTTGGGTATCCGGGGGCAGGGCGAGATCCGTGTAGAGCGCCCCCAGGAAAAACCAGGAGCCGGCCCGCCGGTCGATCAGATTGGTGTGCTTGCCGATCCAGCCCAGGCCCGCGTGCTGCGCCAGGGGCTTCTCCAGCACCGGGGCCGAATCCACAAAGGCGCGATGACCGAAGGGGCCGATCGCCGCCGTGATGCGCTCGGCAAGCCGTTGCAGGCGGCGGCGCAGGAGCCGGTGATAGTCGCGTCCCAGGGCATAGCGGGAGATGAGCGCGCCCGTGGGGTCGCGCAGCGCCGCGGCCATGGCCGTGCGGGCCTGCGGCAGATAGTCCATGCGCGCCATGATCACGCTGCGGGTACCGGGTACCAACTCGGCGGGCCGGGAGCGGCGGGTGCCGTGGCGCGCCATGTAGTGCATCTCGCCGTGATACCCGGCGCGCAGCCACTCCGCCAGGTGGGCCGCGGCGACGCTCAAGTCCGTCGCGGCGATGCCCAGTTGCTGGAAGCCCAGTTCCCGGCCCCAGGTCTTGATCGCCTGGGCCAGCGCGGCGCCGTCGGGACTGTCCGGGATGGCCTCAGTCATGCGTCTTGTCCGGGAACTCGCACAGGTCGGCGATGGGGCAGGCGGGGCAGCGGGGGCTGCGTGCCACGCAGACATAGCGCCCGTGCAGGATCAGCCAGTGGTGGGCGTCTTTCAGGAATTCCCGGGGGACGTGCCGCAGGAGTTTTTGCTCCACCGCCGTCGGGGTCTTGCCCGGGGCGATGCGGGTGCGGTTGCCGACCCGCAGGATATGGGTGTCAACCGCCATGGTCGGCTCGCCGAAGGCGGTGTTCAGCACCACGTTGGCGGTCTTGCGGCCCACCCCGGGCAGGGACTCCAGCGACTGGCGATCCCGCGGCACGGCCCCGCCGTGCGCGCTAACCAGCAGTTCACAGGTCTTGATCAGGTGGCGCGCCTTGCTGTTGAAGAGCCCGATGGTGCGGATCTGCGCCTTCAGCCCCTCCTCGCCCAAGTCCAGGATCGCCTGGGGGGTGTCGGCGATGGGAAAGAGCCGGGCGGTGGCCTGGTTGACGCCCTTGTCCGTCGCCTGCGCGGAGAGGATCACGGCGACCAGCAGCTCGAAGGGGCTGCGGTACTCGAGTTCCGTGGTCGGGGTCGGGTTCGCGGCGCGCAGGCGCTCGAAGATCAGGCGGCGTTTCGCATCGTTCATGGGTGGGGAGGATAGGGCGTCGGGCGCCCCGGGCCAAGCCCGCCGGCAGTTCTACAACGGCCTTGCAAAGCGCCCACATCTGGATAAAAATACAGTTATGACCGACCAACTCACTGACCGTCAACGCCTGGTTCTGGACCTGATCGAGCGTCACCTGCGCGTGACCGGGGTGCCTCCGACCCGGGCCGAGATCGCCCGCTCACTGGGGTTTCGCTCCGCCAATGCGGCAGAGGACCACCTGCGCGCCCTGGCCCGGCATGGGGCCATCGAACTCACCCGCGGGCGCTCCCGGGGCATCCGGCTGATTGCGTTCGGGGACGGGGGCGAGTCTGACGACGGGACCTTAGGGAGCTCCGGTACGGGCGGCGCTGAGGCGGGCCTGCCGGTCATCGGCCGGGTCGCCGCCGGTAGCCCGATCCTGGCCGCGGAGCATGTGGAGGACCGGCACCGGATCAGCCCGGGGCTCTTTCGCCCCCGGGCCGACTACCTGCTGCGGGTACGCGGCAGCAGTATGCGCGACGCGGGCATCCTGGACGGTGACCTGCTCGCCGTACATGCCATTGCAGAGGCGCAGAACGGCCAGATCGTGGTGGCGCGGCTCAATGACGAGGTCACGGTCAAGCGCCTGCGCCGCCAGGCCCACTGGGTCTATCGCGTCCAACTCCTGGCGGAGAACCCCGACTTCCCGCCCATCGCGGTGGACCTGCGCAAACAGGAACTGGTCATCGAGGGCATCGCCGTCGGAGTGCTGCGCCTGGGATTGGTCGCGCCGCCACGGCTGTAGTGGTGTCACACATGTGTCAGGGAGTGCTTTTCGCGTCGTTGTCGTTGTCGTTGTCGTTGTCGTAATCGTAATCGAGGTTATCGTAGCCCCGGATTCTCTCGCACCTCAAATTGCATCGCTTCTCCGATTA
>NZ_CAIKKU010000265.1 GCF_903828115.1 uncultured Thiodictyon sp. | reverse complement strand
ATGAACCTAGCCCCCCGCCTCATCAACACCCTCTCCGCACCCCTGCGCCTGTTGCCGACCCTGGCCCACAGCCAGGCCCTGGCACTCGCGCTGAATCAGGTCATGAAGGACGCCATCGCCGAGGGTGAACTGGACTTCCTGATCGGCCGCACGGTCGGGATCGAGATCAGCGATCTGGGCATCCGCTACCGCCTGGGCCTCGCCGGCGGGCGGATTCGCGGCCACGGGGAGGGGGCGCCGGCGGACGCGAGCATCTCCGGCGGGCTGCACGAGTTCCTGCTGCTTGCCGCCCGGCGCGAGGACGCCGACACCCTGTTCTTCCAGCGCCGCCTGCGGATGGCGGGCGATACCGAGTTGGGGCTTTATCTGAAGAACTTCCTGGACGCCTTCGAGCCGCCGCCCCAGGTCGCGCCCCTGATCCGCGGGCTCGACCGGCTGCTGGGCGCGGAGCAGCACCGGCCGCGGCGGCCGGGGCGCTGAGCCTGCGGGGGCCGGGGAAGATCTCTCGTAGAGACGCAGAGGGGGAGGGGAGACGGCATGGGTGGTTCCGCCGCTTTGGTGTCCACACAGTTCCGGGTGGTCTGGTCCCCATTACTCTGTACTCTGTCCCCTCTGGACTCTGAACCTCTGAATCTTTGAACCTCTGAAATGCCGCAAAGAAGCGCTTCGGTTGGTTTTGGCCCTCTGATCTCTCTCGTTCCCGCGCTCCGCGTGGGAGCCAGGCTGCGATCAAAACTGATGTGGGTCGGCTTGATCGTCGATTGTAGGATGGGCAAAGCGCAGCGTGCCCATCCTCCAGACCGCGACGCGGCTCCGCGCCCTGTGGCTTGCCGCCGACCCGGCAGGCGGGCGGCGCGACTGGTAAGGCGGGTTCCGGCTTGTCTTGCGACCCGCCCAAGCCCCGCAGGGGCGTGACATACCAGCCCAGGGCAACGCCCTGGGTAGGAGGGATAGAGGAGGCTAGCCCTGAAGGGGCGTGACATAGGAAACTGCGCCGCTATGTCACGCCCTTTCAGGGCTGGTCGATCAAACGACGTTATCCCAGGGCGTTGCCCTGGGCTGGTATGTGCGACCTCCTTGGGGTCGGCCTGCCAGTGCACCCGGATGGAAATGCTCGGACCTTTGGCGAAAGCGTGTACCCGTAGGGTGCGCCGCGCGCACCGGGGTGCCGGCCCAGGCTCAGGACGTTTCGTTCAACCGCAGCCTTGGAAGGTGCGCACGGCGCACCCTACGCCCATGGTCTGACGACTTGCGCCGCGTGGTACTAGATGAGCATAGCACCGGCAGCGCCCTGGGTCCGATGCCGATCGGTTGGCCGGGACGCGCCGAGGCTGACGGTCATGGCAGCATGACCTGCCACCCCGGCCCATCAAAAGGCGTGCGTGGTAGCGGCATCACCCGCGACGAGGGCGCGGCAGCCGGCGCGGTCGCGTCGCGGCTGAAGCCGCTCCCACAGCGTCGCTGCGCGACCTTTACGGTAAAGCCTTGAACTCCGCGGTCAGCTGGGCCCGCTCGAGCTGATCCCCGCCGCGCCGCTCCAGTAGCCGTCGACCAGCCCGGTCGGGACCAGACCGCGCAGGGTGGCCTGACCCTCGGCGGTCGCCAGATCGCCCGTGAGACAGGCGGCGAAGGTCCGCACCACGGT
>NZ_CAIKKU010000264.1 GCF_903828115.1 uncultured Thiodictyon sp. | reverse complement strand
GCTCGCCAGCGTGATTGAAACCTGTCGCCAGCGCGGCCAGGTGCCGTGGCCCTATCTGGCCGGCGTGATCGCTGAGCGCCGCGCCGGTCGCGCGGCCGCTCCGCTGCCGGCTCCAATGCCGGGTCTCTGAACGGCTACCTCCGAAGCGATATTGATCCGGCTCCGCCGCATAGAGGTCGGCGAGGATCAGTGCGCCCTCGTCATAACGCCCGCCATCCATGTAGGCACGCGCGAGGTTGTACCGCATCTCCCGCACCGTACTGGCGATGGCGCGCGCCCGATCCTCGCCTGGGGCCTCCACATAACCCAGTGCGACCAATTGGTCCATGGCCTCCTTGGCGGCAATGGGGTCATAGTGGGTTTCGGCCCCGAGTCGCCCATCCGCACCCGACACTGCATCCCAACTCGGGATGGTGGTCACCTCCGGCGGCGCCTCGAAGGCCTCGACCAAGGGTTTGCCGTCCATGTCCTCACCGACCGGCAGGCCGTAGAGGGTGAGGATGGTCGGGGTGATGTCGAGCAGGCTGACACCATGAATCAGGTGGTCGTGCCTGATCCCGGGGCCGGCCATGATGAAGGAACCGAGGTCCCGGTGCTCGATGGCAGGACCGGCCGGTTCCTTGGGCAACTGCACCGGGCGCAGGTGGTCCGGGTGAAAGCCGTGGTCGGAGCAGATGATGACCGTGGTGTCGGGCGGCGCCAGGGCGAGCATGGCCCCGAGCATCATGTCGTGGAAGCAGTAAGCCGCATCGACCACCCCGTGGTAGAGGTCGAAGTCCCGCTCCGGGATATGGGGCCGCCGCGGCGGGTGGTACTTCATGAACCCGTGGCAGAAATGGTCGATGGCGTCGTAGTAGACCGCCATGAAGTCCCAGGGCTCATGCTCCATCACCCAGGTGGCCGCGGCATGTACCGTGGCGCATTCGGCCAGGACCTTCATCACCGAGGCCAAACGCCGGTCCTGGTCCTGGTCGATCTCCAGGGCCTTGGGGACGAAGGGCAATAGCTGCTCCGGGACCAGTTCGTTGGGGTTGAGGCGCAGCCCCGCCAGGATTTCCTCAAGCCGCTTGGGGTGGACCATGCCGGGCGCCAGCGGCCAGGGGTCCTGCGGTGGACCCAGGGCGGTCTGGAAGTGGTTGGAGACCATCACCCCGTCGATCGGTTCCACCGGGTGGCTGGGCCACCAGCCGATGACATTGGAGCGCAGCCCCTGCTGGTTGAGAATGTTCCAGATCGCCTTGGTGCGACGCGACAGTTGCGAGACCGGCTGAATGCTGCCGCCGTCCGCGGTGGGCTCGGTAAAGCCCAGGATGCCGTGCTTGTAGGGCCGCTTGCCGGTCGCGATGCTGGTCCAGAGCATCGGCGACAGCACCGGATGCAGGGTCGCCAGGTCGCCCATCACACCACGTTCGATCAAGGCCGCCGTATGCGGCATACGCCCCTGCTCGATCAGGGCATTCGTGACCTTCCAATCGGCGGCATCCCAGCCGATGACCAATACCTTGCGCATCATAGACCCCCGGTCGATCTGACTGTAGGTTGGCCTTCAGACCGACCGCGGACGCTCAGGCAACGAGAGCGGCATCGCATCAACCCGGCTGACGCTCCTGCCTGCGGCGCCGGAAGGCGGCGAGGCCTACCGCACCCGCCGCCAGCAAGGCCAGCGGCGAGGACACCGGGGCCTCGATCGCGCCTCCCTCGTTGTCATAGGCCCAATCGACCACGGTGATCTTGTCTGGAAAGCCGGTGCCAGGCAGCCAGGGGTCGCCGGTCTGATTACGGAATGGCTGATTTGTGCCAAGGTCCTCGATATGCAGACGGATCCATCCGAAATTGCCGCTGGCGAGCCGGACGCCGACAATACCAACCGCGCTGAGGTTGAAATGAGTACCGACGGTCGCCGATGAAACGGTTGCAGCGCCGTTGGGACGCGCCTGTTTATGGGAGATCCCGGCGGAATTGGCATTGAAGACCCGGCTGCCGCCTATTTGCTGGCCGCGAGTCAGGTTTGAAGCGGCGAGGGAACCAGGCTGCTGTGAAGTACGGACACTGCTTCCCACGAACTTGGCCCCGGCAGCGGTGTCCGCGACCAGGTTCGCCCCGATGCCGTAGTAGGTTACGCTGAGACCCTGGGTGCCCTGACGCTTCTCGGCGTTGAAACTCAGCCGCAGGAAGACATCGTCCACACCGTTCCCATCAATGTCGATCGGGACGTTGGAGGGCGCACTGGCGAAATTATCTCCTCCCGCCGTTGCTCCGGGGGTGATCTCCAGCGAGAGATTTTGGATGCCACTATAGATGACCTGGGCGTCCGCCCCCCCCGCCAGGACCAACCCGACACCGGCCGCCGCCGCGTAACCGGCGATCTCGCCCGCCGTGGGACCGCGGCCAATCTGACCGCGGGCGGTGATGCCGTAGCGATCCAGCCGTTCTTGGAGATTCGTGTGACTACTCACTGGCTATTGCCCTCGTTGAAGTGTGATGGCGTGGAAATTGTCGATCGATCAGCTACTGGTCGCGTCCAGCAACGCCGGGGTCGACGACGCCACACATCCGGCCGACAGCCAAGTGCAAACCTTAAATTTAGCTTAACGCAAAACAAAGATATAAGCACATTTCATACCATTTCTAGTTTGCGCGATATCACATTATGTTATTGTTATAATATCGTCCGTCTGCCAGTCATTGAAACGAACACGGAAGGGATCGCGCGACATCAGACTGTAAAGTTTCCTGACAGCCATCGCCGGACCAGCGGTCGCTACGCGCCGACCAGCGGGATGCCGCGCGAAGTGTGCGGAGCAGGCACGGCCTGTCCCGGCGCGCGGACCGACGGGCGCGCCCCCGGGGCCCCGCGACCATCCGCGGGCGCCGATCGCGGCGGGACGCCGCTCCCACAAGACGCGGTGCCGACGCAGCCCTGCCGCCGAGTCTGACATAACCTGACACCCCTGTCAGGACTGTCACTCGGATACTGACAGGGCTGTCATCCACCCCGCGCCGCGTCGACCGCGCGCTCCAGCCTGCGATCATCCAAGATCCCCGCCACGCCAGACGAACCGCAGGTCGGCAGTTCAGCACTGCCCATCGCCGGAACGATGGCACAGTCTTTGCGTTTGTTGCAGCGCCACACTGAACGGCCGGTCGGAAGGGATGCGGGGCCGGGGGGCGGCCCCACGCCAGAGTGGCCCCGCACGGCGGCGAACCGGCGGTCATCAGATGCCTCAGGGCAGTCACAGTCAGACTTAAGAGCAAGACCATAATGAAGTTGAGACGTCTCACGATTCCCGGACCCGCGGCCCTGGCGCTCGCGGTGCTCTGGTCGGGCGCGGGTCAGGCCGCGACCTGCACCATCGCACCCCAGACCCCGACCATCAACCCCGGACAGTCCGTCACCTGGAGTTACAGCGCCACCGGCTTCTCGGGGACCCCGAGCCGCGCCTGGACCTTTCAGGGCGGCAATCGAACCACGTCCACCAACGCGACCCGCGCGGTGAGCTATGCCGCCGCGGGCACCTTCAGCACCAGCCTCAAACTCACCGCCGGTGCCACGATCGCCAACTGTGCCACCACCGTCACCGTCGGGACCAGCGATACGCAGGCCCCCACCGCATCGATCGGAACCCAGGCCCAAAGCCCCTTCGCACCCCCGCAGACCATCACCATCGAGGTCACCGCCGCCGACAACCTCGGCGTGTCCCGGGTGGAATTCTACGACGGGACCACGCTGAGGGCGACCGTCGCGGGCGCGCCCTACCGCTACTCCTGGTCCATCACCAGCGCGAACGCCGGCCCCCATGTCTGGACCGCCAAGGCCTTCGACGCCGCGGGCAATGTCGGCAACTCCAACCAGTTGCACGTGGCGGTCATGGCCCCGGTGCCGGCCGTCTCCATCAACTCGACGGGCGCGGACTCCAGCGGCCAGAACACCACCGTGGTGCCGAGTCAGGGTCAGGTGATCGACACCAACTACCGGGTGCTGGCGATCAACGATCTGGGCATGCACTGCGGGGACCTGGACACGCGCATCGCCAGCATCCTGCCGCCCTTCCAGGTGATGCTCGGACAGGTGATCCAGAAAGGCACCGGCAGCAAGCCGATCCTCAACCCGGCGGGGGTGACCCTGGCCTATTCGGCGGCGTCCAACCCCCTGGACCCGATCCTGGCCAAGGGCGCGCTCAACGGCCTCAAGGGCGATGCCGGCACCTACAAGACCAATTTCTGGGAGGGGATCAAGAACGGCGCCTATGACGCCTTCTACCCCGGCGGTCTGGGGCTGACGCCCTTGGCGACCGGCGGATTCCCGACGACGATCGACCGCGGACTGCCGGTGGCGAACGTGGAGAACCTCTATATCGGCCCCGACGGCATTGTCGACAGCCCCGCCGGGCAGCCGGGCAGCCACGACGGGTTCCTGTCGGCCGTGCAGCAGCAACTGCCGGGGCAAGCGGGCCCCTATGTGGCCAACAGCCCCCAGGCGGTCGAGGAGCACTACCAGAACAAGCCCTTCTTCGTGAACTTCCCCTTCGGCTACGTGGCCGACAAGGTCAACTGGCATGAGGCCGCGGGTATCCCCCTGTCCGCCTTCGACGACTTCGGGCGCGAGAACCCCTTCCCGCTGGTGCGGGTCCAGGCCAGGAACGCGAGCGGGACAGTCCTGAGCACGGTCGACACGGTGCTGCCCATCTCCGGGGAGACGAGTTGCTCCAATTGTCACGCCGACCCGACGGACGTCGCGGACAGCCGCAGCCAAACCCCCACCAATACCCTGCTCGGTGCCGGGCTGCCGGTGGCGACGCGGCTCGACGATCCGGACCCCACCCTGCCGGCCCGGGTCAGCATCGAATACGCGACGGACATCAACGTGCTGCGCCTGCATGACCTGAAGCACGGGAAGGCCTATGTGGACCCGACCGGAACGGCCGCGCCCTGCACCATCGATAGGGCAGCGCCCAATGGCTCCCCGACCTGTCTGACCAACAAGGCCCTAGTACAAAGCAAACCCGTCGTCTGTCAGGTCTGCCACTACACCCCGGCCCTGGACCTGGCCCAGGTCGGCCCCCAGTCGGGCGCCCCCGGGACCCCCGCCAACGGCCGCAACCAATTGGCTCACAAGAGCAACTCCAACGTGATGCATGGGCACCACGGGGCCCTGCCCGGCAACCTGTTCGAGGTCATCCCGGCCCCGGTGCAGGACGCCAACGGCGTCATCACCAACCAGGCGGCGCGTGTCACGGCGCTGGAAAACAGTTGCTATCAATGCCACCCCGGCAAGGACACCAAGTGCCTGCGCGGGGCCATGTTCAACGGCGGGATGCTGTGCTCGGACTGTCACGGCAGCATGGCGCAGATCGGCGACGACTTCTCCCGCAACGTCTCGACCACCAACCGGGGGGCCTTCATCCTGGCCAAGGACTTCTACACCAACCCCGCCACCCCGCGCATCCCCTGGGCCAACGAGCCCGGCTGCGGCTCCTGCCACACCGGCGACGCCACGACCAACATGACCAAGACCGCGGGGGTGTTGGTCAACACCAGGGACAGTGCCGGCAACAAGGACGGTATCCGCCTGCGTCAGGCGTTCAAGACCGGTGACGCCAAGGCCACGCCCATCGTCCCGACCTACAAGCGCTTTGCCGAGCCGGCGGTGCCCGCGAGCTTCAACGGCTTCGCCAATCCGGGTGCCAACAACCCCAAACTGTATCGGATGAGTTCCGGTCACGGCGGGGTGATGTGCGAGGGCTGCCACGGGGCGACCCATGCGGAGTGGCCGAACGCCACCCCCAACGCCAACGACAACCTGGCGGCCACGCAGCTTCAGGGCCACACCGGCTCCATCACCGAGTGCACGACCTGTCATACGACCAGCGCCCTGGCGTCCAACACGCTGGGCGGCCCCCACGGGATGCATCTGGTGAACGACAGCCGCTTCTGGTCCTCGGCCCACAAGGACATGGCCAAGGCCGAGAACGGCAAGACCGGCGGCGGCTCCTGCGGCGCCTGTCACGGGGCCGACCACCTGGGCACCGTGCTCTCGCGCGCACCGGTGGCCCGCACCTGGCGGGTCGAAAGCACCAACCGCACGGTGGCGGCGGGCAAAGCAATCGGCTGTGACGCGTGCCACAGCCTGAGCAAAAGCTTCAAGAGATAGCCCCGAGCCCGGCCCCGGCGCCGGTCAGTATCCCCACCGGCCCGTCGCCGCAAGGCGTCGGGGCCGGGGGTCGGCTTGCCGCATCAATTAACGAGTCAAGAACAGGCTAAACACAACGCAATCGTTGTGGTTGTCGTTGTCGTTGTCGTTGTCGTTGTCGTTGTCGTTGTCGAGGTTATCGTAGCGCCCCGGATTC
>NZ_CAIKKU010000263.1 GCF_903828115.1 uncultured Thiodictyon sp. | reverse complement strand
TGCAGCCACCGACTGCAAAGTGGATTGGCGCACGCCAAGGTACACCGAACGGTACGAGGGCTGCAAATTGGTATCGCGAAGGCCGAACGGCCGGCTCTGTCACTGGGGCTTATCAAGGCTTGAGCCGTGTGCGGTGAAAGTTGCAAGCACGGTTCTTAGGGGGCTGGGTGGCGGTAACGTCGCCTGGCTACCCGACCCACCCGACGCTGCCGCGTGGCCGGACATGTGACCAAGGCCCGTCCGGGCGTCCGGTCGGGCACCTTCCGGGACTCAGGCCACCGCCAAGGCTTGGCCCCAGCCATCCCCGCCGCGCATAATCGGCCGACGGACACGACCCCCGAGGAGCGACCGGTGGCCCAGGCCTTTCACTGCTTTCTGTCTCACAACAGCTCGGACAAGCCGGCGGTGCGCGCGCTCAAGGCGGCCTTGGCGGCCCTCGGCCTGCGCTGTTGGCTGGACGAGGAGCAACTGCGCCCCGGCCTGCCCTGGCTTTCGCTCTTGGAGGACGGCATCCGCGCCTCCGGCGCCGTGGCCGTCTGCATCGGCGCGGACGGGATCGGACCCTGGGAGCGGGAGGAGATGGACGCGGCACTGCGCCTGGCGGTGCGCGACCGCGGGCTGCCGGTGATCCCGGTGCTGCTGCCCGGGGCGCCGGCCAAGCCCGAGTTGCCGCTCCTGCTCGTCGGCCGCACCTGGGTGGACCTGCGCCCGGGGCTGACCGCCGCGGCACTGGACGGGCTCTTGTTCGGCATCCTCGGCCGGCGACCGGGGGCGGCCCCGGCCCTGGTCGGCATGACCCCCGAGGCGGAACTGCCGAGCGAGACCCGCTTCATCGACGCGGTCCTGGAGCGGCTCTGGTCCGAGCCCAACCTGCTGCTGCTTGCCCAAGAGGATAGGCCGATCCACGACGGACCCCACGCGGCCCTGACGGTGCTGCGCCGCCATGCCGCTGGCCGACCGGACCCGACTGGCCGGCGTGCTGAGCGGGCTCTTCGACTGCGCTGGCGACCGGCTCAAGGTGGTCCTGGCCGGCGGCCTGGAACTGGCCGAGATGAAGTACATCCACAGCGCCACCCTGTCGCTCCTGATCGCTGCCGTGCCCATACCCTGGCCCGAGCTGAATACCGGCGACCTGATGACCATCGCCGCCCGACCCCCCTTCGCGCTGACCGTCCCGGCCGAGACCGCCGCGGAACTGCTGGCCGCGGCGGGTGGACATCCGCGGCTGGTGCTCGATGGGCTGCGGCTACTCAAAGACGGTCGCCCCTGGCCCGCCTGTCTTCAAGACCTGAGGCTGTCCGGTCAGATCGCCGCCCATTTCAGTGTGCTCGGCCAGGACCCAGGGCGGGCCGCGGTGCTGCTGGGGCTGCTCGACCAGGATGACCTGGGACCCTACCGGGATTGGATCAAAGACCCGCTCCTGCGGCGGCTCTATTGGACCAATCTGCTACGGGCGGATGGGGTACCGGCACGGGCGCGGCTGGTGTGGCGGTGCGCGGCGGTTCGGGAGGCGGGGTTGAGGGCGCTGGTATGAACGACAGCCGGGCTCCACACCGTCGTGCGGAGCGACCCCAACGGGGTCGAACATACCAGCCCAGGGCAACGCCCTGGGTTCAGGGTTCAATTGAGCCAAGCCCTGAAAGGGCGTGACATAAAGGGTATGGTGATGATCCCGGAGATGATGTCACG
>NZ_CAIKKU010000262.1 GCF_903828115.1 uncultured Thiodictyon sp. | reverse complement strand
TGAAGCCTCGACCTCCGGTTCTGGTTTGCCCTCGTCGCCCAAGTGCTTAGACTATGGGAGAATGCGCCGCCCCCCCGCGACCCGGAGTCCAAGGCTTCAGCCTTGGATTGGGGGCGCCAAGGCTGAAGCCTTGGACTCCAGCACAACCGTTACTGACCGTCGAGAGGCCACCTTATGACCGACAAAGTCGACAATCTGGTTCTGGAGCACCTGCGGGCCATCCGTGCCGATGTGGGCGCCATCAAGGACGACGTGCGGGAGATCAAGCAACGCCTGGCCAACCTTGAAGGCGCGGTCGCCGGCCTGAAGCGCGACCAGGCGTCGTCTTAGGCCGACACGGCCGATCAACACCTGCGCTATGACCGGCTGGCGGACCGGTTGGAGCGGGTCGAGCGTCGCCGCGATCCGCGCGACGGCGACCACGCCTGATCCGTGGGAGCGGCGTCCCGCCGCGCTTGAACCTCGCTGCCGCCTCGACCGCCGCGGCGCGCCCCCCGTCTCCGCCCGCATGGGTTGACCCAAGATGCCCGCTCCCCCCCGTCCCCCAACCAAGGCACCCACCACGGCCGGTGTGGTGGAATCCTGCCACGACCTGCTGAAATGGCTGATCCCGCGCCTGGACGACTTCCCGCGCACCCGGCGCTTCACGCTGGGCGCCCAACTGGAGACGGGGGTCCTGAACCTGCTGCGGCTGCTGGTCGCGGCCGCCTATACCCACGACAAGAGCGCCCTGTTGCAGCGCGCCAATCGCGACCTGGAGATCCTGCGTCACCTGTGGCGTGTCGCCCATGAACTGGAGGTCATCGGTTTCCGCCAATACGAGTACGGGGCACGCCTGATGAACGATATCGGCCGCCAGATCGGCGCCTGGTTGCGCAGCCGCCAGGCGCCCGCGCCATGAAGCGGCTGGGCGGCGTCTGGCCGCGCCTGGTCGCCTTCGAGAACCTGTTCGGGGCCTACCGGCGCGCCCGCCGGGGCAAGCGCACCCGTCCCGATGTGCAGAACTTCGCCCTTCGGTTGGAGTCCAATCTGTTCACCCTGCAGCGCGAACTAGAGGACGGGAGCTACCGCCCCGGCGCCTATCGCCTGTTCACCGTCTACGAGCGCAAGCCGCGCCTGATCGCCGCCGCCCCCTTCCGCGACCGGGTGGTCCACCACGCCCTGATGCAGTGCATCGAACCCACCATCGACCGGCGCTTCATCCGCGACAGCTACGCCTGCCGCGCCGGCAAGGGCGTCCATGCCGCGGTGGACCGCTACCAGCAGTGGGCACGGCGCTATGCCTATGTGCTCAAGCTCGACATCAGCCGCTACTTCCCGAGCATCGATCACCGCATCCTCAAGGAGACCCTGCGCCGCCACCTGAAGGACCAACGGGTGCTGGCCCTGCTCGATCGCATCATCGACGGCGCCCCGCCCGGTAGCGAGTCGCAGCCGCCCTTTCCCGGCGACGACCTCCTGACCCCGCTGGAGCGCCCGCGCGGTATCCCGATCGGCAACCTCACGAGCCAGTTCTTCGCCAACCTGTACCTGGACGGCTTCGACCACTGGCTGCTGGAGACCCGGCGGGTGCCGGCCTACCTGCGCTATGTCGATGACCTCTACATCCTGGGGGATGACCTGGCCGAGCTCTGGGCGACCCGCGCGGCCTGCGACGAGTACCTGGCCGGGCTGCGCCTGCGCCTGCACCCGCGCAAGGTGCGGGTCCAGCGTACCAGCGAGGCGGTGGACGTGCTGGGCTTGCGCGTCTCGCGGCAGCGCCGTTGGCTGCGTAACGACAACGGCTATCGCTTCCGGCGGCGCTTTCGCGACCTGCTGCGTCTCTATCGGGAGGGACGCATCGAATGGGCCGACCTCCTGCCGGGGGTGCAGGGCTGGATCGGCCACGCCCGCCACGCCGAGACCCTGGGCCTGCGCCTGGCGATCTTCGGCCCGGTTGCGTTTTACCGCGATGGCTGGTACATCGTCGGACGGGGGTCGGCCCCACCGCTGGCCGGGTGTTGCGCGGCGGTTCCTGGAACAACAACGCAAGGAACACGCGCGTCTCGAACCGCAACAGGAACACTCCCGACAACCGCAACGAAAGGCTCGGTCTGCGGCTGGCCCAGTCTGCCCGCGTGGCCTTCAGTGCCGCTGCCCGGAACCCCCGCGGTTGGCGCCGCGGGGGGCGTGGCGCGCGGGTGTCCATGAGCCGGCTTCCAGTCCGGTCAGGGCGGAACGGACGAATAGTCTTGCCAGGGAGGCGGGGGGTGGCCCAAGTAGCGTCATGCGAAAGGGGCGCCCCCATTTTTTTGACGGGGTTGGCCGTGATGACATCAGGCAGGACGGGTGGTCGGTGAAACCTTCGGTACTGGGGCTTGGTCTTGGCATCCTGGCGGGGCTGGCGGTGCTGGTCGGCGAGGTCGCGGCCTGGACCGAGGCGGATATGCAGGGGGCCAGACGGTTGCTGGAGGGCAAGCTGGAGCAGCAGCGGGCGGCTGAGGCGAAGGCGCAGGCCGAGTCTGAAGCCAAGGCTGCGGCAAAGGCGAAGGCCGAGTCTGAAGCCAAGGCGGCGGCGGAGGCGAAGGCCAAGGCGGAGTCTGAAGCCAAGGCGGCGGCCGAGGTCGCCGCAAAGGCCGAGGCCGCGGCGCAGGCGGCGCGACAGCGCGCCGGCGACAGCATCGCGCAAGGGATGGTCAAGATCCCCGGCGGCGACTTCCAGATGGGTTGCAGTCCCGGGGATGGCCAGGGCAATCGCATCAAGTTCTGCTAATATTCGCACTTACTGATGCATCGGGCAAATCCTACATCTGGACTGCTCCCAAGGCTACATGCCGTGTCCCTTTCCTATGCCACGAACACTTTGCGAACACCACACGTCTTCA
>NZ_CAIKKU010000261.1 GCF_903828115.1 uncultured Thiodictyon sp. | reverse complement strand
GGTCTGCTCAGATCGTTGAACCAGCATCAGTCGAGCACCTGTTGCTGCTCTTGTCAACGGCGTAGGCCATTACCGCCGGTAGGTCGTGCGATAAGGCGCCGCTCCCGCGGGCGCGGGAGCGGCGCCCGGCTAGCCGAAGTCGTAGCGGATGATCTCCTGCACCCGGCGGCAGATCTCGCGGCCGTAGTCGGTCCATTCGCCCTGGCCCCAGTAGCGGAAGCAACTGGTTTGGGAGGCCATCAGGTGGAACAGGGCGTTGCGGTAGTGCGGGTCGTCGGTGGGGATACCGGCCTTGAGAACCTTTTCATAGAAGAGGGCGCTGGCCTCTTCCATGGGTCCGAGCACGTTGTCATAGCCCTGGACCCAGGAGAGGTTGCTGGTCCAACTGCCGCCCTCCATGTGGAAGCGGCCGTCTTCCTGCTTCAGTTCGGCAATCACCTTGGCCAGGACCTCGGGGCCGTCGCCGGGCTTCATGCGCGCCCAGATGCGGTCGTGGAAGAGGGGCTGGACGGCGGGGAAGTCGGTCTCCTCGAGCCCCATGCCGAAATGCAGATGCTCCAGGTATTCGCTGGCGTTCATCATGGGCACGTCGGTGTGGCTGGCAGTGCGTGCCACTTCCATGAACTTGCCGGGAAACTCGTTCATCATGACGCCGCCGTTTTCGCCGTCGGCGATCTGGGTGACGAGCGGCGGGATGGAGCGGCCGGCCAACTCGACCCGCTGGAGCCCCTGGGCCTCGTACCAGGGCTGCATCTGGGCGACCAGCTTGGTATCGGACCCCTGGGTCTTGATGATGGCGGTGATGCTGGCGGTTTCGCCCTGGGAGTTGGTGCAGACCAGCCGGTGGGGGATGTGGGGACGCTCCAGGTTGCGGCCGTTGCTGACCTGCTGGACCGTGTGTTCCTGAATCAATACCCATTGGAAGCCGCAGTCGACCAGGGTCTTGACGAAGGAATAGGCGAGATCCGGGTGGTTGGGCAGGGCCATCTCCGAGGGGGAGAAGCCGCGCACCCGCTCCAGGGCCTCCCAGCCGAAGATGGCGGCGAAGTGGTGCTGGAAGGCGCGTACATGTAGCCGGAAGTCCTGCTCCGGGGTGGAGGGCGCGACCGCGTGGCCCCAGGGCATGCCCAGCCATTCGACGGTCCAACTGTAGTCCGGGTTGCAGGTGATGGTCTTGAGCGCGTCGATGACGTGGTGTTCGCCCATCTTGCGCAGGCCGTGGAGCAGGGTGCCGGAGTATTCCAGCATAACGCGGGGGGACTTGCCCTCGCCGACCAGTTGGGGAATGAACTCGCCCATTCGCCGGTAGCACCAGATGAAGGCCGGGGCATTGTAGCTGTCGCCGATTCCCTGGTTCTCCATCATGTATTGCAGGTTGCTGATCAGGGCGGCGGTGTGCAGGTCCCCGCCGCCGGCCGGGATCAAGGGCTGGTGCTGATGCAGCGCAATGGCGGCGGCGGCCCTGATGTTCGCGAGATCCAGGCCCCCGCGCGGGGCGTACAGCGGCTTGGCCCGGCCGGCGGCGACGACCTCGGCGACCTTGGCCTCCTGGCCGCTGATGTTGGGTACCTCTCCCATATATTCAGGCAGTGGATTCAGCAAGGTAATCTCCTGTGGGCGACCCCGAAGCGATGGGGCGCGGTGAACGGGTGAAGCGGTGCTTGGCAGGTTGCGCGCCGCTGGTGGTAAGTAAGGATTCAAAAACAGGCTAAACACAACACAATCGTTGTCGTTGTCGTTGTCGTAATCGTAATCGGAGAAGCCATGCAATTTGGCGTGCGAGAGAATCCGAGGCGCTACGATAACCTCGATTACGACAACGACAACG
>NZ_CAIKKU010000260.1 GCF_903828115.1 uncultured Thiodictyon sp. | reverse complement strand
GGCGCGCGCCGGCCGGACGCGGGTCGCGGCGGGTCGCGGCCGGGAGACGGTTGCCTCGGCGGTGCGGCGCGGCGTGGCGGCGGGTGCGCGCTCGCGCGGCGTCTCCAGTGTTCGGCTGGCCGGTTCTGGGCGCGGCGCGGCGGCGGGTTCGGGCTTGGCGATGGGGCTTGCCGCGGGGCGCTCGGCGGGCTCGGCCATGGCGATGACCGGTTCGGCGGGGCCGGGCGCGGGGGCCGTCGCGTCGCTCGCGGCCGTGGTCTGGGCGCGGACACGCGCCTCGACCTCCTTGCGCTCCTGCGCCTTGGCGAGCCGTTCGGCGGCATAGGCGCGTTGCTTGGCGGCGTAATTGCCGTAATCCGGACCGCTGCCGACGACGCTGACCTGGGTGCCGACGCCGACGTGCTCGAAGAGCACGGGGGCCAACTTGGCCGGCAGACGGATGCAGCCGTGGGACGCGGGGTGGCCCGGGCGCGGGATCGGACCCGCGTGCAGGCCCACGCCGTCGTAGGTGATGCGCAGGTAGTAGGGCATGCTGGCGCCCTCGAAGCGTGCCCCCGACGGGAACTGATCACGGCCCGCCTTGGCATTGCTGCTCAGCACCCGGCCGCCCTTGCCGACCACCTTGCCGTAGAGATTGGAGCGCTTGTTGGCGGACTTCTCCAGGACCTCGAAGTGACCCACCGGGGTCGGATGCGAGCTGAGCCCGGAGGCGACTGTGGTCCAGCCGACCTGCTCGTCCCCGACATAGAAGCGCGCCTTCTGCTCGTCGGTATTGACGATGATCCGGGTGAGCTTGCGGTCCCCGCCGTCCCACTCGTAGAGCTTGCCGGGTTTGGGCTTCTCCTGGGGCTGCGGGATCGGTCCCGGTTCCACCTCCGCGGGCGCGGCGGGCTTGGCCGCGACCTGGGGCCCGGCCGCGGCGGCGTCCTTGGGTCTGGGCTCGGGCTTGGCGACGAAGTTCGCCATCTGGGTGCAGGCGCCGAGCGCCACCAGCAGCGGCGCCGCCAGGGCGACCCGGGCGCCGATCCGCAGCCGGCGGCGGCGGGCGCTCGGTCCCAGCGTGGTGATCAGGGCGGGGGAGACGGGATCAGGGGTCGGTGTCGTTGCCATGTCGGTGGTCAGGCCGGTGCCGTTGCCGGACCGGTTCCGTGTTAATTTTCAATGACGGATAGCATAACCGACCTGTGCCGCCATGGCACCTGTGAGTGCGGCGTCGCCCGGCAAGCGGCAGCCGGCGAGCGGCAACCGGAGGTCGAGGCTTCAGCCGGTGGGGGTTCCCGACCCGTCCGACTGGAATCCACGGTGCTCGCGCCCGACCGGCCAACGGCCACGAAGACTCGTCCGTTACCCCGGAACATGAAAGGTCCCTGTGGGAGATGCCTCCGGCCGCGATGCGGCGCCGCGGCCAACTCCGATACCGCGCTCCCCGCGCGGCCATTGATGACTATACTAAACCGCGTCCAGAGCGGAACGTGTAGTTTTTGTGCTAAGGTTGAGCCCCGCACCCGGAATTTCGTCAGGCGGTGAGGCCACCCACAAAGCCAGGCGTTAAGTGTATGCTGAAATTGGATCTCGCCAAGTGGAATCAAACCCCTGAGGACCTGCGGGTTGAAGCGTTGACGGCGGCCCATGCGCGCACCCGTGAACGGTTCCTGGCCTTGTACGAACTGACCCAGCAGGGACATGGCATCACGGCGGTTGCGCGGGGAACGACGCACCATGCGCAAACGCTGATGCGTTGGGTGCACTGGTATAACGAAGCCGGTCCCGAAGGGCTGGTCTTTCAACACACGGGTGGTCTCACCCCCTTTTTTTGCCCGGTGAAAGAGCAGGCGCTTGACGCGCTGCTGCGGGCGGGACTCGCCGCCGCCGCCGCGCCCGCAGTGGACAAGGACCTGGAGACCGGGCGGCTGATACCAAGCCGCGCGCTTGAGCAACACACGGCGCCGCCGCGCTGGACCCTCAAGCGACTGGTGACGTGGATCGGGACGCAGTTTGGGCATCAAATCAGTCGGGAAACGCTCCGCCAGGCGCTCAAACGCCTCGGATTTTCCTGGAAAAAGGCCAAGGCGCTGCTCAACCGTGCCACGACCGCCGCGCGCGAGGCTTTCGTCGTGCAACTGCAAGCGCTGTTGGCACGCACCCTGAAGGACGAACCGCCGTTAATCGTCTATGTGGATGAAGCCCACATCCATCAAGAAGCCGATCTGGGGTATGGCTGGGCGCCGGTCGGGGAGCGCCTGTGGGTCGGCTCCCACACCCCTGGCCTGTCGGCCAAGGTGAGCTTCTACGGCCTGTATTTCTACAACCACGGCCAGGTGGCGATCTGGGATTTCCCCCGCGGCAACACCGATCACACGCTGACGGTCTTGCACCGGCTGCGTGAGTGCGAGCCGACCCGCGAGATCGTCCTGAGCTGGGATGGGGCGTCTTATCATCGCGCTGGCGCCGTGGTGGCGCTGGCCGCGGAACTGGCCATCACGCTGCTGCCGCTACCCAGTTATAGCCCTGATTTCATGCCGGTCGAAGCCCTGTGGCGCTGGTTACGCGAGGATGTCACCTATCATCACTGTCACGCCACCGCCGAGGAACTGATCACGCGCGTGCGCGACTTTGCGAAGACGATCAACCTCGAGCCGTTTGCGATCGCCGACCGGCTTTGGACCCGAACGAGCCTCGATCCGGAAGAGGAAAAACTACGCATCCCATGCTAGGCGGGGTTTAG
>NZ_CAIKKU010000259.1 GCF_903828115.1 uncultured Thiodictyon sp. | reverse complement strand
TCTTGATGTGGGGGGTGGCCGGGGCCGGTACCTGCCAGACCTCCATCTCCAGGTTATCCGGCCCGTGGGTGCGGACCCACAGCTCATACCTGGGCATGGCGGCGGCCGGCCGTTCATCGGGCAAACGAGCGGGCAAGGCACTCATGCACTGCCCTCGGCGGTGATGGACACATAGGCCGCCCCGGTGCCGAAGCGGGTCAGACGCTCGCCGAGTTTTTCCGCGGCGTCGCCCGCGAGGGCGAGTCCGGCGTCATCGAAGCGGATGTCGAAGCGGGCTTCGACCACCTTTTCCTTGGCCGCGCGCAGTTGGGGGTCCAGGAAGTCCTTCACCGGTTGCGCATCGGTGGGCGGGCCGTTGAATTCGAGCTCCAAGGTGCCGCCGTCCGTGGTCACATAGCTGCCGCTCAAGGCGACCTGTTTCGTGGCGCCCTGAACGGCCGCGACCAGACCCAGGAGGCGGAAGGCGTCGGTGGCGTCGAAGAGCCGCAACTCGATGGCGCGGATATGGGTGAACTTGCGTGCCCGCGCCCGCTCCCAGAGCTTGGTGAGGGCCTCCTTGAGGACGCCTTCCTCGGTCAGTGTGTTGGACTGGGGCGGGGGATCGACGGTCTTGCCGGTACCGCCGGTCGGCCCGGTTCCACCCGTGCTGTCCGGCTTGCCCGTGCCCATGCCGGTGCCGCCCGTTGTTTCGTCACTGGTGCCTGCCGTCGCGCCGCCGGTGGCCGTCCCCGTGCCGAATCCGGGGACGGGCGTTGGCTCTGCCACCTTCGGCCAGATGCCCTTTTCTTTGGCGTAAGCCGAGGTATGGACGAAGGACTGCTCGTCGATATGGATACTGGCCCAGGGATCGCCCATGCCGCAGGTGAGATCGCCGCTCTGGTAGACGTACTCGCCCAGCTCGATGCCGCGGCGGATGCCTTTCACAAAGCAGTCGTCGCCGACCAGGATGGGCAGGGCCGGGTCCTTCCGGAACTCGGCGCGCAGGGCGGCGGTCGTGATGGTGCCTTTCTTCTTGAGCGGGGTGCGGTCGCGGATATAGGTCGGCGAGTCCGGATCGTCCTCGGGCAGCCGCAGCTTGTTGTTGGCGCGCAGGATTTCGATCACCTGCTTCTGGCCCTGCCCGGGTTTGTTCGAGGCGCCCTGCATGTCGATGGCGGTGTGCGCCAGGTCCAGGTTGGCCCCCTCAATGCGGTGCTTGGAGGCGTAGAGCACATGTCTGTAGCACTGCTGAATCGCCACCGCCAGGTCCGACTCAGAGCCGTGGTACCACCCATTGATCTTGTCCTGCTGGTGCGCAGGGAATTCGTTGAGGCGTTCCGGGCGGCGCAACTCGTTCAGGGCCAGGCGCCGGACCATCTTGTGCTTCATCTCCTCCTTGCGGGCCTGATCGGCCAGCAGGAAGACCAGGTTGTTGCGGTTTTTCCGCAGCCCCCCCGCCACGTCCTTGTACTCATAGATGCGGCCCACCAGTTCCGGGATCGCCAGGTTGTCGCCCGCCACTTCCACCGCGTCGTAACCCAGCAGGACCAGGGCCGGCTTGCCGTCGCCCGCATCGTCCGATACGTCGTAGGGACCGCCGGGGAAGGGGTGGAGGTTGAAGACGGCCCCGCCGAAGATGGATTTGATCCGGTCGTTGAGCTGGGCGCGGGCCTCCCCGGGGTCGACGCGGTGCTCCTCGCGCCGCAGGATCTGCGTCAGGTTGGCCTCGGCGGAGAAGCGCAAGGGCAGGTTCGGGCGGTCGTCCAGATAGGCCGAGCCCTGGACGAAGCGTCGGCGGGCATCGTCGATGAAACTGAGATCCGTGCCGGGGGAGAGGATGGAGTAGCGCAACTCCTCGGGGGTCGCACCCTTGAGGTTTTCGTTGAAGGCCAGGGTATGGAACAGGATCGCCCGACCCAGGTAGGAGCCGTAGGGGGCGAGCCCCTGGTAATGCTCGGCGTCGAGTTGCTGGGCCAGGGCGCTTTGGTCGCCCGGGACGGCGGCGACATCGGCCTTGATGGCGGGAACGAGTTGGCGCTGACCGAGTCTGGTCACGATCTCCTGGCGGATGGGCTCGAAGCCGGGGTCCAGGTGGTGGAGGTGGATGGCGAAGGCGTCCGCGGGGCGCTGCTCCCAGAGCCGGCCGACGCTGCGGGCGAGTAGTCGCAGCATGCCCCGCACCCGCTGGAAATTGCTCAGGGTCGACAGCTTTTCGCGCAGGGTGTCGATGAGTTCGGGGTGCAGTGGATAGCCCGCCGCGAAGGTGTCAAACCGGGAATCGCCGACACCGGCGGGGGGCAACTGGTCTCGGTGCTGCTCCCACAGGTGCCGGTAGGACTCGATCACGGGCGCGGCCCCGGCGTCGTCGATCCGGGTGAACAGCCGACGGCGCAGGATCTTGACCGTCTCGTCTTCCTCCGTGGGATTGAGCAGTGTTGCTTTCCGGGCCGAGACACTCTCGGCCTCTTCCATCTTGTCGGCGATGAATTGGTTCTCGTCGCTGTAGGCGTCGGTGGCCTTTCCGCCCTTGCCGATGGCCAGGGTGTAGACGACCACAGCGTTCGGCGAACTCTCCACGGCCTTGAACAGGGCGCTGAGAAAGGCGGTGAGTTGGCCGCCCGCCGCCTCGCGTTCCGGGACCTTGAGCTTGCGCAGGTAGACCGAGAGCTCGTCCATGAGGATGAGCGTCGGCTCGCCCCCGAACAACTCCCGGATGGTTGCGGCACCGGGTGCGCCGCCCTGCTCGTCGCTGCGGCGCACCCGCTCGTACCCGTCCCGACCGGCCAGGGCATAGGCGATCTCGCCCCAGGGGGTATAGGCGAGCAGCCCGGGCTCCAGGGAGCGGCCACTCAAGGGGTCGGCGTTCTCACCGTCAAAGGCGGCGATCCGGACCTTGCCCGTTGGCAGCAACGCCGGGTCCAGGAATTCGTCGGCGTTCGGCACACCGGCCATCCCGTTGATGGCATGGGTCAGGGCGATCAGGGCGTGGGTCTTGCCGCCACCGTAGTTGGTGTCCAGCCGGAAGATGGACGCCACCTGGTGGGGGTTGCCCGTCAGGCGCAGGCAGACGTTGCGCAGCAGGTCTTTCAGTCCCCGGGTCGGGTGGGTGTTGGCGAAGAACCTGACCGGGTCCAGGTACTCTTTGGGGGCGTCGCCACGCAGGACCTGAGCGAGGTCAGCGGCGAAGTCCGACTCCGAGATGGTCCCCTGGAGCACGTCCTGGCGCGGTTCGCACAGATCGAAGATGGTCGGCAAGGTCATGGTCCGTAAATTCCTACAATCGGCTGGCGTCGTCCGGGGTCGACCTGGGAGTTGAAGCGATGGCGATCCTGGCGCCTCACCACAGGAATTTCTTGAGCGGCAGCCAGTCCCCCGTTTCCCGGTAGGCCGCCTGGGCAAGGAAGAGTTCGGCGGCGGCCAGGGCGTCGCTGAGCGCGTTGTGGGCGCTGTAACGCGGCAGGTTGTAGCGTTCCCCCAGGGAGTGCAGGCGCAGGTCAGAACTCTTGAAGGCGGTCTGGCGCCGCTCGAAGGTGCGGTGCGCCACCACCTGGGTGTCGACCACCCGCACCGGGAGCCCGGCCCGCCACAGACGCCGACAGGCATTGCCGATGAAGCCGCATTCGATGGTCGCGTGATGCGCAATCATCACCTTGCCCGCCAGCACCGGCAGCAGTTCCGCCAGCACGTCCGCCAGTTCCAGACCGCCGGCGGATTGGTCGTCGGTAATCTGGTGGATGACGGCACTCGCCTCCGGGATCCGGCGGTCGATCCGTACCACCCGGTGGCGGGCACTCGCCAGATCGATCCGGTTGCCGTGCATCACCACATAGCCGACGCTCAGGATCAGGTCCCGCTCGGTGTCGAGCCCGGTGGTCTCAAGGTCGATGGCCAGATAATCGGCCGCGCGCCAATCCTGGTCGGTGCGCGGCAAGCGGTGGGCGAGGTAATCCCGCAGCGGCCCCGGCCGGGCGCGCAGGCGCTGCCACTGGCGGCGCCAGTCGAGAAAGGAGGGGACGAAGAACACGCGGTTATTTGATCCGTCTCGTTGATCCGTCTGGTTGATCCATCTAGTTGATCCGACCGGTCTGGTAGCGCTGGGCGAGCGACTCCTGCATGGCGTTGATCAGGAGGAAGGCATCCTTCAGGTGTCCACGCTCCAAGGGCGAGAGCTCATCGGGGGAGAGGAAGTTGTCCGCCTTCTCCCCGCGCCGCAACTGGCCCGCCTGGTGGCGTACCCGCAAGGTTCCGACGAACTCCACCGCGTCGCTGAGATTGGCCGCGCCATCCTTGCTCAGGGCATTGATCCCGGCGGCGGTGCGCAGGCGCTCCAGGGTGTTGGTTTCGGTGATGCCGCTCGACAGGGCATAGACCCGCGCCAGGTCGATGATCGGCACGATCCCCCGGTGCTTGATATTGAAGGTGTGGTCGTGCTCACCGCCCTGGATCAGGACGAAATTGCGGAAGAACCCCAGGGGCGGGCGATTCTTGACGGCGTTCGCGGCCATGTAGGCGATGAAGATCCGATTGTCCTTGGAGAGGTTCAGCACCTGGTCGTGGATCTCCTCGAACAGGCCCTCGGGGTCATGAACCGGGCGCAGGTCGAAGAAGACGCTGGAGAGCATCAGGGCCATCGGCTCGGGGCGCTGGATCCAGGTGTTGAAATATTTCTTCCAGATCCGCAGCGTCTGGCGCCATTTGGGATTTCTGGCCATGACGTCGCCTGGACAATAGACATAGCCGCAGGCGTTGAGTCCGTCGTTGACGATGCTCGCGAGCGCGGCAAAATAGGCGTCGTCCTCCGGCTTCATATGGTCGGCGATCAAGAGCGCATTGTCCTGATCCGAATAGGAGGTCTGCTCGCGCCGCGCCTGGGAGCCGCCGACCATCCAGGCATAGGGAACCGGGGGTGACCCCAATTGCGCCTCGGCGATCTCCAGCAGGCGCCGGGTGATGGCGTCGGTGATGGCGCTGATCGCCTGCCCCACCTGATCCGCGGTGGCCCCGCCGTTGACCATGTGCACCTGCAACTCGCCGACCTTGGAACTGATCTCGATCAGCGTATCCAGGTCCTTCGCATGATGGACGTCGCCCACCAGGTAGACCGAGTTGGAACTCTGGAAGCGCGTCAGGTCCGTGGTCGAGAGGATGCCTGCCACCTTGCCGCCCGACATCACCGGCAGGTGATGTACGTTGAGCCGCGTCATGGTGATCAGGGCCTCGAAACCCAGGGTGTCCACGTTCACCGTTTCCAGCCGCTCGGTCATGATCTCGCGCACCGGCCGATCACTCGGCAGCCCCGCGGCGAGGCACCGCTTGCGCAGGTCCCGGTCCGTGATCAGCCCCGCCAGGTGCTCCCCGACCATGATCAGGAGCGAGGAAATATTGTGCTCGGCCATGACCTGCGCCGCCTCGCGGATGCTGGTTTCGGGGGTGGCCGTGACCAGCGCGCGGTTGATCAGGGTGCCGACCCGCAGGGTCATGAGGCCGGCGCCGGACGCCGGGGCATTGGTCACCGCGTCCAGGGCCCGGCGCAGCCGATGGGCGACGGATTGATCGAAGTGCTCCGCGAAGTGGGCGTGCTGCGCGCGCAGCGCCGTCAGATCCGTACAGGGCAGCAAATAGACCAGGGTGTCCTCGGCGGTGCTGCCCTTCATCGGCACGGCATTCCCGCCGAGCCGACAGGCCATGTCGCAGAGGTCGCCCTCGGCCAGCTTGCCGACCAGGTCCCCCTGGGCGTCGCGCAGTTCCACCGCCCCGCGTCTCAAGATATAGAGATAGGGCTGATCCGCGTCCAACGGCGGAAAGACGCTGCCGCGGCGGATATAGCGCACCGAGAGCCGCTTGGGCAGGCGCTCCAGCGTCTCCGGCGGCAGTTTGTCGAAGGGCGGGTGGCTGGCCAGGAATTCCTGGATTTCAACGAGTTCGACGTCCACGCAGTTCCTCCGGGGTCACAATAAGGCGCTATTAACCAAGATAGCGCCATGTTCGTTGTCGTTGTCGTTGTCGTTGTCGTTGTCGTAATCGAGATTATCGTAGCGCCCAGGATTCTCTCGCACGCCAAATTGCATCGTTTCTCCGATTACGATTACGACAACGAC
>NZ_CAIKKU010000258.1 GCF_903828115.1 uncultured Thiodictyon sp. | reverse complement strand
CCGGTCCGTGGGAACGTCCGGTCGCTGTCGGATACGCGATGCTTACCCTACGCGATAGGTGTTAACACATCAGTTCTGATCGCTCCCGGCGCCGATCGCGCGCCCCCGCGCTGGTGCGGCGGCGGCTCCGGGCCGGGTCCGCTGACCCGGCCGGGGCTGGTCCCGCGCGCTAACCGGCGGCCGGCGGCTGGTCCTTGCAGGTGTTGATGTCGCCGAGCAGGTAGACCGGGCAGAAGCGGAAGTAGGCGCTTGCGAGCAGCGCCAGGGCGATCAGCGCCGAGATCCAGCTTTGGAAGCCGCTGTTGTAGAAGCCGATCAGGAGGAAGATGGCGACGATCACGCGGATCACGCGATCCTTCTGGCCAACGTTGACCTTCATGATCTTTTTGATGTCGAATTTCATGGCGATGTTTCCGGTTGAGGATGATGGGGCCGGGGTCCTGAGATGGCCGAGGTCCGTGGCGTGCCCGCCGCCGGGCGCCGCGGTCCATCCGGCGCACGTCGGCGGGCGGTCCCGTGGCCTACTTGCCGGCCGGGGCCTCGCCCTGGTTGGTCTTGAAGTCGATCAGCGTATAGACCGGGCAGGTGCGCAGATAGGCGGTGAGGAGCAGCAGTACGCCGATCACGCCGACGGTCCGGCTATGGTGCATAAACCCGACCAGGATCAGACCGAACCCGAGGAGGGCGCGGACCGCGCGATCGGAATCGCCGACGTTGGCCTTACGAAAGTCGAAGCTCATAGGGATCACTCCAGTTGGTAACGGTGGGCCGCCGTCGCGCTGCCGGTGCAGGCCGCGGGGGCGGCGGTCAGCGGCCGGGTCGGTCGGCACCGACACCCGGCCGCGGTCCTTCCCGGGCGCAGGATCGCGCCCCGGAAGCCGCGCCATATTAGGGGTAATACCGTCGCGTCGTCAAAGCGAAAAATCGAAGGCGGTCCCGGTGGCGCCGCGCTAGGGCGCGGCGCCGGTCCCGGTGGCGGTGCATCAGTGCATCAGTGCATCGGGCACACCCCGCCCGCACAGCAACCGCCGCTCCCACAGGGCGGCATGGGTGCCGCACCACTGCCCCGGCTGCTGCTGGAGATGATGGTGCCGCCGGTCGCCAGGCGCTCGACCGGCGCCTCCGCCGGGGTGTCCCCGGTCTCCACCCCGGCCTGGCGGCACAGTTCCCCCCAGGTACTCAAGCTCTCGCTCATGCGGTGGCTGACCTCCAGCACGCGGCCGTTGGTGCTGCAGCGGTAGTCGTAGGTCGGCATGGGATACTCCTCGGTATATTGGTAATCTCTAATATTGGGCGATTATAGGCGTCGCGCGGCAGCGTGAAAACAGGCCGACGCAGTCGTCGTCGCCGGTCTGCGGGTGATCGTCGGCCTGGCGGGCGGCGTACCCGAACTGTCTGAAGTTCGGAAAGCTGATCCCCGGCTGGCTGCTCCAACGCACGACCTGCCATGCGGATTATTTCTGCACTTGCGATGACCGCTTTCTACGGCGGGCGAAGTTGGCCAGCACAGCGACCACGCGGGCCGACTCCCCCTCGGAGCTTATCGAGATACTTGATCCATGACAATTCCAGCCAGACCCTTAGCCGATATCACCAACCAAGCGCTGCATGTGCTTGCCCGTGAGATCGGGGCCGCCGATACCATGCGCTTTATCGGTCAGTTTTCCACCGGTACAGGAAACTACACGGAGGAGCGCGCGGCACTTTTCGACCATCTTGCGATAGACGATATCCTCGCCGAGATCAACGGCGCCAGTCACGACGAGCGCCAAGGGGTCTAGGCTGGAGTGGGCGACTGCATGTCGAGCACACGCTGCACGAATCGACATAAGCGCGCCTCATCAGCGGTCATCCCAGCCGTTACGCAGTGTATCGATGCGTTGCCGTACCTCCTCCGGCGCCGCCTGTGGACGCCGGGCGAAACGCGGTGACGCAAGGAGTTCCAGTGCCCGCGCGGCGGTGGGGTTGGCGGCAGGCGCAACGTCGGGCCGCTCATCCGGGTCCGGCAGCATGGTCAGATAGGCACGCCCGCGCAGGACAAAGGGCAAGGGTTCAAGGGCATGAACGTGCCCGCTGCTGTCGATTTCCACTTCTATTGTTGTCAGCATCATGAGTCCCCGTTGATCGGCCCCCAGATTTAGGCTGAGGAACGAACCGCAATACTTGCGGGTTATCAGAAAAGAGAAGCAAAAGTATCGTCGTGTAGGGTTAAGAAGTGAACCTGCCATGCCGTGCGCGGCATTCGCCCCGTCCGGCATTTCTTCTCCTGGCCGAACCCGATGGCGCCGTAAGATTCCAACAATGCGGTACGGGGTTTCAAACCCCGTGCCGCCCGGAGTATGGAGACTCCAGCGTCACGTAGCTCGTCTCGCCTCCGAAGCGGCCGCGCGGCAATCCCGCGCCGGAGTGGGGGAGCGAGAAGCAGGATTTGGAATTGAGCCTGGCCCCTTATCCCTCTTTACGCCCTTTTAACATATAAATTATTTGGATGAATTGATTAATTCAAGGCCGCGCCATGGACCAATTCTTGGTGCGTGCAGTAGTGGGTTTTCCAATTGTGCTTCTTCAAGTGTGTATTGCATGCGGCCATAGTTGCAAGGCGCACATGTGATTAACATATTAGATATGTCGCTACTGCCGCCCCGTGAGTGCGGAATAATATGATCGTACTGTAGCCACATGCATTGAAGAGCGGAATGTTGTTCAGAATTAGATCTACCCCAGAGGTGTGCATTAGGGTAAAGGGTGTTTAATCGCACTCGGACTTCCTTGCGCACGAGTTGGATTCCGCAAAATCTGCAGTAATGCCCGTCACGAACTACGAGTGCCTGCTGAACGGATTTGCTGGGCATTCGCGATGAAATTTCGGCCTTGTTTGGTATTTCAGACCAGTACGGACCAGTAGGCGCATACGCACTATTTTTCCCCCAAAGCGATTCTGTCCATTCTCGAATAGCAGGCATATTTGCTTCATGAAGAAGATATACCACTTCTTCATGTTTTCCAGCAAAATGCGCCATCACAGCCTGTTCCAATAAATTCGCGGCGCCTTCGATTTCTGGAATTGGTGCGCGGAGGCATCGGCGGAGTTGACTATTGCTATTCATATGCCTGTTGCCTAACTAGATTTCGCCGGACGAACTACCTCATAAACCGTCCGGCCCAGCATAGTGGATCAAAAAATCCGCCGCCTGTCAATGGTCTTGAGGCGATGTTCCGCCGCACCAGTCGGGCGTTATGCGGCACCTTCGCCGTCTCGTCCCCGATTCGGCGGCAATACTGCCTGATAAGCTGGGAACCGTGCGGGAGTCGAACTGGAATATCAATTTGTATCAATGCGATGGACGGGGCCTCGTGCTGGACCCTGAGCGCGTTAAGCGACGACGCTCCCGCGAGGCAGCCGAGTCCTGTAGGGTGGATAAGGCGCGCAGCACGCTGCCTGGAACGGGCACGACGTTGGATCGCGCCGCATCCACCGACCCCAGCGGTGTGGTGGATGCGCTACGCTTATCCACCCTACGCGCTTCTTCTCTGCGTCTCCGCGTCTCTGCGTGAGATTCTTTAGGAGGTATCACGCAGAGGCGCAGAGACGCAGAGGCAGTGACCCGCGACGCTCGGGTAACCCGCGAGGCCTCGTCGCGGCTGAAGCCGCTCCCACGGCGTCGCCGCGCGACGGCCGCGACGGATGTCCCCCTCGAGGTAGCCGGAGTTATGATTAAGGCCCCGCGCGACTATAACAACTCTGCTGGCGAATCCGGGCGCGTCCCCAAAGGGATCTTTGGAATGAGAGAAAACGTCTGGAATCCAAGGCTTCAGCCTTGGACTCCAGATCAGAAACGAAACACCGCCTGCACCGCGAACAGGTCCCAGTGCTCCACGAGCTGCCCGGGGTCGGGGTTCTCGCGGGAGGACAGGATGAAGGCCCCTTGGTGGTGTTGGTATTCGGCGCGCACCATCCAATGCTGGTTGATATCCCAGCGGATGCCGGCGCTGAAGATTCGGGAGAACCTGGGGGATGCCGTGCTTAGCCCCTTGGAGGCGACCGCGTAGGCGCGGCCGTTACGGTCAGTGCGATCGGCAAAGCCCTCCTGATAGTCGAGCAGCAGTTCGATGGCGGGGTGCGGGCGCCAGGTCCCTTGGACGTAATAGCCTTCGCCGGTTATCCGCAGCTCGGGGAAATAGGGTCCGAACCCCTTCCACCGTAAGGGCTCGCGGGCGTACTCGGAGGTGAGTGTCCAGGTTTCGGCGCTGTATTGGGCCGACAGGATCAGGTAGAGGATGTCGGTGGTGCCGGGGCCTAGGGTGAAACCCGCGTGCCGGGACGGGTCGAAACGCAGCGCCGTCGAGACGCCGCTGACGCCGAGTCTCAGGCGCTCTAACCGGGAGTTGAACCAGATGCCGGCGAGCCAGGAATTGCCGTCCGGCTCCAAATTTCCTGGGAAGTCAGCGCCCAAGTAGGCCCATTCTACATTGGTGTCGATGACCGCGCGCCCGCCTTGCAGGTTCAGGCTCAGGGTCCCGAGCCCGGCGTCGGTTTCACCGTAGAACATGGCCCCGTCGGTGGAGAGGACCAGATTACGCACCTTATCGAAGTAGACCACCTGGGGGAGGAAGATGCCGGGGTGGGTGAAGGGGACGTCGCGGGTCTCGTTATAGATACCGAGTGGATTCTTGATGCGTCCCAGGCGCAGGCCGGCGCGCTGCCGCGGCGAGGACAGGAGGCTGACATCGGCCAGGGCGAAGTCGATGGCCGGGGTCCCGTCGTACATCTCACCGGCGCGCCGCGCCAGTACCTGGCCCGCCAGCAGGAGCCAGGGCCGGGGGCGTAGCGAGGCGTTGAGGCCAACCTCGGTGAAGTCGAACGAGACCCCGTCGTAGCGCGCAAACCAGCGGTTGTCGCTGGTGCCGATGGCGGCTTGGGCGGCGAAGCCATGGAGTTGGAGGCTGGTCCAGACGGATTCTGCGGCCTTTGAGGACAGGGGGTGCAGCGTCAGGAGGGCGGCGAGCAGCGCCGCGCTGAGACCCCGGGCCCGCTGGTGCGCGGGCAACGCCCGTCGCCTGGCTGGCGCGCGGGGCTTGCAGGTCGCGATCAAGTACCGGACACCCATGTCAGCGGACCTCCAGCGTGCGGACCCGAGGGTCTCGGGGCGCAGAACGCGCATAGCCGACGGCGCCTGGGGTCGTCGCCACCTGCCGGATCATCTCCGACTCGTCGGCGACCCTGGTCGGGGCCTGGCCGGTGCCGGAAAACACCTGCCGGTCCCATGCGCTGCGCAATTGGTAGGGGAACAATCCGAGCAGATTCTTGGTGAAGGCGACGTGCAGCGGGTCCTCGTCAGGCAGCACGAAGGTCTGCACGGGCTGGCCGTCGGGCCACCGTTGCAGGCGTAGGGTGAAGTAGAGCCGGGCCTCGTTTTGGGTCACTTGGCGATGGGCAGAATCCTGGTTGACGATCAGGTCCTGGACCGCGGCCGCGGGCGGCCACAAGGCACACAGGAGCCCGCAGATGAGCCCACGGAGCAGCGAGACGGCCGCGAGACCCGCGCGCTTGGCTTGGCGCCGCGCCGCGTCCAAGCGCCCGGGCGGCATCGGTGTTGACCGTCTGGTGGTGGGGACTGGCGGACGGTCCATAAAAAACCGGCATCCTGGGCGCGGACGGGCCGCCGGGGCGGCGTTGAGGTCCCAGCCGCGGCACTGTCGGTGCAGGGTCCCTGCCGGGCGCCTGGGCAGTGGGTGATTGGGTCTGACTTGGCGCAAGATTAACCGAACTGCTTGACTCGCTCAATGTCGCGGTGGCCGTCAGGGGTGGACGCCGACCACGCGGCGGCCCCCTCGCCCAGCGGTTGATCGTGCTAACGACCCCACTGGGGCCGAGCGCGGCCCCCGTGCTACAATGCTGGGTCTTATCCGTACCCCCCTAGCCGCCGCCCGGGGCAAATCCCGCAGCGGCCGTTGCGCAGCCTGGAAGCCCGTCCTACCCATGCCTGATTTCGCCCGCGAAGTTATCCTGATCAATCTGGAAGACGAGATGCGCCAGTCCTACCTGGATTACGCCATGAGCGTGATCGTCGGTAGGGCCCTGCCGGACGTGCGCGATGGTTTGAAGCCTGTGCACCGCCGGGTGCTGTTCTCCATGAACGAGCAGGGCAACGTCTGGAACCGTGCCCACCGCAAGTCGGCCCGCGTGGTCGGCGACGTGATGGGCAAATATCACCCCCACGGTGACTCGGCCATCTACGACACCATGGTGCGCATGGCGCAGCCCTTTTCGCTGCGCTACCTGCTGGTGGACGGTCAGGGCAACTTCGGCTCGGTGGACGGGGACCCGCCGGCGGCCATGCGCTACACGGAGGTGCGCCTCACGCGCATGGCGGACGCCTTGCTGGACGACCTGGACAAGGACACCGTCGACTTCATCCCGAACTATGACAACACCGAGCAGGAGCCCACGGTCCTGCCGGCGCGCTTCCCGAACCTGCTGGTGAACGGCTCCTCCGGCATCGCGGTCGGCATGGCCACCAATATCCCGCCGCACAACCTGCGCGAGGTCATCGACGCCTGTCTGGCCCTGATCGACAACCCGCTGGCGACCATCGAGGACCTGATGGCCCTGGTGCCGGGTCCGGACTTTCCGACGGCGGCCACGATCAACGGTGTGCGCGGTATCCGCGAGGCCTACCGGACCGGGCGCGGGCGCTGCGTCATGCGCGCGCGCACGCAGATCGAGACCCAGAAGCGCAGCGGGCGCGAGGCCATCGTCGTCACGGAGTTGCCCTATCAGGTCAACAAGGCCAAGCTCCTGGAGCGGATCGCCGAGTTGGTGAAGGACAAGAAGATCGAGGGCATCGCCCACGACGGGCTGCGCGACGAGTCCGACAAGGACGGGATGCGCATGGTCATCGAGCTGAAGAAGGATGCCTACCCCGAGGTGCTGCTGAACAACCTGTATCAGCACACCGCCATGCAAAGTGTGTTCGGCATCAACATGGTGTCGCTGGTGGACGGCCAGCCGCGGACGCTGAACTTGAAGCAGATGCTCGAGTATTTCCTGCGCCACCGCCGTGACGTGGTGACCCGCCGCACCCTCTTCCAACTGCGCAAGGCGCGTGATCGCGCCCACATCCTGGAAGGCTATGCCATCGCGCTCGCGAACCTGGACGAGGTGATCGCGCTGATCCGCGCCGCGGCCAACCCGGCCGAGGCGCGCGAGGGCCTGATGGCCCGCACCTGGCCGCCGGGGGCGGTGACCGGCATGTTGGCCCGCGCCGGGGCGGAGCAGACCAGGCCCGAGGAACTCGAGGCCGCCTTCGGGATGGTCGCCGGCGGCTATCGGCTGAGCGAGCGCCAGACCAAGGCGATCCTGGACCTGCAACTGCAGCGCTTGACCGGCCTGGAGCAGGAGAAGATCCTGGGGGAGTTCGGCGAAATCCTGGAGCAGATCGCCGCCCTGTTGCTGATCCTCTCGGACCCGGACCAGTTGATGGGGGTGATCCGCAAGGAACTCGTGGCCATCCGCGACCAGTTCGGCGACGCGCGCCGCACCGAGATCCTGGTGGACCATACGGACCTGACGCTCGAGGACCTGATCGCCCCCGAGGACGTGGTCGTGACCATGTCGCACCAGGGCTATGTCAAAGCCCAGCCGATCAGCGACTACCAGGCGCAGCGGCGCGGCGGCAAGGGCAAGAGCGCGACCTCCTTCAAGGAAGAGGACTTCATCGACCGGATCTTCGTCGCCAACTCGCACGACACGGTGCTGTGCTTCTCCAGCCGCGGCCGGGTCTACTGGCTCAAGGTCTACGAGTTGCCCCAGGCCGGGCGCGGGGCGCGCGGGCGGCCCATGGTCAACCTGCTGCCCCTGGAGCAGGGGGAGCGCATCAACGCGGTGCTGCCGGTGCGCGCCTATGAGGAGGGCTATTTCGTCTTCATGGTGACCAGCGCCGGTACGGTCAAGAAGACCCCGCTGACCGAGTTCTCGCGGCCGCTCGCGCGCGGCATCATCGCCATCGACCTGCATGAGGACGAGGTCCTGGTCGGCGTGGCCATTACCGACGGGCAGCGCGACCTGATGCTCTTCACCTCCGCCGGCAAGGCGGTGCGCTTCAGCGAGGACCATGTGCGGGCCATGGGCCGCGGCGCCCACGGCGTGCGGGGGGTCATGCTGGACGAGGGCCAGCGGGTCATCGCCCTGGTGGTACCGGAGCCCGGGACCATCCTGTGCGTGACCGAAAACGGTTATGGTAAGCGCACCACGGTGGCCGAGTTCCCCACCAAGGGCCGCGGGACCAAGGGCGTCATCGCCATCGCCGGCAGCGAGCGCAACGGCGCCCAGGTGGGCGCGGTGCTGGTGCGTCCCGGCGACGAGATCATGCTGATCACCGAGGGCGGCACCCTGATCCGCACGCCGGTCGACCAGATTCCGGTCGTGGGACGGCCGGCGCAGGGGGTGAAGCTGATCAGCCTGGGGTCAGGGGAGAAACTGCGTTATGTCGAGCGCATCGTCGCCCTGGAGGGCGAGAATGGGACGGGTTCGGACCAGACCGGGGAGGCGGCCGACGGCGACCCGGGCGACGTTGCGAGCGACGACTTGAACAACGAAGACGACCCGGACACCGAACCGGGCGCTGATGGGGACGACGAAGCGGGCGAAACGCCTGCCGATTAGGCCCGGCCCCCGTGTTTGCGGGGCCACCATTTCAGACAGTTGAGCGGAGATTTAGCATGTCACGCGTGTATAACTTCAGCGCCGGTCCGGCCATGTTGCCCGAGTCCGTGCTCCTGCGGGCCCAGGAAGAAATGCTGGACTGGCAGGGCAGCGGCATGTGTGTGGCGGAGATGAGCCACCGCGGCAAGGAGTTCATGGCCATCGCCGCCAAGGCCGAGGCGGATCTGCGTGAACTGCTCGGCGTCCCCGCCAATTACAAGGTATTGTTCCTCCAGGGCGGGGCCTCCACCCAGTTCGCCATGGTACCGATGAACCTGCTGCGCGGCGCCGAGGGGGCGGACTATCTCAACACCGGCTCCTGGTCCAAGAAGGCGATCGCCGAGGCGCGCCGCTACGGGCGGGTCAACGTGGCCGCCACCACCGAGGACGAGCACTTCACCCGCGCACCAAAGCAGTCCGAGCTCAAGCTCAAGTCCGCTGCCGCCTATCTCCACTACACCCCGAACGAGACCATCGAGGGCGTGGAGTTCCCCTATGTGCCGGACTGCGGCGGCACGCCCCTGGTGGCGGACATGTCCTCCACGCTCCTGTCGCGTCCCATCGACGTGTCGCGCTTCGGTGTGATCTACGCCGGGGCCCAGAAGAACATAGGCCCGGCGGGGCTGACCATCGTCATCGTGCGTGAGGACCTGATCGGCCAACCCCTGGCCGGCACCCCTACGATGCTCGATTACAAGATCCAGGCCGACAACGACTCCATGTACAACACCCCGCCCACCTATGCCTGGTATCTGGCGGGGCTGGTGTTCCAGTGGATGAAGGACCTGGGCGGTCTGGACGCGATGGCGGTCATCAATCAGCGTAAGGCGCAATTGCTCTATCGTGCGATCGACGCCTCCGGCTTTTACCAGAACCCGGTGGCACCGGACGCCCGGTCCTGGATGAACGTCCCCTTCACGCTCCCCACGCCGGACCTGGACGACCCCTTCATCAAGGGCGCCAAGGCCGCGGGCCTCACCACGCTCAAGGGCCACCGCTCGGTGGGCGGTATGCGCGCGAGCATCTATAACGCCATGCCGGAGGCGGGGGTGGCGGCCCTGGTCGCATACATGCAGGAATTCGAGCGCACGCACGGATGATAGGAAAGTACGTGAGTACGTTAGTACGTGAGTACGGTAGCAGAAGACCTGCGCTGGCTGGAGCGTATTGACGTACTGACGTACTAACGTACTAACGTACTTTCTTAACCAACCTTCATTGCCGCAGTTAGCCTCCTATGTTCAAGATTCAGACGCTCAACAACATCTCGGTGGCCGGGCTCGACCGGCTGCCGCGGGACCGTTACGAGGTGGCCTCCGAGATCGCCCACCCGGACGCGATCCTGGTGCGCTCGGCCAAGATGCACGACCTTGTCATCCCGGACACGGTGCAGGCCATCGGCCGCGCCGGGGCCGGCACCAACAATATCCCGGTCCCGGCCATGACCGCCCGCGGGATCGCGGTCTTCAATGCCCCGGGGGCCAACGCCAATGCGGTGAAGGAACTGGTCGTCGCCGGTATGTTGATCGCCGCCCGCAATATCGGTCAGGCCTGGCACTTCGCCCGCGGGCTCACGGGTGACGACGCGGCTATCGGCAAGGCGGTGGAGGCGGGCAAGAAGCACTTCGTCGGTTTCGAGCTACCCGGCCGCACCCTGGGCGTCATCGGTCTGGGGGCCATCGGTGTCAAGGTGGCCAACGCCGCCCGCGCCCTGGGGATGAAGGTCGTCGGCTATGATCCGACCATCACCATCGCGCGCGCCTGGCAGTTGTCGAGCGACGTACAGCCGGCGCTCAGTATCGATGACCTCCTCTCGCGCTCCGATTTCGTGACCTTCCATGTGCCGCTCACCAATGAGACGCGGCATATGATCAACGCCGAGCGGGTGAGGATCATGAAAAAAGGCGCGGTGCTGCTCAATTTCTCCCGCGAAGGCATCCTGGACGATCAGGCGGTGGTCGCCGCCCTCGACGAGGGTCATCTGTACGCCTATTGCTGCGACTTCCCGAACAACCTGCTGAAGGACCACCCGCGGGTGGTGACCCTGCCCCACCTGGGGGCCTCGACCGCGGAGGCCGAGGACAACTGCGCCGTGATGGTCGCCGATCAGGTGCGCGACTATCTGGAGGACGGCAACGTCGTCAACTCGGTCAACTTCCCGGATATCTGTCTGCCGCGCAACGGCGGCTATCGCATGGCCATCGTCAACAGCAACGTGCCCAACATGGTGGGTCAGATCTCGACCGACCTGGCCGCTGCCAAGCTCAATATCCTGGATATGCTCAACCGCTCCCGCGGCGACGTGGCGGTGACCCTGATCGACGTGAACCAGCGCTGCCCGGAGGCCACGGTCGCGCAACTGCGCGCCATCGCGGGGGTCCTCTCGGTGCGCTGTCTCGGCAACTGACGGATTTCACGCCATGGACCAGCCCGCCTGCCCCGCGGATCAACTTCACCAGGTACGCGAGCGCATCGATTCCATCGATATGGAGCTCATGCGCCTGATCAGCGAGCGCGCCCGCTGTGCCCAGGAGGTGGGTCGCATCAAGAACGCCCTGGCGGGTCCGGCGGGTGCGCTGCCCGCGCCGAGCCCGGAGGAGGGCCCGGTCCAGTATTACCGCCCCGAGCGGGAGGCGGCGATCCTGAGGCGGATCAAGGAGAAGAACCCGGGTCCCCTGGACGGCGAGGAGGTGGCCCGGCTCTTCCGCGAGATCATGTCCGCCTGCCTGGCGCTGGAGCAGCCCATGCGGGCCGCCTATCTGGGACCCGCGGGGACCTTCACCCAGGCGGCGGCGCTCAAGCAGTTCGGTCACTCGGTGCACACCATCGCCATGGCGACCATCGGTGAGATCTTCCGGGAGGTGGAGGCGGGTTCCTGCGACTACGGGGTGGTGCCGGTGGAGAACTCCACCGAGGGCGTCATCAGTCACACCCTGGACATGTTCCTCGCCTCGCCGCTCTTGATCACCGGCGAGGTGAGCCTACGCATCCATCACCACCTGATGAGCCGGGAGGCGGATACCACGACCATCGGCACCCTGTACTCTCACCAGCAGTCCCTGGCCCAGTGCCGGGGTTGGCTGGACCGGTACCTGCCGCAGGCGCAGCGCGTGGCGGTGGGCAGCAACGCGGAGGCGGCGCGCCTGGCGAGCCAGGAGGCGGGGAGTGCCGCGGTGGCCGGGCTCCCGGCGGCCGAGATTTACGGCCTCACGGTGCTCGCGCAGAGCATCGAGGACGAACCCGGCAACACCACCCGCTTCCTGGTGATCGGCCCCAAGGACGCCCCCTCCAGCGGCCAGGACAAGACCAGTCTGCTGATCTCCTGCCGCAACGCCTCGGGTGGTCTGCACGCACTGCTGTCGCCGCTGGCGCAGCACGGCATCGACATGACCCGGATCGAGTCCCGGCCCTCCAGGCGGGGGATCTGGGACTATGTCTTTTTCATCGACATCATCGGCCACCGGGCCGACCCCAAGGTGGCCGAGGCCTTGGAACATCTCAAGCAGGCCTCGCTGCTGTTCAAGGTGCTCGGGTCCTATCCGGTTGCTGTACTATGAGGAACGATTCACTGATAGGTTAAACACGTCCATCAGGCAAGTCCATCAGGAAATGCTCTCGGCGTCGTTGTCGTTGTCGTAATCGTAATCGAGGTTATCGTAGCGTCCTGGATGCTCTCGCACCCCAAATTGTATCGCTTCAACGATACGGCAACGACCAACGACAACGACAACGACAACGACAACGACAACGACAACGACAACGATAACGACAACGACAACGACAACGACAACGAAAATGGCGCTATAGGCAGTCCTTTTTCCTCATCCGGACCCAGTGCATGACCAACCAAGACAATCCCTTTCTCGCCCTTGCCGCCCCCGGTATCGCGGGCCTTACTCCCTATGTCCCCGGCAAGCCGGTCTCGGAGTTGGAGCGGGAACTGGGCATCAGCGGCACCATCAAGCTCGCCTCCAATGAAAACCCCTTAGGCCCCGGGCATCGGGCGCGCGAGGCCATCGCCGCCGCCCTGCCTGAGTTGGGTCTCTATCCGGACGGCGCCGCCTTCGAGCTGCGCCGGGCCATCGCCGACCACCATCGGGTCTCGCCCATGGCAGTGACCATCGGCAACGGCTCCAACGATGTACTGGACATGGTCGCGCGGGTCTTCCTCCAGCCGGGGACCGAATCGCTCTTCTCCGCGCATGCCTTCGCCGTCTATCCGATCGCGACCCAGGCGGTGGGCGCTACGGCCCGCATCGCCCCGGCGCGCGACTACGGCCATGACCTCGCGGCCATGGCCGCCTTGGTGAACGAGCACACGCGGGTGGTCTGGATCGCCAACCCCAACAACCCCACCGGCACCTGGCTCGCCGCGGACCCCTTGCGTACCTTCATCGAGGGGCTGCCCAAGACCTGCGTGGTGGTGATCGACGAGGCCTACACCGAATACGTCAGCGAGCCCGACTTCCCGGACGCCACCCAGTGGCTCGACGCCCACCCGCACCTGATCGTCACCCGCACCTTTTCCAAGGCCCACGGGCTCGCGGCCCTGCGGGTCGGCTATGCGCTCAGCGACCCGCGCCTCGCGGACCTGCTGAACCGGGTGCGTCACCCCTTCAACGTCAACAGCCTGGCCCAGGCCGCGGCGGCGGCGGCCATCGGCGATTGTGAACACGTGCGGGCCTCGGTGGAACTCAATCGCGCCGGGATGAGCCAACTCACCGCCGGCTTCGAGCGCCTGGGACTGGGCTATATTCCGTCCGTGGGCAACTTTGTCACCGTCGACCTGGGCCGCACGGCCGCTCCGATCAATGAGGCCTTGCTGCGCCGGGGGATCATCGTGCGGCCCATCGCCAACTACGGCCTGCCCAATCACCTGCGCATCAGTATCGGCCTCGAGGCGGACAACGCCCGCTTGCTCGCGGCCCTTGAGGATATCGTCAAGGTCTTATGATTGAACGACTTGCCATCATCGGCGTCGGCCTGATCGGCGGCTCCCTGGCCCGCGCCCTGCGCGCGGCCGGGGCGGTCAACGAGGTGGTCGGCTGCGGGCGCGCCCTGCCCAACCTGGAGCGGGCAGTGGAGATCGGGGTGATCGACCGTTTCGACCAGGACCCCGCCGCCGCGGTCGCGGGGGCGGACCTGGTGTTCATCGCCGTTCCCCTGGGCGCGATCCGTGCCGTCTTCACGGCGATCAAGGACCGGTTGCGCGCGGACGCCATCGTGACCGACGGCGGCAGCGTCAAGGGCAGCGTGGTCGCCGACGCCCTGGCCGCCTTCGGCCGGATACCGCCGCGCCTGGTCCCGGGTCACCCGATCGCCGGCACCGAGCACAGTGGGGTCGATGCCTCCTTCGCGACCCTCTACCGTCAGCGCCGGGTCATCCTCACGCCCCTGCCGGAGACCGACCCGGAGGCCCTCGCGCGGGTCGACTGGATGTGGCGCACCTGCGGGGCCGAGGTCAGCCGCATGTCCGTGGCCCACCACGACGAGGTCCTGGCCGCCACCAGCCACCTGCCCCACATGCTCGCCTACGGCCTGGTGGACGCCCTGGCGCGCATGGACGAGACCGATGAGATCTTCCGCTACGCCGCCGGGGGCTTTCGCGACTTCACCCGCATCGCCTCATCGAGCCCGGTCATGTGGCGGGACATCTGTATGGCCAACCGCGAGGCCCTGTCCGCCATGCTGGCGCGCTTCAGCGTCGAACTGACGGACCTGGCCCAGGCGATACGCCTGGGCGACGGCAACACCCTGCTTGAGGTCTTCGCGCGCGCCAAGGCGGCACGGGACCGGTATGTGGAGGTTGCCGCGCCCAAGGATAGTCCGGCACCGGACGCCGGCGAACGTAAATAGACTGGCGCTTCGCCAAGCCGCACGGTCAGAGTGGTTTGAGTAGAAATGGACAGGGTTAGGAACAGTTCGCTAAGTTAAACGATTCCATTTCGGGGCTGCCTATAGCACCATTGTCGTTGTCGTTGTCGTTGTCGTTGTCGTTGTCGTAATCGTGGTTATCGTAGCGCCCCGGATTCT